>NZ_CP134398.1:1575511-1890613 GCF_002968335.2 Mycobacterium sp. ITM-2016-00316
TGTCCTGGCCGGCGTGATCGTCGTCATTCCGCTGTACTGCGTGGCCGTCATCATGTCCTTTCTGGCAGCGCGTTTCGGTACGACCGTGATCTACGGCCAGTCCACCGGTGTGTACGACCACTATTTCCGCACCTTCCTCATCCCGACGGATCTCATCTGGTCCTTCGTCCAGGCGGTGGTGACGGCGGTGGTGATCATGCTGGTTCACACCTATTACGGTTTCACCGCGGCCGGCGGCCCGGCAGGCGTCGGTGAAGCGGTGGGCCGCGCTACGCGAACCTCTCTGGTGGTGGCCGTCTTCGTCACGCTCCTGGTCACGCTGTCCATCTACGGGCAGTCCGGCAACTTCAACCTGGCGGGCTGAGCGATGGCACGCCGGGTAGCCGGGCAATCCCGAATCCACGCCGATTGGTGGACCGCGATTCTGATCGCGTTCGTGGTCGGCTCTATCGCCCTGACCGGGGCCCTCTTCACCGGGTCGTTCAACAGGTACATCCCGGTGACGCTGGCCTCCGATCGCGCCGGTCTGGTGATGGAGGTCGGTGCGAAGGTCAAGATGCGTGGCGTGCAGGTCGGCCATGTCGGTGGGATCGCCGGTGGGCGTGATCCGGTGAGCCTCCGGCTCGAACTCGATCCGGACAAGGTGCGCTATCTGCCCGCCAACGTTCAGGCGAGGATCGCTTCGACAACGGTCTTCGGTGCGAAATACGTGGACCTGATCTACCCCGAGGATCCTTCGCCGAAGGTATTGGCCGCAGGCGACGTTCTCGAGTCACAGAATGTCAGCACCGAGGTCAACACGGTGTTCCAGAACCTTGTCGGCGTCATCGAGAAGATCGATCCGGCCAAATTGAACTCGGTCTTCTCCGCCATCGCAGAAGGCGTGCGCGGCCAGGGCCCCCGCATCGGGGAGGCAACCAGTGCGGCCAATGAGGTGCTGCTGGCGCTGAACGCCAGGTCGGACGCCATCGGAGCGGACTGGCGTTCGTTCAAGGATTTCAATGATGCCTACGACGCAGCCGCCCCCGATATCATCCGGATTCTCGATGCGGCCAGTACCACGAGTGCCACCGTAGTCGGCAACGCTGCTGAGTTGGATACGTTGCTGCTCAACGTCATCGGCTTCTCGCAGAGCGGCACGCAGCTGCTGGGGCCGAACAAGGACAACCTCGTCCGCGCGATCAACACCCTGCAACCGACGACCGGCCTGTTGTACAAGTACAACCCGGAATACACCTGCCTCATCATGGGCGGCAAGAACGCGATCGACTTCGGGCAGGCGGAGTACACCGGTGGGGCCAACGGCAAATCGCTGATCGTCGATGCCGCACTGTTGCTCGGAGACGACCCCTACCGCTACCCGGGCAACCTGCCCAAGAACGGCGCCAGGGGCGGTCCGGGAGGCAAACCGGGCTGTGGATCGCTGCCCGACGTGGCCAAGAATTGGCCGGTGCGGACGTTGATCGCCGACACCGGCTGGGGCGCGGGCCTGGACAATCGCCCGAATCCAGGTATCGGATTCCCCGGTTGGGCCAATTTCTTCCCGGTGACCCGTGCGGTGCCAGAACCACCGAGCATCCGCTACCCCGGTGGCCCGGCACCCGGACCGATCCCATACCCCGGCGCCCCGCCCTACGGCGCGCCCCAGTACGGCCCGGATGGTGCGCCGCTGTATCCGGGGGTGCCGCCTGCCGCTCCCGCTGCTGTGGAGGCCCCGATTCCACCGGGAATCAACGGCCTTGCGCCGGATCTCGCGGCCGCACCGCCGGGGCCATGAGCAACACCGAATCCAGAATTTCTGAGAGGCCAACGATATGAGGGATAACCTGTCGGGCGCCGCCTGGCGGCTCACCGCATTCGTGATCGTCGCCGCCCTGGGAATGTTTGCGCTGCTCACCGTCTTCGCGCAGTTCAGATTCGACGGCGCTCAGACGTTTCGGGCCATCTTCACCAATGTCACCGGTCTGGAGAACGGGAACTTCGTCCGGATTGCCGGAGTCGAGGTCGGCAAGGTGAGCAAGATCGAGCTGAACCGGGACAGCACCGTCACCGTCGAGTTCAGCACGGAGGACTCGGTGATCCTCACCGAGGGCAGCCGGGCGGTGATCCGCTACGACAACGTCATCGGAGGCCGTTACCTCGCACTGGAAGAGGGCACGGGTTCGACCCAGCAGCTGAAATCCGGTGCGACCATTCCTGCCGACCGGACATCACCCGCGCTGGATCTCGATGCCCTGATCGGCGGCTTCCGGCCGCTCTTTCGTGCGCTGGACCCCGACCAGGTGAATGCGCTGAGCGGGCAACTGCTTTCCGCTCTCCAGGGTCAGGGGGCGACGGTCGGTTCGTTCCTCTCGCAGACCGCGGCGCTGACCAATACCTTGGCCGACCGCGACGAGCTGGTCGGGCAGGTCGTCACCAACCTCAACACCGTGCTGGGTTCCTTGAGCGATCAGAAGGACAAATTCGGAGCGGCGGTCGACTCGTTGTCGGAGATCGTGCACACGCTCGAGGCCAGGAAGGGCGATCTCAGTAATGCCGTCGCGTACACCAATGAGTCGGCTGCCAGCATTGCGGATCTGATGGCACGTGCCCGGCCCCCGCTGGCCAACACCGTCGAGGAGCTCGACCGCACGGCAGGCATTGTCGTTGCCGACCACGACTATGTGGACAACCTGCTCGCGACATTGCCGGAGTCCTACCGGATTCTGGGCAGGCAGGGACTCAACGGCGACTACTTCTCCTTCTACATCTGCGATCTGGTCTTGAAGCTGAACGGCAAAGGCGGCCAACCGGTCTACGTGAAGCTGGCCGGCCAGGATTCGGGTAGGTGCACACCGCGATGAAGGCATTTCAGGAACGCAACCCGGTGATCATCGGCGCCATCGGTGTCGTCGCGATTGGCGCCGTCGGTTTCGGCGTCCTCAACTACGACAAGCTGCCGCTGGTGTCATCGCAGAAGTCCTACTCGGCGTACTTCGCGGAGGCCGGCGGTCTGACATCCGGTGCGGCGGTGCAGGTATCCGGTTTCCAGATCGGCAAGGTCCAGAGCATCTCGCTGGACGGGCCGCGGGTTCTGGTGCGGTTCAACGTCGACAGCGATGTGTCTCTCGGTGATCGCACCGAGGCCGCGGTCAAGACCAAGAGCCTTCTCGGCACGAAGGTCCTCGACATCACTCCACGCGGTGACGGTCAGCAGGACGGGGTGATACCGCTGGAACGTACGACGTCGGCGTATCAGCTTCCCGATGCCATCGGCGACATCACGGCGCAGATCAGTGGCCTGAACACCGACCAGCTGTCGGACTCCCTGTCGACATTGGCCGACACCTTCCGGGACACCCCTGAGGATCTTCGTGTCGCGGTCGACGGTGTCGCGCGGTTCTCCGAGGCGCTGAACCGGCGCGATGACCAACTGCGTCAACTGCTGGCGAATGCGAACAAGGCCACGACCGTACTCGGCGAGCGCAGCGACAAGATCGTCCAGCTCATTCGGGACACCAACGCACTGTTGGTCGCCCTGCAGGCGCAGAGCGCCGCGCTCGATCAGATCTCCGACAACATCACCGCGCTCGCAACGCAGATCAAAGGGTTCATCGCCGACAATCGCGGCACCCTGAAACCCGCGTTGGACAAGCTCAACGGCGCACTGACGATCGTGGACAACCGTAAGGCGGAGGTTCAGCAGTCGATCAAGGGTTTCACCAGCTATGTCTTCTCGCTCGGCGAATCGGTGTCGTCGGGGCCGTTCTTCAAGGCCTACCTATCAAACCTGCTGCCAGGGCAGTACATTCAGCCGTTCGTAGATGCCGCGTTCTCCGATCTCGGGCTGGACCCCAATGTGCTGGCGCCCTCGGAGCGGACCGACCCGCAGACCGGTCAACCCGGTACCCCGGCGCTCCCCGTGCCGTTCCCGAGGACCGGACAGGGCGGCGAGCCCAGACTCACGATCCCGGACGCCATCACCGGCAACCCGGGGGACCAGCAGTGTGGGCCGCCGGGTCTGGCGTTGCCGGGGCCCGGTTGCTATCCGTATCGAGACCCGGGGCCGCAGCCGGCCCCCGGTGGTCCGCCGCCGGGTCCGCCCGCGGCCGCGGCGCCCGGCCAGCAGTCGACTCCGGAGCCCACCCCCGGGCCCGTGTACCAGCCGGCACCCGGCGAGATCGGGCCCGACGGTAATCCCGTCGCCTCAGGAGGCACGCAACCGTGACCACACCACGCATCCGAATCGGGCTGGTGCTCGTCCTGGTGGTGATCGTGGTGGCGGGATTCGCCGCCGCCATCACTGTCACCACGGATATCTCGCGCACCAGGTTCACCGCGTACTTCGACAACACCAACGGACTGTTCGTCGGCGATGAGATCCGCATCCTGGGCGTGCCGGTGGGCGAGATCGACCGCATAGACGTCGAGCCGCAGCAGGTACGGGTCAGCTTCTGGATCGACGATGCGAACACGGTTCCCGCCGATGCGAAGGCAGTGATCTTGGCGCCGTCTCTGGTGACGGCGCGCGCCATCCAGCTCACGCCGGCCTACACGGGTGGCCCGGTGCTGAGGACAACGCGGCCATCCCGCGGGAGCGCACGGCCGTGCCGGTGGAGTGGGACGACGTCCGGGTCCAGTTGCAGCGGTTCACCGAGATGCTGCAGCCGACCGAGCCCGGCGGCGTGAGCACTCTCGGATCAGTGGTCAACACCGCGGCGGACAACCTGCGCGGACGGGGTGCCAGCATCCGCGACACGTTGATCAAGTTGTCGCAGGCGACCTCCGCGCTGGGCGACCACAGCTCCGATCTGTTCAGCACGCTGCGGAATCTGTCGCTGCTCGTGACGGCGCTGCAGGGCAGCTCGGATCTGATGGCACAGCTCAACCGCAACCTGGCTTCGGTCACCTGGGCGCTGACCGACGATCCCGACGAGATCGGCGCTGCCGTGCGAAGTGTCGGCGATGTCTCCCGCGACGTCGCGAGCTTTGTCGCCGACAACCGGGAATCCCTCGGTACCACCACCGACAAACTGGGTTCGGTGTCGCAGGCATTGACCGACAGCCTCGATGATGTCAAACAGCTGCTGCACATCTCGCCCACGGTGCTGCAGAACTTCATCAACATCTATCAGCCTGCCCAGGGCACGCTGAGCGGCGCGCTGTCGACCAACAACTTCAGCGACCCGATCAGCTTCTTGTGCGGTGCCATCCAGGCCGCCTCACGGCTGGGAGCCGAGCAGTCCGCCAAACTCTGCGTGCAGTACCTCGCGCCGATCGTGAAGAACCGCCAGATGAACTTCTTCCCGCTGGGGATGAACCCCATCGTCGGTGCCGTGGCGCGCCCCAACGAAGTGACCTACAGCGAAGACTGGATGCGGCCGAATTACGTTCCGCCGCAACCGCCTACCGCTGCACCCGCACCGCCTCCGCTGCCGGCCGAAGCGCAGACGGATCCGTCGGCAGGGCTGACCGGCATGATGGTGCCCGCCGGAGGGGGATCATGACCGGGCACCGGCGCCACGTCGCGACCTTGGCCGTGGCGGTGACCGCACTGATCTTCGTGCTCAGCGGCTGCAGTGGGTGGCGCGGCCTGAACTCGCTGCCAATGCCCGGCACCGAGGGCAAAGGTCCGGGCGCGTTCACCGTTCAGGCGCAGTTGCCCGACGTGAACAACGTCCAGCAGAACTCCCGGGTGCGGGTCGGCGATGTCAACGTCGGAACGGTCACCAAGATCGAACGGCAAGGCTGGCACGCCGTGCTGACGATGAGACTCAACGGCGATGTCAACCTGCCGGCGAACGCGACGGCGACCATCGGTCAGACCAGCCTGCTCGGCTCACTGCACATCGAACTCGCCCCGCCGACCGCCGAAGCGCCCCAGGGGCGACTCGAAGAGGGATCGCTCATCGGTTTGGCATCGGGAGGTGCCTACCCGTCGACCGAGCAGGCCCTGGCCGCGGTGTCCCTGTTGCTCAACGGTGGTGGCATCGGACAGATCCAGGACATCACCACGGCACTGAGTTCGGCCTTCGCGGGACGCGAAAGCGATCTGCGGAGTTTGATCACTCAGCTGGACACCTTCATCGGCAACACCAACCGGCAGACCGACGAGATCATCGCGGCGACCGACAGCCTCAACAATCTGGTATCCGATTTCGCGGACCAGCGGCCGGTGGTGGACAAGGCGTTGACCACGATTCCCGACGCGTTGCAAGTGCTGAAGGACGAGCGTGACACGCTGGCCGACGCGCTCGATCAACTCGGCAAGTTCAGCGCGCTCGCGGCCGACTCGAGCAACCTCACCAAGGAAGCTCTTATCCAGGAGCTGAAGGACATCGGGCCGGTGCTCAAATCGCTCGCCGACTCCGGTCCGGCGTTGACCCGATCGTTGAGTTTCTTCTCGGTCTATCCCTTTGCGCACGAGACATTGAGTAAATGGTTCCGCGGTGACTACGCGAACTTGACCGCCGTCATCGACCTGACCCTGAGCCGGATCGACTCGTCCTTCTTCACCGGCACCCGGTTCGAAGGGGAGCTCACCGAGCTCGAGATGCAGTGGGGGAGAACGATCGGTCAGCTTCCGAGCCCATACACCGCGGTCAACCCGTTGGTCATCCCGTACCACCTGAACCAGGGGCCGTAAATGGTACTCAGCAGACGAATCCTCATCCAGCTGGCCTTCTTCTCCGTGCTCACCCTCGCCGGCGGCGCGATCATGATCTTCAACTACATGGGGTTGCCCAATCTGTTGTTCGGCGTCGGGCACTACAAGGTGACCGTGGAGTTGCCCGCCGCCGCAGGCCTCTACAAGAACGCCAATGTCACCTATCGCGGGACCGAGGTCGGCCGGGTCGATGAGGTGAACCTCGACAGCACCGGCGTTGTCGCGGTGCTGTCGCTCAAGTCCGGCATCGACATCCCCGAGGACCTGACCGCCGAAGTGCACAGCGCGTCGTCGATCGGTGAGCAGTACGTCGCCTTGCTCCCGAACGGCGGCGGCCGCCCGCTCAAGGACGGCGACGTCATTCCCAGGAATCAGACGACCGTCCCGCCCGACATCAGCATGCTGCTGGACGCCGCGAACCGGGGTCTGGAAGTCATCCCGCGGGACAACCTGCAGACCGCGGTCAGCGAGGCCGCCACCGCTGTGGGTGGCCTCGGCCCTGACTTGGCGCGCCTGGTGAAGGGCTCGACCACGCTGGCGATCGACGCCCGTGCGAATCTGGATGCACTGACGAATCTGATCGACCATTCCGCACCGATCCTCGACTCGCAGTCGGCGACCGCCGGCTCGATCGAGGCATGGGCGTCGAATGTGGCAACGGCGACCGAGCAGCTCAAGAACGAGGACACGTCGGTCCGAGCCATCCTCACCGACGGATCGCAGGCGGCCGGTGAAGTAGCGCAACTGTTCGACCGGCTCCAGCCGACTTTGCCGGTGGTGCTGGCGAATCTGGTGACGCTCGGCGATGTCGCGGTGACCTACCAGCCCCATATCGAGCAGCTGCTGGTGCTGGCCCCCTCCGCCGTGGAGGTGGTGCAGGGCGCCGGGGTGACCAACCGCAACACAAAGCAGGACTACAAGGGCGCATTCCTGAGCTTCAACTTGAACATCAACCTGCCCCCACCGTGCCTGACCGGCTATCTTCCGCCGCAGCAGGCCCGGCCGACGAGCCTGACCGACTACCCGGATCGCCCCGAGGGTGATTTCTATTGCCGGGTCCCGCAAGATTCGATGTTCAACGTGCGCGGAGCCCGCAACCTGCCGTGTGCGACCCGACCCGGCAAGCGCGCGCCGACGGTGAAAATGTGTGAGAGCGACGAGAACTACGTACCGCTCAACGACGGCTACAACTGGAAGGGCGACCCGAACGCCACGCTGTCGGGGCAGCCCGTACCCGCGCCGCGGACGGCAACCGTCCCGCCCGCCCCGGCCCCGCCGCCCGGGCCGCCGATCGCCGTTGCCGAGTACGACCCCGCGACAGGGACCTACATCGGGCCGGACGGACACGTCTACACCCAAGCGAATCTGGCCAACAACGCCCAGGAGCAGACATGGCAGACGATGATCATGCCGCCGACACCGAAATAGCCGTTGCCGCACAACAGAAATCCGATTCCGGCGTTGGCCGGAGTCCGCGCAGCATCGCGCTGATCGCGGGACTGATGGCGACAGTGGCGGTCGCATCCCTGTGCGGCTGGCTGGGCACCCGGGCCTATCACTCTGCGCAGATCAACGATGACAACGCGGTCTTCGTGCAGGTGGCCAGGCAGGGCGCGATCAACCTGACATCGGTCGATCACGCCGAGGTCGAACACGACGTCGAACGCATTCTCGACTCTGCGACGGGGACGTTCTACGACGACTTCAGCTCTCGTGCACAACCATTCATCGAGGTGGTCAAGAAAGCGCAGTCCACGTCGGAGGGCACGGTGCTCGATGCCGGCCTGGAATCCGTGTCGGACAACGAAGCGCAGGTTCTGGTTGCCGTCCGTGTCACGACGGCCATGGCCGACGGCACCGAGCAACAGCCGAAGTCTTGGCGGATGCGGATCTCCGTGCAACGGATGGGCGAGGACGTCAAGGTATCCAATGTCGCCTTCGTGCCCTGACCGGCATCGAGGACGGACGGAAAATGCAGTCACACAACATAAAGGGTTGATATGCCTACCGATCTCGACAGCACCGCGGCCTCGCCGGAGGTCACTGCCGCCGATGATGAAACGACCGCAGACGCCCACGACAACGGCCTCGAGTCAAGCGGTGATCAGCGCAGGGCCGCCGGGACCGGACGGCGCACCACCTCACTGGTGGGGGCGCTCGCCTTCGTCGCGTTACCCGTGGTCATCATCGGTCTCGGGGGTATGGCGGGTTGGCTGAAATGGGTCGACGGGTCCTCCCGCGAGGCGCGCTCGGCCGCCGGTGAGTCGGTGCAGGCCGCCCGTGACACCACGGTCGCCCTGCTGTCCTACCAGCCGGGCTCGGTCAAGGAGAGCCTCGAAGCCGCGCAGTCGCGACTGACCGGGTCATTCCGCGATTCCTATGGACAGCTGATCCAGGAGGTGGTGATACCCGGCGCGGAGGCACAGAAAATCTCTGCTGTCGCGAATGTCGCTGCGGCAGCGTCGGTATCGGCGAGTTCCCGGCACGCCGTGGCACTGCTGTTCGTCAATCAGACCTCGACCATCGGTGCCGGTGCTCCGACGGATACCGCATCCACCGTCCGGGTCAGCCTCGAGAAAGTCGACGGGCGGTGGCTGGTTTCCGAGTTCACGCCGATCTGACCGCAGCCCGGCCACCGGTGGTCACGGCATCGTGTAACCGCCGCTGACCGAGATCATCTGTCCGGTGACCTGACGCGCCGCTGTCGCCGACGAGAACCACAGCACGGCCCTGGCGACGTCTTGGGCGGTGGTCAGGCTGCGCGTCGGGGTGTCCTTGAGCATGAAATCGATCTGCTTCGGGTTGAACACCGCATCCTCGCCTACCGCCCAAAGGCTGGATGCGCCAACCGCATCGGGGCTCTCCGGCATGACCAAGCCTGGACACACGATGTTGGATCGAATGCCGTGACGTCCGTGTTCGCGGGCCGTGGTGCGGGCAAAGGCGACCATGGCGGCCTTGGACGCCCCGTAGATGCCTTGCCGGATTTGGCCCAATGCCGCGTCGCTGGCGATGAAGACCAGCGCTCCGCTGCCGCTGTCCTTCATCGGGCCGATGGCGGCCTGCGTCGCGGCCACCGCGCTGAAGAAGTTCACCTCGATCGTGCGCTGCCACTTGTCACGGTCGGTGTCGGTTGCCACGAAGCCGGGCACGCTCCATCCCGCATTGTTTACCAGAACATCAATTCCGTCCCACTGGCTGACCGCGCGCCCGATGGTGCGCTCGGCACCGCCGGGCACGGTCAAGTCCTCGACCGCCAGCTCGACAGCGGTCGCGCCCAGGTCGAGGGCCTCGTCGCGGACCTTCTTGGCCTGCGCTTCATCGATGTCGTTCAGGACGATTCGCGCGCCCTCGGTGGCGAACTCGTGCACGATGCCGCGGCCGATATTGGACGCGCCGCCCGTCACGACGACCCGCGCGCCCGTCAGTCCCAGATCCATGATGATCCTTCCCGGCCGGAAGGCTGGTTGAAACCGCCCGACCCATTGATTTAACCTAGATTAGAAATTTCGGCTAGATTTGTCCATGACCGCATGGACCGATGGGAGAACCCGGTGGAGAAACTGCTCCAGGACAAGATCGCGGTGGTCACCGGCGCGGCACAGGGCATCGGGTTGGAGATCGCGCGAACGCTCCACCACCACGGCGCCCGCGTGGTCCTCGCCGACCTGGACGACACGGCCGCGCGGCGCGCGGCCGAAGATGTCGCCGGCGGAAGCGTCGAGTGCAGCGGCGCGGCCTGTGACGTCACTTCCGAGGATGACGTGCGGACATTGGTGTCCGAGACGGTCGACAAGCACGGGCGTCTGGACATCTTTGTCAACAACGCCGGTATCACTCGCGATGCGTCGCTGAAGAAGATGCAGGTCAGCGACTTCGATTCCGTGATCACCGTCCATCTGCGGGGCACCTGGCTCGGGATCCGGGAAGCCTCGGCGGTGATGCGAGAGCAGAAGTCGGGCAGCATCGTCAACATTTCCTCGCTCTCCGGCAAGTCGGGCAACCCTGGCCAGACCAACTACAGCGCGGCCAAGGCCGGAATCGTCGGCCTCACCAAGGCCGCGGCGAAAGAGGTCGCTCATCACAATGTGCGGATCAACGCGATCCAGCCGGGTTTGATTCGTACCCCGATGACGGCGGCGATGCCGCCGGATGTCTTCGCTCAGCGTGAAGCCGACGTCCCGATGAAACGGGCCGGGGAGCCCGGCGAGGTTGCGGGCGCGGTGGTGTTCCTGGGATCCGGTCTGTCCAGCTACATCACCGGCACCGTCATCGAAGTCGGCGGCGGGAGGTACATGTGAAAACTGTCCTCAGCGAGATCGACGGCACGATCGGGCGGATCACGCTCAACCGGCCCGACCGCATGAATGCCATCAGCGTCCAACTCGCCGGTGAGCTCGACGCGGCGCTCACCAGCCTCGGTCAGCGCCAGGACATCAACGTTATCGTGATCCGGGGGGCAGGCGGCAACTTCTGCGCCGGTGGGGACTTCGAGGAGGTGCAGCGACTGCGCGCGGAGGGCTCGGCGGAACTGCGCGAGCTGTTCACGTCCTTCAAGGCCGCCTGCGATGCCATTGCACGTGCCCAGGTGCCGGTGGTCGCCGCCGTCGACGGGGTGGCCATGGCGGGTGGATTCGAGCTCATGCAAGCCGCCGACATCGTCGTGGTCAGTGACGCCGCGCGAATCGCGGACAACCACGTCAACTTCGGGATGATTCCGGGCGGGGGGAGCACGGCGCGCTTGCCACGCATTCTGGGCCGTCAGCAGGCACTGGCGCTGTTGCTGTCCGGTGACAAGTTCAGCGGTACCAGGGCGGTCGAGCTCGGGCTGGCCTACGAGGCGTATCCGGCCGATGAGTTCGACGAGTCGGTCGAGAGATTTCTTGACCGACTCTCGCGGCGGGACCGGTCCGCGATCACCTCCATCAAGCGTCTGGTGACCGAGGGCCTGGACCAGGACTTCGATTCGGCCAACGCCGCCGAGACCGACGCTGTCGTCTGGCGCATCGGAGGCCCAGCCGGCCAGGCCGGCGTTGATGCCTTCAAGGAAAGGGAAATCCAAGCGTGACCGAGACGATCTACACCCCCGTACTGCGTGAGGTGACTCCCAGTGGAGTTGCCAAGATCCGCCTGAACAGTCCGCACATCTCCAACGGGCTGAATGTCGAGACCCTCAAGGCGTTGCACGAAGCGGTGCTGGGCTGTCACGCCGACCCCGACGTGAAGGTGGTGTTGCTCTCGGGCGCCGGTCGCAACTTCTGCGCAGGCGGCGACGTGCACACCTTCGAGTCCAAGGGTGAACAGCTGCCCGATTATCTGCGCGAGGCGACCGCTTGGTTGCAGCTGGCCACGGCCGCGATCATCCAGCTGCGCGTTCCTGTCATCACTGCCGTCCAGGGTTTTGCCGCCGGCGGAGGGGGATTGGGCCTCGTCTGTGCCTCCGATATCGTGATCGCCGCTGCGTCAGCCAAGTTCTTCTCCGGTGCGGTACGGGTCGGAATGGCGCCCGACGGCGGGTCGTCGGTCACCCTCACCCAGTTGGTCGGCCTGCGGCAAGCCCTGCGGATACTGCTGACGAACCCGACCCTGACCGCCGACGAGGCCGCTGCCATCGGCCTGATCACCGAGGTCGTCCCCGACGACACTCTGGAAGCTCGGGCCGAAAGCCTCGCCGCAGAGCTCGCCGCGATGCCCACCTTGGCGTTGTCCGCGACAAAGCGGCTGGTGTGGTCGGGCGTCGGTGCCTCCATCGAGGAGCGGCTGCCCGAGGAGTCCCGCACGGTATCCGAACTGTCCGGTACCGCTGACGCGCTCGAAGGTCTTCGCGCGGTCATCGAACGTCGCTCGCCGAAGTTCATCGGCCGATGAACGTCCTGGTGCACGACGACGGAGCTGTCCGGGTGATCACCCTCAACCGGCCAGATGTCCGCAATGCCATCGACATTCCACTACGGCTGGAACTTGCCGATGCGCTCGAGGCCGCCGACGCCGACTCCCAGGTGCGTGTCATCATCCTGACCGGGGCGGGCAGCACATTCTGCTCCGGCGGCGACATCTCCACCATGAAGGTCATGTCCGAGGTCGAGGCAGGCGAACGCGCCCAGCTGGCGCAACGGGTGATCCGGGCGATCTGGAACACCCCGAAACCGGTCATCGCCGCGGTCGAAGGTGCCGCCTTCGGCGCCGGGGCCGCACTCGCCGCGGCGTGTGACCGCGTCGTCGCGGCCCGAAACGCGCGCTTCGCCACGACATTCACCAACGTCGGGCTCGCAGGCGATATGGGCTCGTTCGCGTCGCTGCCGCGCCGTGTCGGGGTCGCCAAGGCCCGTCAGATGTTCCTGCTGCCCGAACCTTTCACCGCCGACACCGGCCAGGCCTGGGGACTGGTGGACCAGACCACCGAACCGGGCGAAGCGTTGGCCGTCGCGCACGCCGACGCGGCCCGGCTCGCGGCCGGGCCTGCGGCGGCCTACGGCGCCATCAAGACACTGCTGGCCGTCGCGCCCACCCTGGCGCCTCTGGAGGTGCTCGACCTGGAGGCGGCCCACCAGGCGCGGCTCTTCGGAAGCGACGATTTCGCCGAGGGTATCGCCGCGTTCCGCGAGAAGCGGCGCCCCTCGTTCGGCACACGACAAGGAGTTCACCCATGACCTCTGTCATTGATCCCGGCGCACAGACCGGCAGCCGCTACGAGCGGCTGATCCGGCCGGACAAGGTGCACGGCACCATGTATACCGACGAGTCGATCTTCGCCGAAGAACTCGAGAAGATCTGGTACCGCACGTGGGTTTTCGTCGGCCACGAGAGCGAAGTCGCGCACCCCAACGACTACGTCCGCAAGAAGCTCGGTCCCCAGGACGTCATCATGACCCGTGACCGCGACGGCGAGATCCACCTGCTGCTCAATCGCTGTGCGCACCGGGGCAATCAGGTATGTGACGACGCCAAGGGCAACTCAAGCACGTTCCGGTGCCCCTACCATGGTTGGACGTTCCGTAATGACGGCGACCTCATCGGATTTCCGTTCTTCAAGGGCTACGGCGGACGCAAGTTGGACCTCGCCATGGGGCGGGTGCCCCGGGTCGAGTCCTACGGCGGGTTCGTCTTCGGCAGCTTTGCCCCCGACGGCCCGTCGCTGATCGAGCACCTCGGTGCCGCCGCGGGCGAGATCGACCGACTGGTCCGGCTGTCACCGGAGGGCCGGGTCGAGCTGACTGCCGGCTGGCTCCAGCACAGTGCACGCGCAAATTGGAAACTGCTCGCGGAGAACGAAACCGACGGCTACCACCCGCAGTTCGTGCACGGTTCCATCTTCGGGGTCACCGGAAGCACCATCGGCCCCCTGTACAGCGATTCGTCGATCGCGGTGACCAGGGACCTCGGCAATGGTCACAGCGAAAACGACCTGCGCCCGGAGTTCCGCAAGCACGCTCAGCCGATGCGCTGGTTCGGGACCACCGAGTCGCGGGTCCCCGACTATGTGGCGGCGATGCGGGCCAAGCACGGGGAGCGGGCCGAGGAGATCCTGATCGAGGGTGCCCCCCACGTGATGATCTTCCCGAACCTGTTCATCGCCGAGATCCAGGTCTTCAACATCCAGCCCGTCTCGGTCGATCAGTGCGTGCAGTATGCGACGGCGGTGCAGCTCGCCGGTGCACCCGAGCTGAATCGTCGGATGGTGTCCCAGTGCGTCGGTTCGGTGGGGCCGGCCGGAATGCTGCTGGCCGATGACACCGAGATGTACGAGCGAAATCAGGAGGGCATCAAGGCCTTGAGCCCGGAATGGCTGGACGTGCGACGAGGACTGAACCGCGAATCCGTGGACGAGAACGGCTTCACCATCGGTACGAACACCGACGAAACCGGTATGCGCGGCTTCTGGACCCAGTACAAAGCGCTGATGGAAAGGGACTGAGCACCGTGACGATGTCGCTGAACAAGTCCGACGAACTCCCATCGGCACCCGATGGCTTCGATCGCCATGAGGTGGAGCAATTTCTCTACCGGGAGGCCCGTTACGCCGATGAGAACGACTATGACGCATGGGAGTCCCTCTGGACCGACGATGCGTTGTACTGGGTGCCTGCCGATTCCGCGCCGTCGGACCCGGCTCGGCAGATGTCGATCATCTACGACAACCGCAGCCGGATCTCCACCCGGCTCAAGCAGGTTCGGACCGGGCGTCGTTACGCACAAGCACCGCCATCCCATCTGCGCCGACTGATCTCCAATATCGAGTTCCTCGGTGGACGGCCGAGCCGGGACGGCACCATCGACCTGGAGGTCGGGGCGAACTTCCTTGTCGTGGAGGCACGTCCACGCGGCAACCACACCTGGGGTGGTCGCACCACGTACCGGCTGCGCCGTGTCGATGGGCAATTGCGCCTGGCCTACAAGAAGGTCCAGCTCGTGGACGCCGACAAACCGATTCCGACACTGAGCTTCCTCATCTAAGGAGCATTATGGGCATTCACTTCGACGAATCCTCACCCACGGCCATACCGGGTGTGGGCGCGGTCATCGGCAGCGAGTTCGCCGACGTGGCGGTCAGCATCGACGTCGAGGCCAACTCGCCCCGGCTCAAGGTGGCCGACCTGCGTACCGGACGGGTGCGCTTTCTGGATGCACTCGAACTGGAGACCATCGTGTGGCTGCCCGATGAGAAGCTCAACAGTCTGCTCGATCCGTCCGCCGACCGCTGGCGGGGTGAGGAATGAGGCGCGCGGCGATTGTCGCACCGCGGCGCACACCGGTCGGCACATTCGGTGGCGGTCTGCGGCCCCTGCGCGCCGAAGACCTTGCCGCGCAGGTGATCAAGTCCGTGGTCACGGACAGCGGTATCGACCCGGAGTTCATCGAGGATGTGGTGTTCGCCCAGTCCTACGCCAACTCGGAGGCGCCGTGCATCGGCCGGTGGGCGGCGCTGCACGCGGGTCTGCCGATCAGTGTGTCCGGCCTGCAGATCGATCGTCGCTGTGGAGGTGGCCTGCAGGCCGTCATCACCGCGGCGATGACGGTGCAGACCGGGGCCGCCGATGTCGTCATCGCCGGCGGTGTGGAATCGATGAGCAATATCGAGCACTACACCACGACGGCACGCTGGGGTGCGCGCTCGGGCAACCAGGTCCTCTATGACCGGCTCGACCGGGGACGCGAGATGTCGCAACCGGCCTGGCGTTTCGGTGCGATCAGCGGAATGATCGAGACCGCGGAGAACCTCGCGTCCGACTACGGCATCGACCGTGCCGCCGCCGACGAGTTCGCCGTGCGCAGCCATCAGCGCGCCGCCGCCGCGCAGGGTCGCGGGGCCTTCGACGACGAGATCGTCGCCGTGGACGTTCCCCAGCGCCGGGGCGACCCGATTGTTTTCGGCCGCGACGAGGGCGTCCGGCCCGACACGACCATGGAATCGCTGGCACGGCTGCGCACGCTGCAGACCGGTGGCACCGTGACGGCAGGCAACTCCAGTCAGCAGAACGATGCGTCCGCGGCCTGCCTGGTCGTCGCCGAGGATCGCCTGGAGGCGCTCGGCCTGGAACCGATCGGATTCCTGGAGGGGTGGGCCGCGGTGGGCTGCGAACCCTCCCGGATGGGCATCGGCCCCGTCGGCGCCGTCGAGAAGCTGCTCGCCAAGACCGGGCTCACGCTCGACGAGTTCGCCTTGATGGAGGTCAACGAGGCGTTCGCGGTTCAGGTGCTGGCGGTGCTGTCGGGCTGGGGAGTCACACTGGCCGACGTCGAGGACCGCCTCAACGTCAACGGCTCCGGGATCTCGCTGGGCCATCCGATCGCGGCGACGGGAGTGCGCATCCTCGCGACGATGCTGCATGAGTTGCAGCGCCGCGGCGGCGGTCTGGCGCTGGAGACCATGTGTATCGGTGGTGGCCAGGGACTCGCGGCGGCATTCCGGAGCGCCTCGTGACCTACGGTCTGCTCGGATATGCGAGCTATCTGCCCCAACACCGGTTGCCCGGTGCGGCGATCGGTCTGCGCAAGGGTGACCGTGTGGTCGCGTCCTACGACGAGGACTCGACCACCATGGCGGTGGCGGCCGCGAGCCGAGCCCTGCGCGCGGGTGATGTTCCCGCGGCGATCTACCTGGCCACCAGCACGCCCGCCTATGCGGACAAGACGAACGCGTCGGCGGTTCATGCCGCGCTAGGGTTGCCCGCCGAGGTGCTGGCTGCAGACCTGTGCGGCACGGCGCGCAGCACTATCGCCGGACTGTTCACGTCAGCACGTGGTGGTGGTCTCGTGGTGGCCGCCGATGTGCGGGTGGGAAAGCCGGGGTCGACCGACGAGAAAGCCGGTGGCGACGGGGCCGCGGCGGTGTGGTTCGGTGAAGGTGCCCCGATCGCGGAAATGCTTGCCGCACAGTCATGCACCGCCGAGTTCCTGGACCGTTGGCGTGAACCCACCTCGACGACCGGCCACCAATGGGAGGAGCGCTTCGGGGCGGAACGCTACGGTTCCCTGATCCGGTCCACTGCGTGCGCCGCGCTGGATGCCGCCCAGCTCGCCGATGCCGACCATGTCGTGATCGCCTGCCCGAACACCGCCGTGGTCAAACGCGCATCGACCCTGGTGAAGGGGCAGAAAACGGTCACCACCTCGCCGGTCGGCCACAGCGGTGCCGCGGATCCGCTGATCGCGCTGGCCGGCGTACTCGATATCGCCGAGCCCGGCGACTCGATCCTGCTTCTCTCGGCGGTCGAAGGCTGTGACGCCGTCGTGCTGCGTGCCACCGCGGAACTGCCCGCCAAGCGGCAGGCGCGCCCATTGGCCGGCCAACGGTCCGAAGGCATTCCGGTACCGCACCTGACCTATCTGGCGTGGCGTGGCCTGGTGGAACTGGAGTCGCCGCGGCGGCCCGAACCGGAGCGCGCTGCCGCGCCGCCGGCGTCCCGCTCACAGCGGTGGAAGTTCGGATTCAACGGATCACGTTGTATCGAATGTGGTTTCACGCACCTACCGCCACTACGGGTATGCCGTTCCTGTCACTCGGTGGATGCCATGACCGAGGTCCCGATCGCTGCGATGGCAGGGACGGTGGTGACCTACACGGTGGATCGCCTGGCGTTTTCGCCGTCACCGCCGATGGTCCAGGCGGTCATCGACATCGACGGCGGGGGACGCTGCACGCTCGAGGTCGCCGACGCCCGGCCGGAGCAGTTGACGGTGGGCACCCGGGTGCGATTCGCCTTCCGGCGGCTGTTCACCGCCGGCGGCGTCCACGACTACTTCTGGAAGGCGGTGCAGGACAGTGGCGAGTAACGGAATTGCCGGCAAGGTTGCCGTGGTGGCGATGGGGTGCAGCACGTTCGGGGAGCGCTGGGACGCCTCCACCGACGATCTCATCCTCGAGGCATACCAGGAGTGTCTGTCCTCGCTGCCCGGTGTCGGCCGCGACGACGTGGACGCCTACTGGCTGGGGACCCTCAGTTCGGGACTTGGTGGTCTGACCCTCAGCCGTGCGATCGGCAGCGACGACAAACCGGTGACCCGGGTGGAGAACTTTTGTGCGACCGGCTCGGAGGCCTTTCGCAATGCCTCCTACGCCGTCGCGGCCGGCGCGTACGACATCGTGATGGCGGTCGGAGTCGAGAAACTGAAGGATTCCGGTTACTCGGGTCTGCTCCGTCAGGATCCTCCCGGCGACGGCACCGCACCGGAAATCTCGATGACCGCCCCCGCGGCCTTCTCGTTGCTGGACCCCGCCTACTGTGATCGTTACGCGGTGCACCCCGACGAGATGCGCGCCGCGATGACCCATGTGGCACGCAAAAACCACGATAACGGCGCCCGAAACCCGAAGGCGCAGTTTCGCTCTCCGGTGTCTGCCGAGACCGTCGAGAGGGCTCCGAAGGTGGCGGGCAGGCTGGGCGTGTTCGACTGCTCGGGTGTGTCCGATGGGGCCGCCTGCGCACTGATCGTGCCGGCCGAGCGGGCCTACGCGTTCACCGATCGCCCCATGTTCGTGGAAGGGCTCTCGCTGGTCGCGGGTTCGACGAGGGGGGCGATGGATTCCGCGTTCGATTACACGAGCTTTCCGGAAGTGGTGAAGGCGGCCAAGGACGCCTATGCCCAGGCCGGGATCGACCGTCCGGCGCAGCAGTTCTCCCTTGCCGAGGTCCACGACTGCTTCACCCCGACTGAGATCATCCTGATGGAAGACCTGGGTTTCTCCGAGACCGGACATGCTTGGAAAGATGTGCTCGGAGGGGACTTCGATGCCGATGGCCGGCTGCCGGTCAACCCGGACGGCGGCCTCAAGTCGTTCGGTCACCCCGTCGGTGCCAGCGGCTTGCGGATGCTCTACGAGGCGTGGTTGCAGTTCCGTGGCGAGGCCGGGGAGCGGCAGCTCGCCGACCCGCACACGGCGTTGACACACAACCTCGGCGGACGGCCGGGCGGTTGTGTGTCATTCGTGTCCGTTGTCTCGAATCAGTTGCGCCGCAGAGACTAGGTCGAAGGGCCCGGTGTCGGCCCTGCACGTGAGCCACCCTTGACGTAGCGGAATTTTTTAACCTAGATTCAATCTCAAAGTATCGTGGAACAGAGGAGCTCAGGTGTCGGGTGTTGAAGACAAGGTCGTCGTCGTCACGGGTGCGGGAGGGGGACTCGGTCGCTCGTACGCGCGATTCCTGGCCGCCAACGGAGCGCTGGTGGTCGTCAACGACCTCGGCGGCGCTCGCGATGGTTCGGGTGCGGGAACTCAGGCCGCCGACACGGTGGTCGAAGAGATTCGCAGCGCCGGCGGAAAGGCGGTCGCCAGCTACGATTCCGTGTCCGACGAAGCCGGTGCCGCGGCGATCATCGACACGGTGCTCAACGAGTTCGGCGCGGTGCACGGGGTGATCAGCAACGCCGGCATCCTGCGTGACGGCGCGTTCCACAAGATGGAGGCAGCGAGCTGGGACGCGGTGCAGAAGGTGCATCTCTACGGTGGCTACCACGTCATTCGTGCCGCATGGCCGCACTTCCGGGAGCAGAAGTTCGGCCGGATCGTGGTGGCGACATCCACGAGCGGTCTCTACGGCAACTTCGGCCAGGCCAACTACTCCGCGGCCAAGGCCGGACTGGTCGGTCTGATCAACACCTTGGCCATCGAGGGCGGCAAGTACTCGATCACCGCGAATGCGGTTGCGCCACTGGCTGCCACCCGGATGACCGAGGACATCGCGCCGCAGGAGCTGCTGGACAAGCTGAATCCCGAACTGGTCGCGCCGGCGGTGGGCTACCTGGTATCCGAAGAGAACCAGGACACCGCGTCGGTGTTCGTGGTCGGTGGTGGACTGGTGCAGCGGGTTGCGCAGTTCCAGAACAACGGTGTCACCTTCACCGCGCCGCCGAGCCTGGCCGAGATCGGTGCGCAGTGGTCACAGATCAGCGATATGTCGGATGCCCGCCTCGGCCGCAACCCTGTGTGAGTGAGTGCGGCCCATGGCGACACCGAACGACACAGCTGATCCCGGGCCGGGCCGATCCGTGCCCGCGTTCGTGGCCGCTGACCGTTCGGTGCCACTGGTCGATGACACCGTCGGTGGCCTGCTGGCCGAGCGCGCGTCGCAGCATCCCGATCGCGATGCGCTTGTCGGTGCTCGCCACGGGTCGGACGCAACGCACCGGCTCACCTACGCGCAGCTGGTGGAGGAGGCGTCCAGGGTCGCGGCGGGCTTGATGGCGGTGGCCGATCCCGGTGACCTGGTGGCCCTTTGGGCTCCCAACGTCATCGAGTGGACGGTGATCCAATACGGGGCGGCGCTGGCCGGTGTCGTGTTGGTGGCGCTCAACCCGGTGCTTCGGGATGAAGAACTTGACTACGCGCTACGGCACAGTCGCGCCCGGGTGCTGCTGCACGCCGACGTCAGTCGCGGGTACGCCATGGCAGAAGTCGCCGAGCGCGTCTGTCAGGGTATTCCTGGCATCCACAGGATCTCGTTGTCGCAGTACGACACCTGGTTGGCTTCCGCGTCGGCCGGCGGGCCCGGATCCGGTGCGGGCGCACCCGGGGATGCGGACGCCCCGGTCATGCTGCAGTACACCTCGGGCACCACGGGGCGCCCCAAGGGCGTGCTGCTCACCCACCGTGCGTTGATCAATGTGGCGAAACTGACCATGGAAGCCGTCGGGATCGGCGAGGCGCAGACCTGTTTCAACCCGCTACCGCTGTTCCACACAGCCGGGTGCGTCATCGCCACCCTTGGTCCACTGTGGGTCGGGGGCACCGCCGTCCTGTGCGAACGCTTCGAACCGGGCGCCGCGCTGGAGGCAATGCGGCGGGAGCGTGTCGATGTGCTCTTCTACGTCCCGGCGGTGTTGCATGCCCTGCTCCAACGCCAGCGGGAGAGCATGTCGAGCGCGCCCCGCCTGCGCGTCATCATGGGCGGCGCGGCCAATGTCTCCAGTGAGCTGATCGACGGCGCCGCAACAGTGTTCGGGGCCGGCGTGTACAACCTTTACGGCCAGACCGAGCTCGCGCCGGTGCTCACCATGACCCGCCCCGAGGACAGCAGAGAAGATCTGCTGAACACGGTGGGTCGTCCCCTTCCGCAAGTCGACTGCAAGATCACCGATCCGGACACCGGCCGGGTGGTGGGTGTCGGCGAAGTGGGCGAAATCTGCGCCCGTGGGTACCAGCAGTTCGTCGAGTACCTGCACGACCCGGCCGCCACCGAACGCGCTCTCGACGCCGAAGGCTATGTCCGCACCGGCGACTTGGGCACCATGGACAGCCGCGGATTCGTGACGGTGACCGGCAGACTCAAAGAACTCATCATCCGTGGTGGCGAGAACATCTCGCCGGTCGAGGTCGAGAACATGATCGCCCGGCACGATCACATCACCGACGTGGTGGCGATCGGACTCCCCGACGAACGACTGGGAGAGATCGTCGCGGTGGCGTGTCGAGTCGCGGCTGATCCTCCTGCTGGCCTGCGGGAAAGCCTGCTCGCTCATGCCGCGGCACGGATGCCTGCCTACCAGGTTCCGGCGCGGTGGTTCCTCGTCGACGAGTTTCCGGTGACCCCCACGGGAAAGGTCCGGCGCTTCGAGCTGCGGAACGCGGCGCTGTCGGGGGAGTTGGACGAACTGTGACCGCAACACCGTCGATCGCCCTCCGCCGCCGAGCGCTGCGGGACAGTCTGCCCGCCTGGCGTGCCACGACTCTGGCCGACTGGCTGGATCGCTGCGCCGCCCGATATCCGACGCGGTCGTTCGTGCTCTCGGATTCCGCATCCCTGACCTACGGTGACGTCGCGGCGGAGTCGCGACGCCTGGCGGCCGGCTTGCTGGCGCTGGGTGTGCGCCCCGCTGACCGGGTCGCGATGCTGGTGGCGAACTATCCGGAGTTCGTGACGGTGAAGTTCGCCATTGCACGGGTGGGCGCCATCGCGGTGCCGTTGAACTATCTGTACCGCGAGAGCGAATTGGGCTTCGTCCTGGCAGATTCCGGGTGCCGCGTGCTCGTGACCATGACAGAGTTCGCGACGCTGGACTACCAGAGCATGCTCGACGGCATTGCCCCCGGTTGGGATCGACCCGGGTTCGCCGATCGCACGGCCGGGGCGGACGGTGTACCCGAGCTCAGACACGTGGTGGTGCTGGATACGGGTGGTCGGCCGCGTGCGGGTGCGATGTCGGTGCCCGGTCTGGCGCAACCGGCCGCCACTACCGAGGGCGGTGAACCCGAAGTGGTGGTCGATCCGCTCGGCCCCGGTGACATGCTCTACACCTCGGGCACCACCGGATCTCCGAAAGGTGTTGTCGTATCGCACGATGCCGTCTTGCGTACCGCCTATGCCTCCGCGTTGACCAGGGCCTACCCAGACGGTCGCCGTGTCCTGTTCTCGCTGCCGTGCTACCACATGTTCGGCTATATCGAGGGCCTGCTCTCGGTGATGTATGTCGGCGGCGCGGTGGTGCTGCAACCGTCGTTCAGCGCCGAAGGCTATTTTCGCGGTATCGAGCGCTATCGCGCCACCGATATTCTCTGTGTGCCGACCATGGCGGTCGCAATGGTCGAGAGTCCGGCAGCGAGCGGTTACGACCTGTCCTCCCTGCGCGCCATCCTCTGCGGATCGGCGCCGGCGCCGATCTGGCTGTGGCAGCGGGTCGCCCGGGAGTTCGACGTCACCGAGATCGTCACCGGTTACGGCATGACCGAATGCGGGGGCGCCATGACGCTCACGCTTCCCGAAGACCCATTGGAGATGATCTCCGAGACAGTGGGCAGGCCGAAGATGGCGGGTGCCGCGGGGATACCCGGCACCGATGATCTTGTGCGCTACCGCGCGGTCGATCCGGATACGGGTACCGACGTCGAGGTCGGCGCCGAAGGGGAACTCGTATCGTGTGGTCCCACCACGATGCTCGAGTACTGGAACAAGCACGATGAGACGCGCGCGGCGCTGCGCGGTGGGTGGCTGCACTCCGGTGATCTGGGTCGCGTCCGTGCGGATGGTTACCTCCGGGTGACCGGGCGAAGCAAGGAGCTCTACAAGAGCGGTGGCGAACTCGTCATGCCCAAGGAGATCGAGGATGTGCTGGCTGCCCACCCGGGTATCAGCCAGGTCTTCGCGATCGGTCTCAGTGACGAGCGGTGGGGTGAGATCGGCTGTGTTGTCGTCATTCCGGCACCCGACCACGTTGTCACCGAGCACGATGTGCTGGCGCTGTGCCGGGACAAGCTGGCACGCTTCAAGGTCCCCAAGCGTGTGGTGTTCTACCGCCCCGAGGACCTGCCGACGACGCCCACCGGCAAGATCCAGAAGTTCCGCCTGGTCGAACAGGTCAGCGCGATGGGCTCAACGGTGGCCTGATCAGGCGAGGGCGAACTCACGCACACCGTCGATCGTCGTGCCCGTCAGAACGCCCTGTGTCTCCAAGAGATCCAGATGGGATTTCACTTCCAGGATCGCCGTCATGCGGTGGACGATGTCGAGTTCGTCGATGGTTCGTCCGTGCCGGGTCCAGCGCATCTTGCTGCTGACCTCGAAGGAAGTCGAGTTGCCTGCGGCGACAAGGCCGGTGACCACGTCGAGCCGGTCGCGGTGATGTGCGACGAGTTCGGCGGCCCGGTGATGGGTGGTGTGTTCGGTGCTGCCGTGGGCGGGAAGCATCCGCGAATCCGGAATATCGAGCAGCACGCTCAGGGAGTCGAGATACGAGCGCAGCGGCAACGCTTCGGGTCGCCGCTCGAAGGCGATCGACGGCGTGATGCGGGGCAGCAGATGGTCGCCGGTGAACACGAGTCCGCGAGCCGCATCTTGGAAGACGATATGGCCGCGAGTGTGCCCCGGGGTGGCGCGAACGACGATCGACGAGGTGCCACAGTCGAGGACGTCCCCGTCGTCAAGCCAACGGTCAGGGGGTGCGAATGCCACCCCGCGCTCGTAGGACTGCCAGTCCAGTTCATCGATCTGGGCGGCCAGTGCTTCGGCGCCGGCCTCGATCAGCATGCCGACCTGAACCGGGTGTACGCCGTCCATGGAAGTGAAGGCCTCGATGCTGTGCCGCTCCTCGCGGCCGAGCATCAGCTCGATGCCGTGCTCGTCACGCCACTTCACGCCGAGGGAGTAGTGATCCCAGTGTTGATGCGTGACCAGGATTCTGCGTACGTCGCCAGGTCCGGCCCCGAGTGTTGCGAGCGCTTCGACAAGTACCGACTCGGATGCCTCCGAAGCCCAGCCGGGATCGATGAGGGTGATGCCGTCACCGGCGACGATGGCGTAGGCATTGACGATCTTCAGGTCGGGGAGGGGAAGCGGCAGGGAGACTCGCGCGATGTTGGCGGTGAGGTGCTCCAGGCCCTGGCCGACCCCGGCCGTCGAGCTGTACGTCATGACGTGAGTCCTCCTATCGAGAAGAGAATTTAACACAGACTAGAAAACTGTGTTAGCGTCGAGCCGTGGCCGTGAAAGCGGCCCTGAAATGCGCTCGAATCAATATTCAAAGAGATCGTTGAGTGGAGGAAGTCGGCATGATCCGCAGCGTGGCCGGCCTCGACCCTGTTGGTGGAATCGAGGCCGAGCGGTTCCAGCTGAGGGGCCGTCGGTGATCACAGCTCTCGACGACTACACCCATGAAGTGGGTGTCGAAGCCAACTTCAACGAGTCGATGTACTTCGAATTCCACGATGCCACGTCAGGGGTCGGCGGCTTCCTGCGACTGGCGAATCGGCCCAACGAGGGCATCGGCGAGCGCACGGTCTGCCTGTATCTTCCAGATGGCACTGTCGGCTTCGGATTCGAACGGCCACGCATCGAGGGCAACGCGACCCTGCAGGCCGCCGGACTGAGCGTCGAGGTCGTGCGGCCGATGCAGGACGTTCGAGTGCGGTTCGACGGGGGCGTGAATCTGCTGGCCGATCCGCTGGCGATGCTCGATCCCAAGACCGCACTGGCCGAGAGCCCGGTCGTGGAGGCGCGCATCGTGTTGCAGTACTTTGCGATCGCACCCGCGCATGAGCAGACGTTCGATGCCGACGGACAATCGTTCGCGCCG
Organism: Mycobacterium sp. ITM-2016-00316; assembly: GCF_002968335.2. Lineage (NCBI taxonomy): Bacteria > Bacillati > Actinomycetota > Actinomycetes > Mycobacteriales > Mycobacteriaceae > Mycobacterium > Mycobacterium sp. ITM-2016-00316. The sequence continues at coordinate 1,600,662 of NZ_CP134398.1, forward strand.
AACCACTACGAACAACTGACCGAGGTCACCGGACGGCTGGAGATCGGCGGCAACCACGTCACCGTTCGCGGACACGGCCTGCGGGATCATTCGTGGGGCCCGCGGTCGTGGCAGGCGCCGTGGTTCTACCGCTGGCTGCACGCCACCTCTGGCGATTTCGGTTTCATGGCGGCGTACTTCGGCGAGCCCGACGGCACCAGCCGACGCGGCGGATTCGTCTTCGACAACGGCACGGTGCATGCGTGCGATGACGTCGAGATCGTGACCTCGCGCGACACCACCGGTTTCCCACGGCAGATCGAGTTGTCGGTGCGTGCCGGAGACCGGCACTGGCAGATGTCAGGGGAGGCGCTGTCCTCGGTGCCGCTGAGACATCGAAGTACCGACGGCAGGCCGGACACCCGCATCGTCGAATCGGCGATGCGCTGGAGACTGGCCGACGGACGCGAAATACATGGTATGGCCGAATATCTGGATCAAATTGAACACGGTGAACCCGTCGGATCTCGGGTTTAAGTGAAGGGAGCAACACATCATGAAAGTGTTCGAGAATTTGGCTGAGTTCGAGTCGGCCGCGGGTATCGAACTGGGGCCCACCGATTGGCTGGAGATCGACCAGCAGCGGGTCGATCAGTTCGCCGACGCGACCGACGATCACCAGTGGATTCACGTCGACCCGGAGCGCGCGGCCAACGGCCCGTTCGGTGCCACCATCGCCCATGGTCTGCTCACGCTGTCGCTACTGCCGAAATTCATGCACGATCTCTACCGCGTCGACAACGTCGCGATGGCGATCAACTACGGGTTGAACAAGGTTCGCTTCATCACGCCGGTACCGGTGGGGTCCAAGCTGCGCGCCTCCTCGTGTATCGAGCAGGTCGACAAGCTCGACACCGGACTGCAGGCGACGATGGTGACCACCATCGAGGTCGAAGGGGCTGTCAAGCCGGCCGCCGTGGTCGAATCGATCATTCGCTATGTCGGTTGAACTGACCCGCGACGTCCGCGTCGCCACGGCTGAAAATCTCTATCGGGCGTTGGCCGAGGGTGATCGTGATGCCCTCGACCGTCTTCTCGCACCGGACTTCATCGGGCACGCCGCACACGGTTTGCCGCTCGGCATGGGCGGCACGCACGTCGGTCCGGACGCCATGCGTACGCAGTTGTGGTGGCGCATAGGTGAGCATTTCACGGCGCGCGCCGTCGCCGAGGACTTCCAGGCACTCGAAGATGGCCGTCTTGTCGTCATCGGCACCTACCGCGGCAGTGCGCGCCGCTCAGGTGCCGTCCTCGACGCAGCCTTCGTACACGTGCTGTCTTTCGGCGCAGACGGACGCATCACAGCGCTGGACCAGTTGACCGACACGGCCGCCTGGCACGCGGCGCTCGACGGGGACGGCCGCCTGCAGACCATCGAGCACCAGGTGTCCGATGGAGTGGCGACGATCTGCCTGAACCGGCCGGACCAGCGCAACGCCATCAACCTGCGGATGGCCCAGGAGTTCTTGGAAGTGGCTCGCCGGATAGCAGCTGATCGCTCCGTACGCGCAGTCCTGATCAGTGCCAACGGTCCGGCGTTCACCGTCGGCGGCGACATCTCGTACTTCCTCGACGGCGCGGGTGAAGGCTACGACAAGCTGTTCGAGCGGATGATCTGGCCCTTCCACGAGGCGTTCGACATCCTGAGCCGCATCGAGGCCCCCATCGTGGCGGCCGCGCACGGCGCGGTGGCCGGCGGCGGGATGGGATTCGTCTATGCCGCGGATCTGGTTCTTGCCGCGGAGGGCACCCGGTTCGTTCCCGCCTTTGCCGCCATCGGGCTGTCCGGGGACGGGGGCGGTACCTATCACCTCCCACGACTGATCGGACCGCGGCGCGCGGCGCAGGCGTACCTGCGTAATACGCCGATCAGCGCCGAAGAGGCGTTGGCCTGGGGCCTGATCAACGAGATCGTGCCGGCTGGCGAACTCTCGGTTCGTGCAACGGCATTGGCCCGCGAACTGGCCGAAGGGCCCACTGTCGCGTTCGGGACGATGCGAGCACTGTTGCGGGAGAGCTGGGGCAACGACCTCCCCGGGCAACTCGCTGCGGAGCTGCGCGGGACCAAGAAGACAGGACTCACCCGCGATGCGGCCGGCGCGTTCTCCGCGTTCGCCGAGAAGCGGGCACCAACATTCGAAGGAAGATAGCCATGGCGGGACTGATCCACGACACCGACGAACACAGGGCGATCCGCGAGAGCGTGGCCGGTATCGCGGGCCGCTATGGCCAGCAGTACTTCCTGGAGCGAGGCCGTGCGGGCGAAGGTATCGAAGAACTCTGGAAGGACCTCGGCGCCGCCGGCCTGCTCGGCGTTCACCTGCCCGAAGCCTACGGTGGCGGCGGTGGTGGCATGGCCGAGGCCGTCGTGGTGGTCGAAGAGCTTGCCGCGCATGGGATGCCGATGCTCATCTGGGTGATCTCGCCGGCCATCTGCGGCAGCATCATTGCCATCCACGGCTCCGAAGAGATGAAGCAGCGGTGGATACCGGGGATTGCCGATGGCAGCCAGAAGGTGGCGTTCGGTCTCACCGAACCCGATGCCGGGTCCAACAGCCACAATGTGAAGACGACAGCGCGAAAGACCGATACCGGTTGGGTGCTGTCGGGTTCGAAGTACTACATCTCCGCCATCGACCAGTGCGACGCGCTGCTGGTGGTGGCGCGCGACGGCGATCTGTCCACACCGGAGAAGTCCAAGCTGTCCTTGTTCGTGGTGCCGACCGATGCGAAGGGCCTGACCTACCAGCAGATCGATACCTCGATCGTCTCGCCGGACAAGCAGTTCACCGTCTTCCTCGACGAGGTCGAGATCGGCGAAGACGCGTTGATCGGCCAGGCCGGCCATGGGCTGCGGCAGGTGTTCGACGGATTGAACCCCGAACGAATTCTGGTGGGTGCCATCTGCGGTGGTGTCGGACGGTTCGCCATCGAGAAGGCCGTCGCCTACGCCAACGAGCGCACGGTATGGTCCACCCCGATCGGCGCGCACCAGGGCATCGCCCATCCGCTGGCCGAGAGCCATATTGCCGTGGAGCTGAGCCGGTTGGCCACCGCGCTGTCCGCCCAGCAGTTCGACGCGGGCGAGTCCGCCGGCGAAGCGGCGAACATCGCCAAGTTCTCGGCATCCGAAGCCGCGCTGAAGGCGCTGGATCAGGCCATCCAAACCCACGGTGGAAACGGGCTCTCGCACGAGTACGGGCTCTCGGAACTGTGGTTCGTGACCAGGCTGATGCGCACCGCTCCGGTGAGCCGGGAAATGGTGCTCAACTTCGTCGCCCAGACCTCGCTCGGCCTGCCCCGTTCCTACTGACCCCCGACACTGCATCGAAGGAGAACGACAATGACGTCAGCGGAGAACACATTCGACGCCGTGGTGATCGGCGCGGGCGCGGGTGGCCTTTTCACGGCCGCTCGACTGACCAAGCTCGGCTACCGCACGCTGGTGGTCGAGACGCTGGACAAGGTCGGAGGTCGGGCCTCCACCGACGATATCGACGGCTTCAAGGTCAACAACGGCGCCATCGTCATCGAGGTCGGCGGCATCACCGAAGAGACGTGCAACGAAGTGGGAGCCCGCTTCGACATCCGTGAGCCCCAACCGCCGATCCTGTACCGCATCGCGGGCAAGGACGTCGACGTCACCGGGGGCGGCTGGGGTTTCCTGCTCGGCAAGCTGACCCGTCAGGGTGCCAAGCTCGTCAAGGGAATCGGGGCCGCCCGCAACGATTCCGGCTTGCCCGAGGACGAGTTGTCCACCGCTGACTGGGTTTCCAAGTACACCAAGAACGAGGGCGTGCACGGAATCTTCCGGAACATGTGTGCCTCGGTGTTCGCGGTGGGTTCAGAAGACCTGCCGGCCCGCGTGTTCCTCACCTACTTCACCCGCAAGAGTGCGTTCAAACGCTTCGGTTTCCACCCCGAAGGCACCATCGGCATCTGGCGCGCGCTGGCCGACGCGGTGGTGGCCAACGGTGGCGAGATCTGGCTGTCGACGCCGGTGACGAAGATCCACAAGGGCGACGGTGACGTCGTGACCGGGGTCGACGTCACCCGCAACGGCGAGACGGTGCGCATCGATGCACCCGTGGTGGTCAGTGACATCGGTCCCGCCTGCACCGTCCGGCTGATCGGCGAGGAGAACGTGCCGCCGGATTACCAGGACCTGGTGAAGAGGGCAGACCGTCCGACGTCGATGATCACCGTGAACTTCGCCAGCCAGGAACGCCTCATCGACGTGCCCGGCATGCTCAGCTTCGCGAAGTCCCGCCGGCTGGCCTACATCTCGAACTTCACCGATACCTGTCCCGAGATGGCGCCGGAGGGTTGGAATCTCTACGCGGGCACATCCGTGCCAGACAATCCGACCGGTGACTTCGACGAAGCGGCCGAAACCGAGTTTCTGCTGCAGGATCTTCGGGACAACATCGAGGATTTCGACAGCCGGGCCCGCATCCTCAATATCGCCGTCACGCGCGATGGCTGGCCGCCGCAGCGTGCCGTTGCCGGCTACGACCTGACCCACGACACACCGTTCCGGAACCTGTGGAACGTCGGCGACGGGGTCAAGGAGTACGCCAACGGCGGGACCACGGCATGTGCCGAGACGGCAAAGCTGGTGGTGGACAAGATCGTCGCCGCCCACAAGCCGGCGGTGCTGCGCTGAGCGACCTGGCCGAGCGCATCGCCGCGGCGCGCAGCGTCTTGTTCGTCCCCGGCGACAGACCCGACCGGTTCGCCAGGGCTCTCGGCAGCGGTGCCGATATGGTCGTGCTGGACCTCAAGGACGCCGTCGCCGCGACGGACAAGGACGCTGCGCGCGCCGCGGTGAACGAGTTCCTGGCCACCGGCGCAGAGGTGGTTGTCCGCGTCAACGGGACCGACAGCGAGTGGTTCGCCGACGACGTGGCGGCGTTGGCGGGCGCTCGCTGTGCGGTCATGCTCCCCAAGGCGCACAACGTGGCCCAGCTACAGGCCGTGGCCGCCGGCCTCGCGCCGGGAACTCCGCTGATACCCCTCATCGAAACGGCGGCGGGGATCACGGCGGCGCCGGAGATCTGCGCGGCGGGCTCAGTGGTCCGCGCCGCGTTCGGGAGTATCGACCTGGGCGCCGAACTCGGGGTTGACCCGGAGGTTCACGAGGCACTGTTGCACGCGCGTAGCTCCGTGGTGCTCGGATCGGCGGCGGCAGGCTGCGCGGCGCCGCTGGACGGCGTGACCACCGACCTACGTGCGGACGGCCGGCTCGCCGAGGACGTGGCGCACGCAAGCCGGCTGGGATTCGGTGGAAAGCTGTGTATTCACCCGAGCCAGGTCGCGCTGGTGAACGAGCGGTTCTCCCCGTCGGCCGCCGAGCTCCAGTGGGCCCGCCGGGTGGTGGCCGCGGCAACGGATGGCCGGGCGTGTGTCATCGACGGCAAGATGGTGGACAGGCCGGTGGTCGCCAGAGCCCTCCGGATGTTGGCGCGCGCCAACGGACCCGGGATCACCGGTGCGCACTCACGGTAGGCCGAACTCCTGACGCAAGTCAGCAGTAGGGCACAGTATTTATTCCACAATTGGGAACGCTCAGTCTGCCTTGGCGGCGCGCTAGGGGCACTCCTTGCACCCGCGGCCAGTCGAGGATCCAATGCACAGCGGTCCATATAACGCCTGGAAGGCGCCTTTTCCAGTTCGGATCCCCGCGACGCGCGCCGGCGGTGTGCTTCCGGTGCTGCGGTTTGTCCCTTGCCATGGACAAGTCCACAGCTCTACTATTTTAATGTTGATTAAGTCACTTCGACCAGGATGGTGTCGAATATGTCACGTCGTATTCAGCTGATCTGTGCGTGGTGTGGACCGGGAACGGTCCTCATCACGCTGTGTGGCTGGCTGATCGCCGGCATCCTGCCGATGCCGCTGGGCTCCTCGAGCACCACCGAAGAGGTTGTCGGTTTCTACGCCAATGACACTCGGGTGCTGTTCGGCCTGGTGATCGCACAGGTCGGTATCTGTCTGGTGTTCCCGCTCATTGCCCTCATCGGATACCACCTGCTCCGTATCGAGGGCCGACATCCGATCCTCACCTTCGTGCAGCTGGTTACCGGCGCTGCCACCGGGGTGCTGCTCCTGCTGCCGATGCTGCTGATGGCCGTGATCGCGTTCCGGCCGGACCGCAATCCCGAACTGACCGTCACTCTCAATGACATGGCCTGGCTGTTCTTCATCACCCCGATCGCCCCGTTCATCATCCAGAACATCGCCATCGGTACGGCAATCCTTCGGGACCGAAGTGGACTCCTCCCGAGGTGGGTGGGATACACGAATTTCTGGGTGGCCGCCCTGTTCCTGCCGGACCCGCTCGCCTTCTTCTTCCACGGCGGGCCGTTCTCGTGGCGTGGCATCTTCGTCTTCTGGCTCGCGCTCACGGCCTACGCCGTGTTCCTGGTCGTGATGGGTCTGGTGTTGCGTTCGGCTGCCCTGAAGCTGCACGGCGATGAGCACGACCACGGGCGGGGAGCCGGGATGCGGGCGGAGCCGGGGCTGATCGCCTAGCAGGTGGCAGGTCCGTGTCGGCCCTTCTGAATACCGAATCGAATCCCCGGAGCGGGTTGCATTCTGCGTTCTGGCTGCCGCCCTTGCGGGAATCGGCTCGACAGCCGAATGCATCCCGAATCCGCGAAAGCCGCAGTTGCACAGGCGACCAGGGGCGACTTCAGTAAAACCATAGGTTGACTTACGGTGGCCAGGGTGTGACGATGGCCTCACATCCAGCCACCTGCCGATGGCCGTTTTGAATCAAAGATAAATTAAGGAGAACGATGGGGTTCACCAATTCCGCCGAGGTCGCCAAGTACATCGGTGGCATCTTCGAGACCGCGTTCCAGGATCCCGAGATCGGCCCGAAACTTGTGGCCACCGAACTCGTGGTCGCATTCGACTTCACCGAACCCGAGGCCGTGGTCGTGATCGACATGGCGAACCAAGCCGTGCGTAGCGGACTGGAAGGCGGCCAGCAGCCGATGGCCACGATGTCGATGACGGCAGACACCGGCAACGCGTACTGGCAGGGAAAGGTCAACCTTCCGCTCGCGATGGCCAAGAAGAAGATCAAGGTCGACGGAAACGTTGCAAGCCTGCTCAAGCTCGCACCATTGGGCAAGAAGCTCTACGGGCCTTATGTCGAACGGTTGAAGGCCGACGGCCGCGAAGACCTGCTGGCCTGAGCAATGTTCCCTGGAACTCACGCAAAGTCAGATCCGGACCGGCCCGCCGTGATCCTGGCCGAGACCGGCCGGACGGTGACCTATGGCGAGCTGGAGCAGCGCTCGGCATCGATTGCCTCGGCCCTGCACGGTCTGGGACTTGGCCGCGGCGACGTCATCGCGTTGTTGTCCGACAATGCGGTGGAAGTATTCGAGGTGTACTGGGCGGCCATTCGTTCCGGCCTGTACATCACGGCCGTGAACTGGCATCTCGCCGCCGATGAAGCGGCCTACATCGTCAACGACTGTGGCGCGCGGGTGCTGTTCGCCTCTGCGGGAATACGGGTGCTCGCCGAAGAGATCGTTGCGCTGACCCCGGACGTCAGCCACCGGTACGCCTTCGGCGGGGCCGTCGCAGACCACCGGCCCTATGAAGAGATCGCCACCGACCACATCGGCGAGCTTCCCGATCAGCCGCGCGGAACCGAGATGCTCTACTCGTCGGGCACCACCGGCAGGCCGAAGGGCATCAAGCCCGTCCTGCCCGATATTCAGGTCGACGAGCCCGGCGAGCCACTGGTAGGCATTATGGCCCACGCTTTTAGGATCAACCCCGCCGACCGCTACCTGTCTCCGGCTCCTGTGTACCACGGCGCACCATTGAAATGGTGTGGCGGTGTCCATGCGCTGGGCGGCACCGTGGTCCTCATGGAGAAGTTCGATGCCACCAAGGCGTTGGCGGCCATCCAGGACTATCGGGTCACCGTGACACAGATGGTCCCCACCATGTTGATCCGCATGCTGCAACTGAGCGACGATGAGCGTGCGCAGTACGACGTCTCGTCGCTTCGGCTCGCCGTGCATGCCGCGGCACCATGCCCGCCGGACGTCAAGCAGGCGATGATCGACTGGTGGGGCCCCATCCTCGTCGAGTACTACGGCGCCACCGAGGGCCATGGCCTCACTGCGGTGACCACTGACGAGTGGCTCGCCAAGCGTGGCACTGTCGGGCGTGCGGTTCTGGGTTCGTTGCACATCTGTGATGACGAGGGCGTCGAGGTCGACGCCGGTCAGGTGGGCACCGTCTACTTCGAACGCGAGTTTGCTCCGTTCGAGTACCACAATGACCCGGCAAAGACCTCGGATGCACGGCACCACAGACACCCGAATTGGTCCACGGTCGGCGATGTGGGTTACGTGGACGAGGACGGCTACCTGTTCTTGACCGACCGCAAGGCCTTCATGATCATCTCGGGTGGAGTCAACATCTATCCCCAGGAGATCGAGAACGTTCTCGCGGTGCACCCCGCGATCGCGGATGTGGCGGTCATCGGTGTTCCGCACCCCGAGATGGGCGAACAGGTCAAGGCCGTCGTCCAGCTGCGTGATGGTGGGCAGGGCTCAGCGGAACTGGCCGGTGAGCTGATCACCTACGTGCGCGATCGCATCGCGCACTACAAGGCCCCGCGATCGGTCGACTTCGTCGAGGAACTCCCGCGGCTGGCGACCGGCAAGCTGGCGAAAAGAAAGCTTGTGCAGAGCTACACAGGAGCCAATCGATGAGTATCCACACACCGCCCAGGACAAGGGACTTCGATCCGGTCAGCATCTCTTCTCTGGACTTCTGGGCCACCACGGCCGAGGAACGGGACAAGTCGTTCGCGATTTTGCGCGACGAACGGCCGTTGAGTTGGCACGCGCCGATCGAGGGCGCGTTGATGGAGGCCGAGATCGACGGCCTGTGGGCGGTCACCCGCAACGAGGACATCGCCTACGTCAGCAAGAACCCCCAGCTGTTCTGCTCTGGACAGGGGGTGATGATCGAGGCTGTCCCCGAGGACATTCTCGATGCCGCACAGTCCTTCCTGGCGATGGACTCGGCCAAGCATTCCACCCTGCGCCGCCTGATCAGTTCGGTGTTCACCCCGCGCCAGGTCGCCAAGATCTCCGATCAGGTCAAGCGCCAGGCGGAGGCGATCGTCACCGATCTGCTGACGACGGCCGGCGGCGATTTCGTCGAGCAGGTGTCCAAGCGGCTCCCCATGTGGACGATCTACGAAATGATCGGTCTGCCTGAGGAATACCGTGATGAAGCAGCACACCATGCCGACGGGATGGTGTCGTGGGCCGATCCCGATGTCGCTGCGGGACGCGAGCCGGGCGAGGTTCTCAACGAATCGCTCGTGGCGCTGCTCACCATGGGTCTCGAGCTCGCCGAACGCCGGCGCGCGGAGCCCACATCCGATCTGATGTCGCTGCTGGTCGAGGCGGAGATCGACGGGCGTCGGCTGACCGACGAGGAACTCGGCGCGTTCTTCGTCTTGTTGTCGGTCGCGGGCAATGACACGACACGCAACACCCTGACACTCACGACAATTGCCCTGCAACAGTTTCCGGATCAACGGGCGCTGCTGGCGAGCGATTTCGACCATCACATCAAACGTGGCATGGAAGAGTTCGTGCGCTGGGCCAGTCCTGTGATGACCTTCCGTCGCACCGCCACCCAGGACACCGAGTTGTGCGGTCAGCTGGTCAGGGAGGGGGAGTGGGTTCTGCTCATGTACTCCTCGGGTAACCGAGACCACCGGGCATTTCCCGACCCGCACCGGTTCGACATCACCAGGGAGCCGAATGGGCATGTCGGCTTCGGCGGCGGTGGACCACATTTCTGCATGGGCGCGTTCTTGGCCAAGATGCAGCTCGAGTCGATCTTCAAGGAGCTGATCTTCCGCGCACCGAACCTACGTGTCGGTGAACCGGAGTTCCTCACCGGGAACTTCGTCCATGCCGTCAAATCTCTTCCCTACACCCTTGACTGACCGGAGGAACACCATGTCTGAATTCGCGGGCAAGCACTACGTAGTGACCGGCGCAGCATCCGGGATCGGCCACTCGGTGGCCGAACAGCTGCTCGTCGCGGGTGCCTCCGTCACCAGCCTCGATCGCCACCAGCCGCGGGCCGGCGTCACCCGTCATATCGAGGTCGACCTGTCCAACCCGCGCAGCATCGATGCCGCTCTCGAGTCACTCGATGGTCCCTACGACGGCCTGATGAACATCGCGGGTGTGCCGGGCACCGCCCCGGGCGATGTGGTGGTCGCCGTCAACAGCTTGGCGGTGCGGCAGCTCAGCGAGGCATTCTTCGAACGACTGGTGCCCGGTGGTTCGATCACCATCGTGTCCTCGACCGCCGGATTCGGCTGGCCGGAGCGGCTCGAGACCATTCGCGACCTGCTTGCCACCGATACCTTCGAGGAAGGCGCCGCCTGGTTCAAGGCCAACCCACAGCAGGGCAACGCCTACAACTTCTCCAAAGAGGTGACCACGGTCTACACCCAGTCGATGGGACTCGCAGTGGCGCAGATGGGTTTGCGGATCAACGCAGTCCTGCCGGGGCCGGTCGAGACACCTATCCTCGTCGACTTCGAAGAGTCGATGGGCAAGGACGCGCTGGACGGTGTCAAGGATCTGCTGGGGCGTCACGCAGAGCCGGCGGACATCGCGTCGGTGGTGCTCTTCCTCGCCTCCGATGCAGCACGGTGGGTCAACGGACAGGCGCTGGCCGTCGACGGCGGGATCACCGGCGCCGTCGTCACCGGTGTCGTCCCCAAGCCAGAGATCTGAGCGCCGCCATGACCCCACGAGCAACCACGGATCATCCGGGGAGCCTCGGTTTGGATCTGGACCTCGACGACGTACGACAGGTCTTCGCCACCGGCCGCACCCGGCCGCTGCGGTGGCGACTCGATCAACTGGCCGCCATCGAATCGATGTGCGATAACGAGGAATCGGCCATCGCACGGGCTCTGGCGCAGGATCTGGGGCGCCCACCGGTGGAGGCGTGGCTCGGTGACATCGCGTCGACGAAGGGTGAGGCCACCTACGCCCGCAAGCACCTCAAGAAGTGGATGCGCCGGCGGCGTCAGCCACTACCGCTCGCGCAGTTGCCCGGCCGTGGCTGGGTCCAGTACGACCCGCTGGGTGCCGTACTCGTCATCGGTCCGTGGAACTATCCGTTCTACCTCAGCATGGGGCCGATCGTGGCGGCAGTCGCCGCCGGCAACTGCGTGGTGCTCAAGCCTTCGGAGCTCGCGCCGGCGACGTCGGCGCTGCTGGCCGAGTTGGTCCCGAAGTACCTCGACTCCAGCGCAATTCGCGTGGTCGAGGGTGATGGGAGCACCACCCAGGGTTTGATTGCCCAAGGTTTCGACCACATCCTGTTCACCGGGGGCACCGAGATCGGTCGCAAGATCATGGCGGCGGCCGCGCCGACCCTGACCCCGGTGACCCTGGAACTCGGCGGCAAGAGCCCGGTGATCGTCACCGCCGACGCCGATCTGGACGTCGCCGCGCGACGAGTCGCGTGGGTGAAGCTGATGAACTCGGGACAGACGTGTATCGCACCGGACTACGTGCTGGCCGATCACACCGTTGTCGAGGCCTTCACCGCGAAGGTCGTCGAGGCGATGGCCGAGTTCAGGTCCCAGGATGGGGTCCGCGGACAGCGCATCGTCAACCGTCGTCAGTATGACCGGCTGTGCGGCCTCATCGAGTCGACCAGCGGAGCGATCGTCACCGGCGGCGGCCGTGATGTGTCGGCATTGACGATCCAGCCCACCGTCATCCGGGATCCAGCACCGTCCGATCTGGTGATGTCGGACGAGATCTTCGGCCCGATCCTGCCCATTCTGACGGTCGGAAGTAACGACGCAGCAGTGGAATTCATCAACTCCCGCCCGAAACCGCTGGCCCTGTACATTTTCACGAACTCCCAGCGCCTCGGCAGCGAACTCATCGACGCGATCCCTGCCGGTGGCGCGGTGATCAATCACGTCGCCATGCACTGTCTGGTTCCGCAGCTGCCGTTCGGCGGGGTCGGCGCCAGTGGAATCGGTCAGTACCACGGCCGCTGGGGCTTCGAGACCCTCAGTCACCGGCGTGCGGTACTGGCGAAGCCGGCCAAACCGGATCTGAAGTTGACCTACCCGCCCTACACCGATGGGGCAATCAAGATCATGAGGAAGTTGTTCTGATGGCAGTTCGCGTTGATGGCACCAAGTGTTCCGGCATCGGGCTCTGCGAGATGACCGCTCCGGATATTTTCGAGATCGGCGATGACGGACAGGCGCACGTGATCGGCGACGCCGAGAGCCACCGTGAGGCCGCTTCGGAGGCGGTCTCCAACTGCCCCACGAGCGCGATCTCTTTCGACAACTGACGTTCAGCGCACGCGCTCCTGGCGCTCCGCGAGTACCGATCCCTGGAAGCCCATAGGAGAGACGATGGCCTTCGTCATCACGCAGAATTGTTGTACAGACGCCAGTTGTGTTCCGGTGTGCCCGGTCGACTGCATACGCCCCGTTCCGGGCGGCAACGCAGGCGCCGCGCCAATGCTGTACATCGATCCCGCCTCGTGCGTCGATTGCGGTGCCTGCGTTGCGGTGTGCCCTGTCGGGGCGATCTACCACGAGGATGAGCTTCCGGAGTCCCAGGAGCGGTTCAAGACGATCAACGCCGACTACTTTGCCGGCACGCCGCTCGACATCCGCGCTATCCCGGCGGCCTGGACACCGGCCTCGGTCGGACGCGATGCACTGCGGGTGGCCGTCGTGGGAGCGGGACCGGCGGCCTGCTATGCCGTGGCGGATCTGGCGCGTTCCCATGATGTTCGGGTGGACGTGTTCGATCGGTTGCCGACGCCCTACGGGCTGGTGCGCTTCGGCGTCGCACCCGACCACCAGCACACCAAGGACGTCACCCAGGTCTTCGCGTCGGCACTCACCAATCCCAATGTGAACTGCTATTTCAATGTCACTGTCGGCGAGGACATCTCACACGACCAGCTGATGGCCTCCTACGACGCCGTCATCTATGCGGTGGGCGCGTCCCGGTCGCGCGATCTCGGTATCCCCGGAGAAGGACTGGTGGGCAGCGTCGCCGCCGCCGACTTCGTGAGTTGGTACAACGGGCATCCCGATCACGCGGGGGCGCAGTTCGCGCTCGACACCGGACGGGCCACGATCGTCGGCAACGGCAACGTGGCGCTCGATGTGGCCCGAATGCTGGTTCTGGACCCCGCCGAACTGATGGCCACCGATATCGCCGAGCACGCACTCGAGGGACTGCGGCACAGCGAGATCCGTGAGGTGGTGGTGCTGGGCCGTCGCGGAGCGGCCGATGGAGCCTTCTCCGTCGGCGAGCTTCTTGCGCTGGGCGCGCTTCGGGGCGTGGACGTGGTGGTCGAAGGACACGTCGGCGAGCGACCGGACGACCATGAAGGCGCGTTGAAGTTCGACATCGTCGAGGAGTACGCGCAGCGATCCACACACCAGGGCAACCGGCGGATCGTGTTGCGGTTCGGTGCGCGCCCGGTCGAGATGGTGGGCACCGAACGCGTGGCGGGCCTGGTGGTCAGTGACGACGACGGCACGACGACCATCGACACGGGATTGGTGTTGCGCGCGATCGGTTATCGCGGTGCACCGATAGCGGGCCTGCCCATTGCCCCCGAGACCGGTGTGGTGCCCAACGAGGGCGGCAGGGTGACCAGCGCGGGTGCTGTGGTCCCCGGGCTGTATGTCACGGGCTGGATCAAGCGTGGACCGCGCGGTGTCATCGGGACGAACCGGCTGTGCGCACGTGAGACCGTGGAGAACCTGCTTGCCGACGCCCGTGCCGGCACGCTGCCCGCTGCCTCGTCAGATGGTCTGATGATCTCCGATGATCTGGCGGCCAAAGGCGTTTCCGTGGTGGATTGGGCCGGTTGGCGGCTGATCGACGAAGCCGAGCGTTCGCACGGCTCGGCGATGTCCCGGCCCAGGGTGAAGGTCGTGGATCGGGAGGCGCTGCTCATCGCTGCGGGTGTGACATCGTAGCGGCGGCAGTGCCCACCTACGATGTGGCGGTCATGCTGCGCCGGCTGCCGGTCAGACGTGAATGCGTGATCGCGGTCGGCGACGGCGTCGGTGCAGTCAATGCCCTCCAGGATAGCGAATCTATTGGTGCGGTCCTGAGTGCCTTTGCCGCCGAGACGCCAGGGGTGACGCTGGTACTCGGATGGAGTCCGGTGGCACCGCAAGGGATTACGCCGGACGCCTTCGCGCGGATCGTGCCCCTGATGCCAGGGTGGGGTGTCCGCGCGCTGCTGCCAAGTCCGGTGACCAGCGCCGTGCCGGTCAGCATGGCCGCGATTCCGGCCTTGCTGGGCGGGCACCTGCGACCCGATGTGTTGATCACCCGGATGACGAGCCGCGGGGACGGGCTGCACTTCTGCACCGAGATCTCCTGGCAGCGCGCCCTGGTGGATCTCGGTGTCCCGGTATGGGCGGTGCTCGATGACGGCGCGCCCACCGCGAGCGCTGAACCGGCGCTGCCGGCCGAGGCCGTGACAGTCATCGGATACGCCGGTGACGCACCGGCCGACATACCATCCAAGGGTGCGGCGGCCGTTCATGAGGCACTGGCCGACCGTGTTCTGGCTCTGATCCCGGCCGGCGCCCGACTGCAGTACGGCCCAGGGCAACTCGGCACCGCGCTACTGCAACGGAGTACCAAGCCCTTGGCCATCGACACCGGGTTGCTCACCGACGCCGTACTGGATCTCGAGCGCAGAGGACTTCTGGTCGGTGAACCGTCGGCGACCTACCTGTTCGGCAGCACCGAGTTGTACGACTGGGCGAATGGCAGGGCCATCCTGCGCGGTATCGAGCACAGCCACGACCTCACGCGACTCTCCCGCGGAGCGCCGTTCGTCGCCGTCAATACCGCGATCGAGATCGATCGGTTCGGTCAGATCAATGTCGAGGGCGTCGGCGACAAGGTTGTCGGTGGCATCGGAGGTCACCCCGACTATTGCACCGCGGCGCGGATGAACCGGAATGGCCTGTCGATCATCGCCGTTCCGGCTGCGTTCAACGGCCGGTCGACGTTGGTCGACGCGCTGAGCCGACCGGCCTCCACTCCAGCTCACGACGTCGAGGTGATCGTGACGGAGACGGGCCACGTGGACTTGCGTGCGGCGGGCTGGACCGATCGTCGAAGGCTGATCGAGGGCCTGTTCGATCGGGCCGCCTGATTCCAGGAGGCCCGACATGTCGGGCTACCGGACCACCGGCACCCACACCGACAACGGGGTTGATGTGGGTGCCGGTTTCATGTCAGTGCTGGACCGGGCAGCGGGCGTCGGCGTGCATGGTCTTCACGGCCGCGGCGAAGTTACTGACCAGCATGTCGGGCTCGGCGAGCCGCAAATCGGGCAGCCGGTGCAGAATCTGGTCGAGCATGTGCTTGATCTGCATTCTGGCCAGAAACGCGCCCAGACAGTAATGCGGACCGCCGCCGCCGAATGCGACATGCTGATTGGGTTTACGGGAGATGTCGAAGGTCCAGGGATCGGCGAACTCGACTTCGTCGCGGTTGCCCGAGGAGTACATCATCACGACCCATTCGCCTTTGCGGATCTGCCGTCCGCCCAGGACGGTGTCCCGGGTGGCCGTGCGGCGGAACGTCATGACGGGCGTCACCCAGCGCAGGACCTCGTCGATCGCCGCGTCGATGCGTCCGTCGAAATCCTCCAGCAGATAGGCGGTCTGATCCGGATTGTCGACGAAGGCCTTGACACCCAGAGACAGGGTGGTGCGGGTGGTGTCGTTACCGGCAAAGGAGGTCAGGACGAACATCGAGGCGAGCTCGTCGTCGGTGAGTTCGTGACCGTCCACCTGGGCCGCCACCAGGTTCGACCAGATGTCGTCGCGGGGGCATTCGCGGGTGCTCGCGGCGAACTCCAGCCCGATGCTGAGGTTTCCGATCAGGGCGTCGTTCAAGACTTCGGCCGACGAGCGGCCCGCGGCAATATCGGGATCGTTCCACCCGGCGAGCTCATCGGCGAAGTGGGCCGCTTCCTCGCGCTGTCCCGAAGGCAGACCGGTCATGTCGTAGATGGTGTTCATGGGCATCTGCTTGGCGACGTGCTCCACCCAGTCGCCGGAACCCTTGGCGAGGAAATCGTCGACGATGGTCGCGGCCCGGTGGCGGATCTGGTCTTCGATCCGCTTGACCTGCCGCGGGGTGAAGGACCCGCTCATCAACCTGCGGTACGTCAGATGCTTCTGACCATCCATGGCGAGAAACGACGACGCGGCCTCGAGGAACTCGTCCGGAACCTCTTCGAGCTGAATACCCTCGCCCGAACAGAAGATCTCGGGATGGGTGCTGACCTCGCGGATCAGCTCATGCGAGGTGACCGCCCAGAAGCCGGCAATGCCGGACGGCGCCAGATCGCTCTCGGCGGGTGGTTGCCAGCTGACGGGTGCTCGCCGGCGCAGTTCGGCGAAGGCGACGTCCCGCTGTTCGGCCGACTGTGCCCAGAATGCTGTGGGCGAGATATCCACGGTGTCGTAGGGCCTGCCTTTTTCGCTGCCGGCAGGGGCCAGAGCCGACTGTTGTGTGACCGAATCCATTGGGCTGCTGGACACCGGCTGCTCCTCAGTTCGAAAGACGGTGAATTTTTAGTATAGATTTGAAAATGTTCGCGGCACAAGCATTTCGGCGCATTCCGCCGGGTAGCCACAGGTCTCGTGGGCCTGATGAGCGCTCCGAGAACGAAAGCGCGGGCCGAGCATCTGCTCGGCCCGCGCATATCGTGGTGCGGGCTCAGGAAGCGGCGACGTCGCGACCGATGATCTCTTTCATGATCTCGGTCGTGCCTCCGTAGATCGTCTGTATTCGGGTGTCGAGGTAGGCGCGCGCCACCGGGTACTCCAGCATGTAGCCGTAGCCACCGTGTAGCTGCAGGCAACGGTCGATGACCCGTTTCTGCAGCTCGCTCAGATACCACTTGCCCTTCGCGGCGTCTACGGCGGTCAATTCGCCCGCGTTGTAGGCAAGGACGCTGCGATCGGTGTAGGCCTCGGCGATGTCGATTTCGGTGGCCATCTCGGCCAGTTCGAAACGGACATGCTGCTTGTCCGTCAGGGGACCGCCGAAGGCTTGGCGGTTCTTGCAGTACTCGACGGTCATATCGAAGATGGCGCGGGTCGTGGCCATCGCCTTCGCGGTGACGCCCAGGCGCTCGCGCGGCAGGTGGCTCATCAGGTAGCGAAGGCCATGGCCGGGCTCGCCCAGCAGGTTCGCTGCCGGCACGACCGCATCGCGAAAGTACAGCTCCGAGGTGTCCTGTGCGGGCAGGCCGATCTTGTCGAGTTTTCGGCCCCGTTCGAATCCCGGGGTGTCGCGTTCGACGACGAAGAGGCTGAAGGCCCTGGAACCGCCCGCCGGATCGGTCTTGGCGGCCACAACGACGACATCGGACATGATGCCACTGGAAATGAAGGTCTTCTGACCGTTGAGAATCCAGGTGTCACCCTCGAGGCGTGCCGTGGTGCGCATGCCCCGAAGGTCACTGCCGGCGCCGGGCTCGGTCATCGCCAGTGCGCCGATCAACTCGCCGGCCGCGAAACCGGGCAGCCAGCGCGCCTTCTGGTCGCCATTGGTCAGGTCGAGCAGGTAGTGCAGCACCAGATCATCCTGCAAGCTGACGGTGAGACCGAACGACAATGCGTTGATCCTTGCCACCTCTTCGCAGACGATCATGCGGTATCGGTAGTCGGGTTCGCCGGATCCGCCGAACTCCTCGGGGATCTGCAAGGCATAGATCCCCGACTTGGCTGCACGCGCGAAGACGGCCCGATCGATCCAACGATCACGGTCCCAATCATGCTGGTGTGGAACGACTTCACGCTCCAGGAACTCGCGGACGGTCTCTCGGTATGCCTCGTGATCGGCCTCGTACAGCGATCGTTGCATCGTCTACAGCCGTTCGATGATCGTCACGTTGGCCTGGCCACCGCCCTCGCACATGGTCTGCAGGCCGTAGCGACCGCCGGTGCGTTCCAGCTCATGCAGCATTGAGGTCATCAGCCGGGCCCCCGTGCAGCCGATGGGGTGGCCGAGGGCGATGGCTCCACCATTGGGGTTGACCTTGGCCGGGTCCGCCCCCAGCTCGGCGAGCCAGGCCAGCACCACCGGCGCGAAGGCTTCGTTGATCTCGACGGTGTCGATATCGTCGATGGACAGCCCCGCGCGCTTCAGCGCATGCTGGGTGGCCGGAATGGGTGCCGACAGCATCATGACCGGATCGGCGCCGCGGACCGAGATGTGGTGAATCCGGGCGCGCGGAGTGAGTCCGAACCGATCGACCGCGGCCTGCGAGGCCACCAGAAGGGCGGCGGCGCCGTCGGAGATCTGGCTGGCGACGGCGGCCGTCAGGACGCCGCCCTCCACCAGGGTCGGCAGCGACGCCATCTTCTCCAGGGAGGTGTCCGGTCGTGGGCCCTCGTCGACACTGATGCCGGCGTATTCGGTGATTTCCCTGGTGAAGTGGCCCTCGGCGATCGCCGCGAGGGCGCGCTGATGGCTGGCGAGAGCGAAGCGCTCATTGTCCTCGCGGCTGAGGTTCCACTGCTCGGCGATCATCTCGGCGCCGCGGAACTGCGAGATCTCCTGGTCACCGTAGCGCGCCCGCCAACCCTCACAGCCGGTCCAGGGGTCGGTGGACCCGAAGGGCTCGCCGGCTGCGAATGCGCTCAGGATCGGGTACTGGCTCATCTTCTGGACGCCGCCGGCCACGATCAGATCGGAGGTTCCGCTCATCACGGCCTGGGCCGCGAAATGCACTGCCTGCTGGGCGGATCCGCACTGGCGGTCGATCGTGACTCCGGGAACGGACTCGGGCAACCCGGACGCCAGGGCGGCGGTGCGGGCAATGTCACCGGCCTGGGAGCCGATATTGTCCAGACATCCCAGGATCACGTCGTCGATGGCCGCAGGGTCGATGTCATGACGCCCCACCACGGTCTTGATCACGTGCGCGGCCATATCGGCCGGGTGCGCAGCCGCAAAGCCACCTTTCCGCCTGCCAACGGGTGTACGAACGGCGTCTACGATGAAAGCTTCAGTCATGAAATTAATTTAACATAGAATCAAAAATGGGAGTAGCTCGGCCTCGCGCACGTGGGCTGCCGGCCATTATCGGCGGCGCCGCGCCGGGGGTGGGGCTGTCGGGATCAAACTGTGCCGCACGAAGACCTTGGCGTTGTCGACCATGGTCTGCACCGAGTTGCGCCGCGGATCCCACCATTCGGCAGCCCAGTTCAATGCGCCCAGCACCAGGGCCTGGGCCAGACGGTCGTCCAGATCTGAGCGGATCTGCCCGTCGGCTACGGCGTTTTTCATCAGACCACGCCAGATGCGGTCGTACGCCGCTTCCTCTTTTTTCTGCCGGGTCTTGAGGTGATCGGGGATCTGACCGGAGTTGCGGATCGACGCACGCGCATAGTCGGAGAGTTCCAGTTCATGCTGGAGATGCGATTCGACCGCCACCATGATGCGGTCCATCGAGCCGACGCCGGCGGGCAGCGCGTCGAGCGCGTCTTGCAGGTACGTGCGCAGATCGCTGATGCCGCAGAACATCACTTCCTCGATCAGGTCGTCCCGCGACTTGAAGTAGTAGTAGATCGCGGGGGCCTGAAGCTCGGCTTGTTGTGCCACATCCGTCAGTCGCGTGCCGGCATAGCCTTTGACGCTGAGGACTCGGGCAGCGGCGTCCAGGATCCGCACTCGCGTGCGCTGGGCCTTGGTATCGCTCGCCTCGACGGCTGTTGGCTTCTTGGGCATCGCTTGATGATAGGAGCGTTGGCCACTCACGTGCGGTCGACCCGGCGCGCGGGAGTCCCGCGCCTCAGATGCCGCCGCGTGCCACCAGTTGCGCCGCGATGACGTTTCGCTGGATCTCGTTGGTGCCTTCGCCGACGATCATCAGGGGCGCATCGCGGAAGTAGCGCTCAACGTCGTACTCCGTCGAGTACCCGTACCCGCCGTGAATCCGGACGGCGTTGAGTGCGATCTCCATCGCGGTCTCGGACGCGAACAGTTTGGCCATGCCGGCCTCCATGTCGGCTCGTTCGCCGCTGTCATAGCGCTCCGCCGCGTAGAGCGTCAACTGGCGGGCGGCGGTGAGCTTGGTGGCCATATCGGCGAGGTAGTGCCCGATGGCTTGGTGTTTCCAGATCGGTTGACCGAAACTCTCGCGGTCCTGCGCGTAGGCCAGGGCGTCCTCGAGCGCGGCGGTCGCCACGCCCAGTGCCCGCGACGCCACCTGGATGCGGCCCGTCTCGAGCCCCTTCATCATCTGGCCGAAGCCCTTGCCGGGAACGCCGCCGAGGATCGCCGACGCCGGTACGCGGCAGTCATCGAACGACAGTTCGCAGCTCTCCACGCCCTTGTAGCCCAGCTTGGGCAGATCCCGGGACACGGTCAAGCCCGGGCCGTGCTCGACGAGCAGCACGGAGATGCCCGCGTGCTTGGGGGAGGCCTTGGGGTCGGTCTTGCAGAGCAGGGCGATGAGTCCCGAGCGGCGCGCGTTGGAGATCCACGTCTTCGAGCCGTTGACCACCAGTTCGGACTCGTCGTCCGCCGCAGGCAGCGCGGTGGTGGTCATGGCCTGCAGGTCCGAACCGCCGCCGGGTTCGGTCAGTGCCATGGTGGCCCGCATCTCGCCGGTGGCCAGCACGGGGAGATACTTCTGGCGCTGTTCGTCGGTGCCGAACTGTGACACGAGCTTGGCCACGACGGTGTGACCACCCATCGCGCCGGCCAGGCTCATCCAGCCACGAGCCAACTCCTGGGTGACCATCACGTAGCACGCGGTCGACACGGGGGTTCCGCCGTATTCCTCGGGCACCGCCAAGCCGTAGATACCGATGCGCTTCATCTGGTCTATCCAGGCCGCGGGGTATTCGTTGGCGTGCTCGACCTCGCGAACGGTCGGTTTCACGTCACGGTCGACGAACAACCGCACGGTCTCGACGAGCAGGGTCTCTTCCTCGCTGAGCAGACTAGGCATGGGAAGCACAATACCTGCGTTTTTACTTTATGTTAAATTATCTCCACAGGTTGATCTCGGCGACGAAGGGCTGCGGCATGGTGGAAGTGCACGTGGATGGCGGTGCGGCGCGCAAGCCGGTCACCGCCGCACGCCACCTTCCCGGCGAGGAGGGCATGTGGGTCTTCATCTTCGGCGATATGACGGTTTTCGCAATGCTTTTCGGCGTATACCTCTATTACCGCGGCGAAGCACCGGCTCAGTTCAACGAATCCCAACTCCAGCTCAACCAGACATTCGGTGTCGTCAACACGGTGGTGCTGCTGACCAGTTCATTGTTGGTGGTCACCGCCGTGCGTGCCATGCGCAGAGATGCCCGTGGGTTGGCCCGCTGGCTCACCTATGGCGCCATGCTCTGTGGGTTCATCTTCGTGCTCAACAAGGCGATCGAGTACGGCGAGAAGATCTCCCACGGGCTGGTGCCGGCCACGAATCAGTTCTTCATGTACTTCTACGTGATGACCGGACTGCACCTGGTTCACGTCGCCATCGGATTGGCCCTGTTGTGGTTCGTCGTCAAGCTGACCCGCAAACCCGCATATGAAGCCCGCGAGCAGCGCTACCTGGAAGGGTCTGCGTGTTTCTGGCACATGGTCGACCTGCTGTGGATTGTGATCTTTCCGCTCCTGTACTTGGTGAAATGATGCTGACAACCCTTCTGCGTGACCGCATTACCGTCGTATGGTTCATCCTGGTCGCTGCGACGCTGGCGTCCTGGGTCCTCGGCGTCGGCCATGACCTGCCAGATAGGTACGCAGCGATCAGCATCCTGGTGATTTCCTTTGCGAAGGTGCACTTCGTGGGCCGGTACTTCATGGAGTTGCGCAACGCGCCGGTCGGGTTGACGGCGATCTTCGGGGCCTGGAATGTGGTGGTGGCAGCCGTGCTGATCGGTCTGTATCTCTACGCCTAGTGCTTCGCGGTCCGAATCTTGCGAAAGTCCCAACTCCGCAGAATCGCCGGTGTGATGCGCAGCCAGCCATGGCGGCCGTCGTAGCTGAATTCGTCTGCACGGAAATATTTTTCGGAGAACAGTCGTTCGGGTTCGGCAAGTTCGGGATGAACGATGCCGCGCCGCGGTACCTCACCTACCACCGCGGCGGTGCCGAGGATCTCGACACCGCGAAGCTCACCGTAATGATCGCCGTCGTCGATGACGACGGCGACCTGCGAACCATGGCTGAGATCTGACCACCGTTGGCTGTCGGTGATCGAGTACAGCCATAAAGACGTACCGTCCCAGCCGAACCACAGCGGCGTGACATGCGGCTGGCCGGAGCGCGTCACGGTCGCAACGCGGCAGGTGCGCTGGCCCGAGAGAAAGGTGTCGACCTCGTCAGGGGTCATCGCTATCGACCGGCGCCGGCGCTGCGGCCGCACAGCGCCGTCCTCAATGTCTGGTTTCATGCGCTGAATTGGTCCTTTCGGGTTGGCGCGGAGGCACACTCAGCCGTGCAAGACCAAGTCGGCGGCTCGATGCGCGATCATCATCGTCGGGGCGTTGGTGTTGCCGGATGTGATGGTCGGCATCACGGATGCATCCACGACACGCAGGCCGTCGATCCCGTGCACACGCAGCGCGGGGTCGACGACGGAGTGTTCGTCGGTGCCCATCCGGCACGTGCCGACCGCGTGATAGATGCTGGATTCGTTGGTGGCCAGCCAGTCTGCGCCGCGGGTGCCGTTGTCATCGAGATAACGCCCCGTCAGGCCGCGCATGGCGGACTGAGATTCCACGAGATCGCGAGCAAGCGCCGTGCCGTCGAGAAGTCGGATCCTGTCATGCTTGTGGGCCAGGCGCGGGTGGTCGATCACCGGGCGGCCATCGCGAAGCTCGACCCGTCCACGCGATTCCGGATGCAGCAGGACGGTGTAGACGGTGAAGGCGTCCTTGCGGTGGATCCTGGCTCGCCCCCGTACCGGGTCGAGCTGATAACGGATCGGACTGATCGCAATCTGGAATTCATCGGTGAACAGCTGTGCCTCAAAAGGCGTCGTCGTCAGCGGCCCGGTTCCGTGGACGACGAGTGAGCCGACCGCGCGTGCCGCCCGCAGCGGGCCCATGGTGTTGACGGTGGGAACCTCGCAGGACCAGTGCTGTGCGACGACGAGATGATCCTGCAGGTTGGCACCGACTCCGGTGAGATCGGCGACCGCGCCGTCTGGCCCGATGCCCGAACGCAACAGGACCGCCGGAGTGCCGATGGCCCCGGCGCTGAGGATGACGCCCTGGTTGGCGCGCAGCGTTGTGCCACGCGACACGATACCGACGGCGCGGCCCTTTTCGATCAGGACCTTCTCGACCGGTGTCTTGGTGAGTAGTCGGGGCCGCCGATCGGAGGGCAGACTGCGCAAATAGCCTGTTGCGGCAGAACATCGCAGGCCATGATGTTGGTTGACCTGCACCGGCGCGATACCGAACTGGACGTGCCCGTTCTGGTCCGGGTTGCGGGTATATCCGGCGTCGACCGCGGCTTCGATGAAGGCCTGATCGACCGGGTGCCGGTGTCCGCACCAGGTGACGTCGATCGGTCCGCCGGCGCCGCGATAGGCATCCTGGCCACCGGACCAGTTCTCGATCGATCGGAAGGCGGGCAGGACATCTTGGTGCGCCCACCCGGTTGCCCCCGCGTGAGCCCATCCGTCGTAGTCGGCCGCCCGCCCTCGCACGTACACCATGGCGTTGATCGACCCGCTGCCGCCGACGACGCGTCCACTGGCGAAGGCGCTGCGCTGATGGTGCTTACTCGGATCGGCGAGAGTCGGATACCGCCAGTTCGCGGTGGCGAACAGGCTGGCGACGCCCAACGGTAGCCGAACGTCGGGACGACGCTCGGTGCCGCCGGCCTCGATGAGTGTCACGGCCGCACCGGCGGCCGCCAATCGTGAGGCGATGACACACCCAGCAGAACCCGCGCCGACGACGATGTAGTCGGACGCGTGAGCCGCGCTCACTGTGCGCCCCGTCGATGCTGTCCGGATTCGATCAGTTCCCTGATCCGCCGCAGCGATTGGTCGATGTTGCCCCGCAGATCCGAACGTCGATCCTTGACGCGCAGCGCGATTCTCTCGAAGAGCAGCGCCGCCAGCGGCAGGTCCACACGCATCTGCATCTCTTCACTGAGCAGGCAACCCGACGGGTGGGACTCCATCCGGTAGCTCCACGTCGTGAAATCTGCCCCACCCAGCTGTACGGCGAAGCTGAACTCTCGACCCGGATCCGCGGTGACCACGTTGGCGGTTGTCGACCACCGGCCGAGCCGGCGACGATTCGTTCCGCGAAACACGTTGGGAGCTATCCACTCTGCGTGGACACACTCCGGGCTCCATTCCGGAATCAGGCGGATATCCGACACCACGTCGTACACGTCGTCTGGCGAAGCGTTGACCACCGTCGCGCCGCGAACGACATCGCCCTTGCGTAGAACTGTGCTCATCGAACTCCTGTACTCGGTGATCATCGCGGTGATGTGGGTTGATTGGGATGGGCGCGGCCTGGACGCCGGGCGGTCACCGTGGACACAGTGCACAACTGGCCTCCGCTGCCGTAGCCGAGGACCTCGACGACGGCCGAGGACCTGCCCACGTGGTACGGCCGGGCGACGGCGACGAACGGCGCTCCGACGACGACCGGCCGTAGATAGCTGGTGTGCACGTGCGCGGTGGACAGGTCGGGATTGTGTGCAGAGATGGCCTCCGCCGCCGCCAGTTCGGTGACGCAAGCCGATACCCCACCGTGCATGATGCCGAACCCGTTGACCCAGCTCCCGGGGTCGGCCAGTGTCGCCTGCAGACCGTCGCTGTGCTGCTGGTAGTCCAGTCCGAGGAACTGGCCGATGTCGTCTGTCGCGGCCGGCTGCCTACGCCTCCCGGAACCGGCGGCGGCCGGGCTGACGGTGCTCCCGGCGACGTACGCACAACGGGTGGTCCCCACCGCCACCAGCCTGCCTGCGGCATCGGTGATATCGCACCGAACGAATAGGTCGGTGCCGGTGGAGATGTCGCGTCCCTCAGCGAAATACGTTTCTGAAAACGACATTTCGCTGATGATGTCCAGCGTCAGTTCGGAGGTCAGCGACCATGTCCCGGGCGGCCGGCACACGTAGGGCAGCTCGCCGAGGATGTGGTCGGCCAGAACCATCAATGCGCCGACCCGTACCTGCCCGTGGGAATCGCGCGCCCACGGAGGCGCGGTGTATTCGCAGCGGTTCCCGCCGGATCCTGTTGAACGGCAATTTTTCAGGCCGAACCGTGCTTCGACCGATCCTGAGAAGCCGACCGTGCACCCCGTTGTCGCGGACGTCGGTTGCCCGATCAGTGTGGCTGTCGATTCCATGTCATTCCTAGCGCTTGCGTCATCGATCGTTGTCACCGGTGTGATGTGCTGGCAATCAACAGAATTGCGTCCGTGCGGATTGTCCTTCCGGCACCCGCAGTTCAGGCCGGCCGACCGTACACCGCCACGACGACCGTGCGATCCAGGCTGTTCTCCGACCACACGCCGATCTGAGTGTTCGAGCAGTTCCGCATGGTGGCCAGCGCTGTCGGGTTGCGGTACCACTGGTTGATGAGCTCGATGCCGTTGATGGCCAGAGCGGGGTTGATCGCCACAGTCTGCTGCACGACACCGCGATAGCCGGCGGCGTCGGCGCGTGACTGCGGTGTCGATCCGTCCGAGCCGAGTTCGGCGGTGAGGTCGCGGTGGCCCATCACATCGCGGGTGTGCCACTGCGCGGCGAGCTGCAATTGTGGGTTGTTCACGACGTTGTTCGTGCAGCCTGCCTGGTGTTGCACGGTGTAGACATTGGCGATCACGCTCTGGTTGAGCCTGCGGTTATCTGCCTGCGATGTCGCCGCGGTCGCCAGTGCGATCAGCACCGCGGCGCTCACCGCGAGGGATCCGCGTACGAAAACGGCGGTCGACTCGCGTCTGTTGCGGTCTGCACGGATGGTCGGTTGCATCGATCTACTCCGACCCTGGGTAGCCGGCAGCAGAGTTGCGCAGCTGCCAGATGGCGTCGGGGCACAATTCGTTGGCTGCCTGGGTGATGAGGTAGGACGCCTGGTACTCGTCGGTGATGCCGAAGTCGTGCCTCACGTCCGACATGACCGATGCGTAGGGGCTACCGGATCTGACTTTTTCACAGAGCCTGTCCCCGTAGCCGAGCGCGGCTTGGGCGCTGGAAAAGTTGTAGCCGGGACGAACCGTCACATTGACCAGGAAGGCCACCTCGTCGGCGTGAGCGATGGCTGCCATGTTCGGGCCGATGACGCCACCGGCGACGGCGACGCCGAGCAGGAGACGCACCGCGCGCCCCCGTCGCGTTCGTTTCGGCACGCGGGGGGCACCTGATGGGGTCTCCGTCATCGGCAATGGGGCGGATGTCACGTGATCACTGTGCGCAACGGAGGCGGTCGGCGTCAAGCATTTTTTATTTTTGATTAAGTACGGTGACTGTGCGGTGCGGGTGCGCTGGCCGCTTCGGTCGTATCATGTGGAAATGTCCAGGCAAAGCAATCGGCTGTCGGCGCCGGTAGATCAGGCGGTTGTCGAGGATCCGGTGACGGAATCTAAGTCGGTGTTGACGAGATCTCGCATCCTCGATGCTGCGGCGCGGGTGCTCTCGGACCGCGGTTACGCGGGACTGCGTCTCACCGATGTCGCGGCGGCTGCGGACCTGCAGGCACCGGCAATCTACTACTACTTTCCCTCTCGGGACGAGCTCATCGAAGAGGTGATGTGGGCCGGGATCGCCGATATGCGCGAGCACGTGGCGTCGGCACTGGACAACATTCCAGATGGGACGCCGCCGCTGGACAAGCTGCTCAGCGCCGCTGAAGCGCATCTGCGTCATGAGCTTGAGATTTCTGACTACACGACGGCGGCAATCCGGAATGCGGGCCAGGTGCCGCAGGCCATTCGCAAGCGGCAGATCCTCGAAGAAGAACGTTACGGCGACATCTGGCGCAGGCTGATCAACGACGTGGCCAGGGAGGGCATATTGCGCCCCGAGTTGGATCTCTACATCGCGCAGATGCTGGTGCTGGGGGCGTTGAACTGGGCCGTGGAATGGTGGAACCCGCGGCGTAGCTCGGTGGAAGCTGTTGTCCACAACGCCCAGTCGATCATTCGGCACGGTCTCACCGAGGCCGCGCCCGGCTGAGTGAACTCAGCGCGTCGCTCGGATCTGCGCGGCCGCCGACGTCAAGAGCACACCGATGGAGTCCTCGAGCTCTTCTGGGTCGATGGCGGCATGTGACCCCATTGCCCCGGAGCGGCGACGCGCCCGGACTCCCTCCAGCAGACTGGCTGCGCGCCATTGCGTGAAAGCCCGGTAGTAGTCGAGCTCATCGACTCGGCACCCGGTGACCTCGCGGTACACGGAGACCATCTCGTCGCGGTCGGGGAACCCGCCGGCCCTGGTCGGGCTGGGCATCACGATGGCGGGCTCGTCTGCGGGCCGCCAGTCGTCGAGCAACCAGGCCAGGTCGGCCAGCGGGTCGCCGACAGTGCAGAGCTCCCAGTCCAGAACTGCGGTGATCCGCCCCGCGGAAACCAGCAGATTCGACAGCCGATAGTCGCCGTGCATGATCGCCGGGGGACCGGCCTGCGGCATGCGTTCCGCCAGTCCGTCGCGCACCGCCCGCCAGTCACGGTCGTGGCGACTCTCGGTGCAGACGAGATCCCATGCCGCCGTCACGCGGCGGATCTGCCGCGCGACGTACGGGCTGCGCGAGACCTCGATGCCGAGAATGTCTGGGTCGAGGCGATGCAGTGTGGCCAGCGTTGCGGCCACCGAGACCCCGAGATCGCGCCGCTGAGCAGGGGTGAGCGCATGAGCGTCCTGCTCGTTCTCCAGCGCGGCGCCCGCAACGCGCTCCATCACCAGAAAGGGTGACCCTTCCGGGCTCGTGCCCGTGCCGACCAACCGTGGCACCGGGACGCCGGAACCGGACAGTGCTCGCAGGATGCCCGCCTCGCGGAGAAGATCGTGTGCCGAGCCGGCCGAGGTGCCTGGTGGCGGTTCACGCATCACCCACTCGCCGCCGGCGGCATCGGTGATCACGGTGGTGATGTTCGACTGGCCGATGCCCACGCGGGTGATCGTCAGGGGAGGCGTGGCGTCGAGGTCGTGGGCCAGCATCCAGTCAAGGACGGCGACCGGCTGCGTCCACATCCCCGCGCCGTCGGGCCCGTGGCCACCGCGGGTGGTGTCATGGGCGGGCACAGTCAGGCCGGCTTCCGGATGAGTGTCCATGACAACTTTATTTATCATGAATTAGAATATGTCAATGAGATCAAGTCGGGTCGCGCAGGAGCGGTCGCACTCATCGTGACTCGCGAGGACTACATGATCGTGGGTCTGGAAGTTCTGGCCGACCGCGGTCACCTCTGCCTCAAGCTGGCCGAAGTGTGTCGCAGGCTTGGTGTGACCTCGGGATCCTTCTATCACTTCTTCGACAGTTGGGCGGCATACCGCAGCCAGCTGATCCAGTACTGGAAAGAGCACGGCACGCTGGCGAAGCTCACCATCATCAGCGCCGAGCCCGATCCTCGTCGGCGTATCGAGGGTCTCGTCGACGTCGCAGTGCGTCTGGACCACTCCGCTGAGGGAGCCATCCGCGCGTGGAGCAGGGTGGACGACGAGGTCGCCGCGGTTCAGTCGGAAGTTGACTCGCTGCGTCACCGGGTCGTGCTCGACTCCGCCCGCGAGATGGGTGTCGACGAGCCGCGCGCGAACCGGTTCGCCGCCGCATCGCTGTATCTGCTCGTCGGGTACGAGCAGGCGGCGTTGGCCCCGGACATCGAAGGCCTTGCGGGCATCCTCCGCGATCTGATCACCTTGCTCGAAAGTGATGGGGCCGAACGGCTTCCAGGGAGAGCGATCAGCGGTCCGCACCCTCATATCGAGAGAGAATAAGCACTGTGACGCCGCCGAAGTGGCTCTGATCAAGGGCTTCATGGGGTCACGCGGCCGTGTATATGACCCGATGTCTAGTGTTTTGAATATCAATTCGATTATATTCACGGTTGTGGGCGATGGCCACGCGCGGACGGATCTCTGCTGCGCAACTCGAATTACCGTGCGGAGGAAATATGGCAACCACGATCGGTCCGGAGTTGAGGGCCCAGGGGCAGCTGAGCACGAGTGGCGACTACCGGATGCTGCGGGTTGCGCTCTGGTCGGTATGCGTCTACGTCGGACTGGGGCTGTTGGGATTTGCGGTCTTCGCCGGGTTCTGGCCACCGCCGAGCCAAGACCTTGATGCCGCAGCCATCGCGGCATACTTCCGGGAGCATGAGGCCGCCATTCGAATCGGTATGGTGCTGATGGTCGTTGGTGCGCCGTGTTACTACACGTGGAGCATCGCGCTGTCGAAGATCATCGGGCGTATGGAAGGTCCGATGGGTCCGTTGTCCATGACCGAACTGATAGGCGGGCTGATGACGGGTGTCGTCACCGCCGTTCCCGCAGTCGTCTGGCAGACGGCGGCATTTCGTTCGGAATCCCGCTCGGCAGAGACCATTCAGACGCTGTACGACTTCGGCTGGCTGTTCTTCGATCTGACGTTCATGTTCTCGTTCCTGCAGAGCGCCGCTCTGGGAATCGCGATCCTGATGGATCGCCGCCGCGAGCCCCTGTTCCCTCGATGGGTCGGCTATGTCTGCTTTCTCACCGCCGCGGTCTACGTTCCGCTCACTCTTGTGCCGTTCGCGCGCACCGGGCCGTTCGCCTGGCACGGACTCTTGAACTTCTGGGCCGTGTTCGTGATGTTCTTCGTCCTGATCGCCGTGCTGACGCCGTACGCGTTCCGGGCCCTCCGGCGCCTCGAAGCCGAGTGAGCAGATGCTGTCGAGGAGCTGCGTGAGCGCGGTCGTTGTCGCGGTAGGTGTCGCCGTGGCGGTCGTCGGGGCAGCTCCGGTCCATGCTGATCCGCTGGATGAGCCTTGTGCGTTGGCGGTGTCGCTGCTCTGCAGATTCATGCCGATCGCTCCTGAGCTCGAAGGCGATGTGGACTACACCCAACAGCAGACCGGGGCAGGGATTCTGGCACCGGAGTCGGCGCAGCCCGTCGATCCCTGTGCCGGCGGCTGTATCTGATGAGCGCCACCCGTACCTTGCCTGATGGGGCGGTGAGTGGCGATGAACTCAGCCGGTGACGTCCCGGCCGATCAGTTGCCGCGCGACGATCCACTGCTGGAGTTCATTGGCGCCTTCGAAGATCTCGAGAATTTTGGCGTCGCGATACATCTCTTCCAGCCGGACCGATTCTCCGGTTTCGCCCACCTGGCGGGCGAAACCGAGAGCGCCGTGGATCTGTATCGCGTCGCGGATCAGGTCGTTGGCCAAGCGGGTGCCGTAGGCCTTGGCCATTGCGGCTTCGGGTTCGGCATTGCGGTCGCCGCGGTCGAGCAGGGTGGCCGCCTTCTGGTAAAGAGTGCGGGCGCATTCGATTTCGGTGGCGCGCTGGGCCATCGTGAACTGCCAATGTTGCATCGCACCTAGTGGTCCGCCGAAGACGTGGCGGGTGCGCAGGCGTGCGACGGCGAGATCCAGGGCGGCCTGGGCGACACCGACACCCGCGGCGCCGATGCCGACGCGGCCGCGCACGAGCGCCGATAGCGCAACGCTGAGGCCGTTTCCTGCGTGGCCGAGCAGGTTGGCATGCGGGACAAGAACGTCGGTGAAAATGATGTCAGCGGTGATCTGTCCGCGGTGCCCCATCTTCAGGTCCGGCACGCCGATCCGTACGCCCGGTGACGACAGGTCGATCAGCAGCATCGTCGCTCGGTCGCTACCGGCGCCGGCACGCACCAGCACCGACACCCAGCCCGCCACGATGCTGTTCGTGATCCACCGCTTGCGGCCGTTGACCACATAGCCCGCCGGGGTGTCCTCGGCCACGGTGTGCATGCGCTCGGCGGTGAGGTCTGAACTGGTCTCCGGCTCGGTGGTGGCGAAGGAGAACGCGGTCTGTCCGCTGATCAGCTCGGGGATCAGCTGTCTGCGCAGTTCCTCCGAAGCGTAAGTGAGTGTCTGTGGTACCAGGATGCATTGGCCGTCGTAGACGCCGGCCATGGAGGACGAGTGATACGCGATCTCCTCGGTGACGGTGCAGGTGCCGAGCATCGGGTGCTGCAATCCGCGCCCGTACTCGGACCCGAACGGAACAGCGAACATCCCCTCGTCGGCGAGGCCGCGGAACGCGGACCAGGGGAAGCTGTCGGCAGATTCCTCACGTTGCCCGATCTCGCGGGCGAACGGCGCCAGCCGCTTCTCGACGGCGGACCGCGCCTCCATGCGTAGCTCGATGATCTCGTCCGGCAGCCACACATCATGGGTCATGTGGTCTTGAGTTCGCGGCACCGGGGGATTGGCGGGCGGCGCATCCGTGGTCGACATCTGCACTCCTTCTGTGTCGAGTCCACAGTAACAGTCGAGTGTGACTGTTTATAGTTCGTTTTGGTCTTCGAGGAGGAAGTGGTGGGCGATCGACTTCCAGAGCCCGAGATGCGGATCTTTCTCGGGATCGCGTTCCATGAAGGTGTAGGTGAGGGCGACACCGCGCATGCTGCTGAACAGCAGGTCGCGCACGGTGTCGAACTGTGGGTGACTGCTGTGCACCGGCCCGAACATCGTGGCGATGACGCTCTGGATCGCACGTCCGAGCCGGCGCTCGGCAGTGGCAACCTCGTCGCGCAGCGCCATGTCGGTGCGTGCGGCCGACCACAGTTCCATTGCGGCCCAGAAGTAGGGCTGACGAAAGGTGTTCCACAATTGGTGAATTGCGGTGTCGATCCGTTCCGATCCGCCGGGGTCGGGGTCGTCGGTGCGTTCGAACCAGCTCTCCATCTCGGCTATCCGCTCGCCGGCAAGGTGATGCGCAGCGGCGACCAGCACGGCGTCGCGGGAGGGAAAATGGTGCAGTAGTCTGCCGCGGGTAACCCCGGCGCGTTCCTGAATGGCCACGGTGGTTGTGCTGCTGTAGCCGAGTTCCACCAAGACATCGACGGCGGCGTCAAGGATGAGCGCTCGGCTGCTGGCACGCCGGCTCGCTTGCGACTTGCGGGTGGGCGGGTCGACAGTCGTCATCTCGGCATGGTAGCCGAGTTTCCGAAGAGTGCAGTCAGTGCTGACTTTTACTGGCTCGGGCGTTCCTCAGCTCGGCGTGCGTTCCTGGATGGGTTTGTTGAGCTCGCTGCGCACCTGCCGGGTGAGGTCGTCGGGTTCGGATGCGGAAGGCTGCCGATAGTTGCGCGTAGCGCCCTTTGTGGTCCGCGGGCGTCAGATGCACTCCTGCTCAGTCGTCGGCGATGCCGGAACCGGCGAGTGCGAGCACGGCGTCCTCGGGACGCCACACCGATTGGACGCCGGTCTTGAACCGCTCGAGGGTGTCGATGATCGTTTGCCCTTCCGGGGTGTGGCCCCAGATGCTGATGCCGTGATGGGTGGTTGGTTCCCAGGTCGATTCGTCGACGACGATCGGGTTCCAGCCGACTTCCCACTCGAAGCCCGACGGGCTGACGGCGTAGAACGACAGTTCCTTGTCGTTGGTGTGCTGGCCGACCGACAGGGCCATGTCGAAACCGAGTTGCTTGACCCGTTGATAGGCGAGGGTCATGTCGTCGAGTTCGGCGACCTGGACGTTGCAGTGCTGGATGCGGGTCCGGATCGGGTTGAGCGGCAGCCGGTTCACCGATGCGATGGCGACGGTGTGATGGCGTTCGTTGACTCGTAGGAAGCGGATCTTGAACTTCAGTCCGTTGATCGTCTCGTCGATGTAATCACTGAGCCGGGCGTCGAACACCGTGCTGTAGTAGCCACGCATCTGGTGCGGCTTGCTGGTCGCGATCGCCACGTGTCCCATACCGTCGACGCCGGTGACGAATCCACCGTGATTCACCATATGCATTGGTACAGTGGATATTCGAGCGTTGACGAACATCTCCTGAATCAAACCGTTGGGCCCGGGAAACCGGACAAACCGCTCGACGCCACGCAGCGCGGCCTCCTCTGCGGCCCCCTCGGTCACCGGCACGCCGTGACTGCGGATACGCGCCTCGATGGTGTCGAACGTGGCGTGATCATCGATCTGCCAGCCCAATGCCGTGGTGTCTTCGGCTGAACCCCGCTGCAGCAGAAAGCGGCATTCGTTGTCATCGAGCCGGAACCGCATCACGTCCGGGAGTGTCTCATCGACGTGCATGCCGATGGCATCGCGGCCGAATCGTCGCCAGTCGTCGAACTTCTCAGTCTCGATCACGAGATACCCGAGATGGACCTTGCCGAAGACGTCTGTGGTCGTGGTCACGAGAACGCCAATTGTGATTCGGTGCCGAGGAATTCGGTGACGAGCTGGTTGAACAACTCGGCGCGTTCCCACTGCATCCAGTGCCCGGTGTGTGAAGTCATCACGAGCTCCGCGTTCGGCATGAGGTTGAGCAGGAGCGGCCCGCCGGAAGGGCGGTTGACCTTGTCGTCGCGGCCCCACAGCACCAGGGTCGGATTGTTCAGGTGGCTGAGCCGTGTGTCGCGGGTCAGATCCATCCGCCAGAGTGTCCGCAGCCCCTTCGGCCGTTGCAGGGGAGGATGGGCCACTACTTCCGGATCGATCGAGGCCGCATAGCGCAGGTCGATCAGCTCGTCAGGGACCGCCGCACTGTCATAGACCAGATAGGTGCGGATGAACGCTGCCAGCTTTTCCCGGCTGGGACCCTCACCGCCGTAATAGGACAGCAGGCTCTTCAACCCTTCGGTGGGCAGACCTCGCGTAGTGCCGATGCCTCCCGGCCCCATGAGGACGAGTTTGCCGACGCGGTGCGGGGTGTCGAGGGCCAGTCGAAGGGCCGCTGCGCCCCCGTACGAGTTGCCGATCACATGCGCGGTCGCAATGCCCATTTCGTCGAGCAGGCCCCGGATCATGTCGGCCAGGTATCCGAAGGGATCGCGGTGGTCGACGTGTTTGGCCGAACGGCCGTAGCCGGGCATATCCGGGACGATCACGCGGTGCGAGCCTGCGAGGGCATCAATGTTGCGCGAGTAGTTCGACACTCCGGATGCGCCGGGACCGCCACCATGCAGCATGACCACGGGCGGGCCGTCTCCGCCTGTATCGGCGACGAATATGTCTGCGCCGTTGACGCGGACGGTGTGCTCAGATTCGACTCTGGTCATGCGTGGTCCTTAACTCGGTGGATGGTCGGGACGGTGAATCCGGCTGGCGGTGGGGGAAGTGGGTGCTCGCCGCCGGCGGCAAAGATGAATCCGTCGGGCCGCACGGCAACGGTGGATGCCTTCTTCTTCTCGAGCCAGCGGGTCAGAGTGCCGTCACGATCGACGACGCATTCGGCGGCCGGAGCGCTGCCGCGTGGGGCGATTCTCACTGCGGGCACGCCGGCAGATCGCCATGCGGGGGAAGGAGCCGCCGGCGCGGTATGCAGGATTGTCCACCGGCCGCCCATGACGTCATCGAGGCGAACCCGATCGCCCTTCTCGTCGGTGACCCAGGGTTGCGGAATGAGCCAGCCAACGGCGTCGTTACCGTTGCGCGCCAACAGCCCTTCGCGATAACGCGCGTCAGGTAGCCAGCGGTGGTCGCGCAGCCAGTCGTTGAAGTAGGGCACCTTGCCTGCGGTGCGGAAGAAGTGGTTGCGCACCGCGGCCCGCAGTGGATTTCGCTCGACGATGAGCTTGCCCGTCTTGACTGCCCGACCGGTGACTTCCTTGATATGGGGCAGTCGCTCGGCTTGATAGGTGTCGAGCACTGTTTCGGGCAGCGAGCCGGATAGAACAGCGTCGAGTTTCCAGCAGAGATTGGCCACGTCGCGGACGCCGGCGCACATACCCTGGCCGATCCACGGTGGCATCGCATGGGCTGCGTCGCCGGCGAGGAAAACCCGGCCCACCCGCCACCGTTCGGCGAACCGGACGTGGTGGCTGTAACAGGCGAATCCGATGATCTCGACATTCGCCTCGGTGATTCCCTGAGCGGACAGGACATCCCAAATGGCGTCGTCACTGAGCAGGTTCTTTTCGTCTTCCTCGGCGCGAACCGGGAATTCCCAGCGGTGGTGCCCCAGCGGAGTGGGGCAGTCGACGGTGGGCCGGGCAGGGTTGCAGTGGAATCGGAGCCGGTCATGGCCGGGCCACTCGTGGAGCACCTTTGTGTCGATCACGATCCAGCGCTCCGAGAAGGTACGGCCGCCGAAACCGACCCCCAGTTGTCCGCGAATCGAACTCGAACCCCCGTCGGCGGCGATCACATAGGAGGCGCGGACGCGCTTGAACTGATCTGTGGTCAGGTCGGCGAGCATCAACTCGACGCCATCCGGGTGCTGGATGAGGCGCAGGCATTCGTGTTCCAGCAGGATCGCGACGTTGGGGAAACGGTCGACCCCTTCGCGCAGGACTTTGTCCACCGCAGGCTGATAGATGAACTGCTGCGGCGGGTGCCCGTTGCCCCGGTCGATGGGTAGCAGCTTCACGAACTCCTCGCCCTTCGCGTCGACGAAGCTCGCACCCGCACCGGGTTGCATGTCGGCGTTGAGCCGGTCTGCCAGCCCCACCTGCTGCCAGATCCGCACCACCTCCTCATCGGTGGAGATGGCGCGTGCGCGGAAGTAGATGTCGGGGTCGCGCTCCACCACCACGACATTGAGGCCCATGTGGCCCAACAAGTTGGCCGCGGTGGCACCCACCGGTCCGTAACCGACGATCGCCACGTCATAGGTCGACGAATCATTCATGGCTGTTCTCAGCTGTCTGCCGTGTCCGCGTTCACCGGGGACTTGTCCTGTAGTGATCGCTACGGTAATGTAGCGATCACTACAGAGTCAAGAGGTAGGGAGAAGATGGCCACGCCAGACAAGCCCAAGCGTCGCCCGCGACGAGCGGATGGCGAGTTGTCCCGCAACCGAATTCTCGACGCGGCCACCGAGATCGCGGCCGAGCGCGGCTACGAGGGAACCAGCATCGGTGCGGTGAGCGCCAAGTGCGGACTGCCGGCCAGTTCGATCTACTGGCACTTCAAGGACAAGGACGACCTGATTGCGGCTGTGATCGAACGCAGCTTCGAGCACTGGCTGAAGGTGTGGCAGCTGCCCGAGGACGTCGTGGCTCGGGAACGCCTGATGGAGGTCGCGGTGGGCACGGCCAAGGCGGTGATGGACTCACCGGACTTCCTTCGCCTCGGCCTCATGCTCGCGCTGGAGCGCCGGCCGGTGGAACCGCGGGCGCGCGCGAGGTTCATCCAGGTTCGCGAGCAGGCGCACGAAGCGCTGTCGACGAGCCTTCGGGAACTGGCGCTAGGGCTGTCCGAGGCGCAGGTCGATCAATTGGCGACCTACGCCATCGCCGGTGCTGACGGCCTGTTCATTGCCAAGGAGATCGGCGGTGACACCGTGGATCTGGTGTCCTTGTTCACCCTTCACGGCAACGCGCTGTACGAAACGGCCATGCGAATGATCGAAGAGAACGAGCGGTGATGACCCTGACCCGCGACCAGATTGAGCAAGCCGCCGACTTGCTCGCGGTGGCTCATGCCGACGTGACCCCGATCGGTCAGCTGACGCAACGCTATCCCGGGATGGACCTCGCCGACGCTTACGCGATTCAGCAGCTGAACCTGGCCCGTCGACTGGCAACCGGCCGAACCTTGTTGGGGCACAAGATCGGGCTGACGTCCACACCGATGCAGAATCTGCTCGGTGTCGACGAACCCGACTTCGGATACATCCTCGACAGCATGGTGGTGCCCAACGGAGCCGCCGTGCGGTGCGGACAGTTCTGCGCACCCCGCGTCGAGCCCGAAGTCGCCTTCCTCCTTCGTGAACCGCTGTGCGGGCCGGAGGTGACCATCGACGATGTGCGGACCGCGACCGAGGCGGTCGCAGTAGCGCTCGAAGTCGTGGACAGTCGCATCGCCGACTGGAAGCTGACGCTGCGCGACACCGTCGCGGACAACGCCAGCTCCGGTGCGGTGGTCCTGGGTGACTGGGTGCCCTACAGCCGGGACGTCGAACTCGCTGCTGCCCGAGCGTCATTGTGGCTCAACGGGACCGAGGCTGACTCCGGTTCGGGTTCGGCGGTACTCGGTGACCCGGCAGCGGCGGTGGCCTGGCTGGCCAACGCGCTCGCCCCATTCGGCACGAAACTGTCACCCGGCCAATTCGTCATGTCGGGCTCGTTCACCACCGCCGCGTTCGTCCACCCCGGAGATACCGCGACGGCCACCATCAGCGGCCTGGGCACCGTGTCGCTGGCATTTACCTGAGGAAAAGCATGGAACCGCAACAAGAGTGGCCGGTTGCCATCATCGGCTCGGGCAACATCGGCACCGACCTGATGATCAAGATCCTACGCAGCGACGGCCCACTGACGATGGGCGCGATGGTCGGCATCGACCCGGAATCCGACGGGCTCGCTCGAGCCCAACGGATGGGTGCCGCCATCACGGCCGACGGAATCGACGGCCTGCTTGCGATGCCGAACTTCGGCGACATCAAGCTGGTCTTCGACGCCACCTCCGCCGGCGCACACCGGGCGAACTGGGCCACACTCAAGGACACCGGGGTGCGCGTCCTCGATCTGACCCCGGCCGCCATCGGGCCTTACTGTGTGCCGGTAGTCAACCTCGATGACCACCTCGACGCCCCGAACCTCAACATGGTGACCTGTGGTGGACAAGCCACGGTGCCGATCGTTGCCGCGGTTGCACAGGTGGGCATCGTGTCCTATGCCGAGATCGTCTCGTCGATCTCGGCGAAGTCCGCCGGTCCGGGGACTCGGGCCAGCATCGACGAGTTCACCGAGACCACTGCCGCCGCACTGCAGGCCGTCGGGGGAGCGCAACGCGGGCGGGCGCTGATGGTCCTCAATCCCGCCGACCCGCCGGTGTTGATGCGCAACACCGTCTACTGCCTTGTCGACGGAGACGCCGACCACGGCGCGATCGAGCGGTCGGTCGAGGCGATGGTCGACCAGGTGCGAGCGTATGTTCCCGGCTACCGGCTCAAGCAGCGAGTGCAGTTCGAGACTTTTGCCGCCGACAGTCCGCTGTTCCTTCCGGAAACAGGGAAGTTCACCGGCACCCGGGTCACCGTGCTTCTCGAAGTCGCCGGCGCAGCCCACTATCTACCCGCATATGCCGGAAACCTCGACATCATGACGTCGGCAGCCAAAGCCACCGCCGAGCGGATCGCCCTGCACGCCAGCCGAACTGCCGGAGCCCGGTCATGACGCACGATCTGTACATCAGCGATGTCACGCTGCGTGACGGGATGCATGCCGTTCGTCACCAGTACGGCATCGAGCAGGTCAAAGGCATCGCCACCGCTCTGGATGACGCCGGGGTGGATTCCGTCGAGGTCGCCCACGGCGACGGACTCGCCGGCTCGACGTGCAATTACGGCTTCGGTGCGCATACCGACCTGGAATGGATCGAAGCCGTTGCCGGAGTGGTCAAGCGCGCCAGGGTGGCAACATTGCTGTTACCGGGAATCGGCACCGTCAGAAACCTCATAGATGCCCACCGGGCCGGTGCGAGCGTGGTTCGGGTGGCTACCCATTGCACCGAAGCCGACATCTCCGCCGGACACCTTGCCGCCGCACGCGAACTCGGCATGGACGCCGTCGGATTCCTGATGATGAGCCACCTGACCACCCCCGACGAGCTGGCCGGGCAGGCCACGTTGATGGAGGGCTACGGCGCAACCTGTGTCTATGTTGTCGACTCCGGCGGCGCGATGACGATGCGTGACGTAGCCGAGCGGGTCGATGCGTTGCGCCAAAGCCTCTCGCCGACAACTGAGGTCGGCATTCATGCCCACCACAATCTGTCGCTGGGGGTGGCGAACTCGATCGTCGCGGTGCAGTGCGGTGCCAACCGAGTCGACGCCTCGCTGGCCGGGATGGGCGCCGGTGCGGGCAATGCGCCGTTGGAGGTGTTCATCGCCGCCGCCAGCCGCATGGGCTGGCATCATGGCTGCGACCTGCACGCTCTCGAGGACGCCGCCGACGACCTGGTCCGACCCTTGCAGGACAGACCGGTCCGGGTGGACCGCGAGACCCTGACGCTGGGCTACGCCGGCGTCTACTCGAGTTTCCTGCGTCACGCGGAGGCGGCTGCGGAACGCTACGACATCGACGCGCGCACACTGCTAGAGGAGGCCGGCCGCCGCGGGATGGTCGGTGGCCAGGAGGACCTGCTTGTCGACATCGCACTCGACCTCACCAGCGGTGAAGCGGTGCGGTGACCTCTCGACCGTGCTCTCTGACACACCACGACCGGCTCACGTCAACCCTGAAGTGGTTGTGCCGCAACCGACTCAGCTGCGCGCGACGATCACCGGAACCCGAGCCGCCTGGACGACGGCGGAACTGACCGAGCCCAGTAGGGTACTTGCCACCGCGCCGTAGCCGCGACTGCCGACGACGAGCAATTGTGCCGTCTCCGCCTGTTCGACGAGGTGGCGCGCGGGCTGGTCCAGCACGACGACGCGACGGACCGCCACGTCGGGGTGGCGCTTCTGCCAGTCCACCAACTCGGCGGAAACTTCTCGTTCGATGTCCGGTCGCAGGTCATCCCAGTCGAATCGGGGGAGCTCCCAGGCACCCGGTGACCACCAGGCGTGCAGCACAACGAGTTCCACCCGACGCCGCTGCGCCTCCTCGAAGGCCAGCGCGATGGCAGACGTGGATGCGGCGGAGCTATCGAAGCCCAGCACGACCGGATCCTTCGAGTCATGCGGCGGCAGGTAGTCGTCATGGGTCACGGTGACGGGGCAATGGGCCCGGTGCACCAGTGCGGTGCTGACCGAGCCGAGCAAGGTTCGCGACAAGGCCCCCCGCCCGCGATTTCCCACCACCACCATGCCGGCGTGCTTGGAGCGTTCGACAAGGCTGGCCGCCGGTGCGGCCGAGCTGAATGCTGTCGTGACCCGGACGGCGCCGTGGGTGGTCTCCGTGGCGATCTTTTCGGCGTCTTCGAGAATCCGCGCGCCGAGTTCCTGCTGCCAGTCTAGCAATCCGTCCGGCGGCGGCAGCACCGGCCAGGTGCCGAGGATCGGCGCAACCGCGTGGACGATCGTCAACGCCGAGTCGTGAAGGGCGGCTTCGGTGGCCGCCCAGCGCAGCGCCGTCTCCGATGACGGGGACCCGTCGACACCCACCAGGATGCCCGCGTCCAATGATCCGCCCATGATCGGTCGATCCCTTCGCCAGGATGGGCCGCGCCGCCCATCCGGGCGCCCGGCACTGCCAACCTATGACGCGCCGCCGCCCGAGGGAAGGGTCATTCGGCCTCGAACGCCGCTGGATCCCGGCCGATCACTCGGCCAGGCGCGATGGCTGGTTCAGTCGGGAAACGAACGCGGCCGCCTGTGCCCGCCGCTCCATCCCGAGTTTGGCCAGCAGCCGGGACACGTAGTTCTTGATCGTCTTCTCCGCGAGGAACATCCGGGCGGCAATCTGCTTGTTGGTCAGGCCTTCGCCGATCAGTGCGAGCAATGTTCGCTCCTGGGCGGTCAACCCGGAGAGCGGATCGGAGTGTTCGGCCGACTCGCGCAACTTGGCCATCAACGCCGCGGCGGCGCGATTGTCGAGCAGTGACCGACCGGCGCCGACGTCCTTGATCGCGCGGGCGAGCTCCATGCCCTTGATGTCCTTGACCACGTAGCCGCTGGCCCCGGCGAGGATGGCATCGAGCATGGCCTCCTCGGACGTGAACGAGGTGAGCATGAGGCAGCGGAGGTCGGGCATCCGGGCGAGCAGGTCACGACACAGTTCGACACCGTTGCCGTCCGGCAACCGCACGTCCAGCACTGCCACGTCCGGCCTCAGGGCGGGGATCTGCGCCAACGCATGAGAGACCGAACCGGCCTCGCCGATGACCTGGAGTTCGGGGTCGGTGCTGAGCAGGTCGATCAGTCCGCGTCTGACCAGTTCGTGGTCATCGACGAGAAACACAGTCACCATGGCTGTCCAACCCTCCCGCAGCCGACCGCGGGCGGGTGACCATTGTGCTGCGGGCGGAGTCTGCGGCGACCACGTTGCCATGTGGCAGCCGCGCCACAGTAGGGCCCTTTGGCACCTCGGCGGTGACCAACGCCTCCAGATCGCCCGGCTGCACCCGCAATATCGTCGTGCCGAGAGGTAAGGAGATCGACATGAAATCATCCGGTGTACCGGCGGGTCCCTATGGGGTCGTCGTGGGAGTGGACGGCTCGACGGCTTCACTGGCCGCGCTGGAGTGGGCGGCGCGTGATGCGGATCTGCGCGACCTCCCGCTCACCCTCGTCCACGTGCTGGCTCAGGTGGACGCCGCGGCCTGGATCGACGTACCCATCCCCGAGGACTTCCTCGAAATGCGGGATCGGCGAGGTGAGGAGATCATGCGCGATGCCGTCGACGCGGCGGCACAGCGGATTTCCGATGAATCACGCGTCCCCATCCGCCAGTGCATGGTCGAGGGTCGTGCCGCCGGGACGCTGGTGGACATGTCCAAGGACGCCCAGATGGTCGTGGTGGGATGTCGGGGGCTCGGCAAGATCGAGGGTCTGGTTCTCGGCTCGGTGAGCGCAGGCCTGTTGCATCACGCCCACGGCCCGGTTGCCGTTGTCCACGAGGACTTTTCGGCGTCGTCCCGTCCAGCCGACGCGCCCGTGGTGGTGGGCGTCGACGGCTCACCTGCTTCAGAACTCGCCGTCGAGGTCGCCTTC
Source organism: Mycobacterium sp. ITM-2016-00316 (assembly GCF_002968335.2). Lineage (NCBI taxonomy): Bacteria > Bacillati > Actinomycetota > Actinomycetes > Mycobacteriales > Mycobacteriaceae > Mycobacterium > Mycobacterium sp. ITM-2016-00316. The sequence goes on from NZ_CP134398.1 coordinate 1,642,543, forward strand.
GACGAGGCGTCCCGGCGGGGTGTCGGGCTGATCGCCGTGCATGCGTGGCTCGACCGCAGCGCGACCGTACCGGGACTGTACTGGGAGGATTTCCGCGTCGATGCCCAGGAGACCCTCGCCGAGCGGCTCGCCGGCTGGTCGGAGCGTTATCCCGACGTCGCTGTCGAGCGCACTGCGGTGGAGAGCAAGCCGGCCGAGCAGCTCATCGCGCTGTCGGAGTCGGCTCAGCTGGTGGTCGTCGGCAGCCATGGGCGCGGCGGGTTTGCCGGCCTGCTGCTCGGTTCGGTGGGTTCGGCGGTGGCGCACGGAGCGCGCAGTGCCGTGATCGTGGTCCGTCCGCGGTGACGGGCATCCCGGCGGTCGACGGGCCCTCACGGTAGGAGCACCGCAGCCCCCGCGATACGCCCCGACTTGAGGTCATTCAGTGCCCGGTCGGCGTGATCGAGCGCGTAGGGAAGTGCGGTGACCTCGATACGGTGCTGACCGGCGAACGCCAGGAACTCTCGAGCGTCTGCGCGCGTGTTCGACGACACCGACCGGATCTGTCGTTCCTGGAACAGATGACGTTGATAGTTCAGGGCGGGCACGTCGCTGAGATGGATGCCGGCGATCGCCAGGGTGCCGCCGCGGTCGAGACCCTCGAGCGCGGGCGGCACCAGGTCACCGACCGGTGCGAACAGAATGGCGGCGTCGAGCGGCAACGGCGGTGGGTCGGCGGCTGCCTGTGCGGACGCCGCGCCCAGTGCGAGGGCCAGTTCGCGCGCCTGCCGGCCCCGGGTCATGACATGCACCTCTGCCCCCTGGGCGAGGGCAACCTGAGCGGTGATGTGGGCGCTGCCGCCGAAACCGTAGATGCCGAGCCGGCCGCCGGGCGGAAGCTGCGCCCGCAGCAGCGACCGGTAGCCGATGATGCCCGCACACAACAGCGGGGCGAGTTCGGCGTCCGAGTAGCCGGACGGTAGCGGATGCACGTAATCGGCTGGTGCGGTGAGGAATTCGGCATATCCGCCGTCGGCGTCCCATCCCGTGTAGCGCGAGTCCGGGCAGAGGTTCTCGGCACCGCGCACGCAGAAACGACAGCGCCCACAGGTGTGTCGGAGCCATGCGACGCCCACCCGGTCGCCGACGGCGATACCCGGCCCGACGCCGGTGCCGATCCCGACGACCTCGCCGACCACCTCGTGCCCGGGAGTGACGTGTGGTCGGTGTACCGGTAGGTCGCCCTCGGTGACGTGCAGGTCCGTGCGGCACACCCCGCACGCCGTCACGGCGACCAGCACCTCGTCCTCGCCGGGTTCTGTGACCGTGGTGGTGACGTAGTCAAGGGGACGTGTAATGAGCGGGCCCGGAGAGGTAACCCGCCATGCCGACATCATGTGTGTGCTCACCGGTCCATCGTCGGTCATGGCGGACTGCTTGGGATGAGGACGGCCGATTGACTGCCTCCCGGGGTCTTTCGGCCCTAAGCCGGACGGCCGTTCGCGGGTTACGTTTGTGCGCACATGCTTCACACAATGAGCAGTTTTGCTCGAAGGGGAGCCGACCGTGCTCAATCATGCCGTCCCGACAACGGGCCACATTCGTGCGATGGATCGGGACGAGTTGGGTGAAGTCATCGCCGAGGTGCAGGCCAAGTTCCCGGAACGGCCGCTGGAGGAAGTCGAGGATGTCGTACGCGGCGCCTACCGGCATCTGGCACGCACGGCGACGGTCACCGCACACCTGATTCCGTTGACGCTGAATCGGAGTATGCGCCTGATGCGGATACAGCGGGATCGGCACCCTGCGGATCGCCCGCGCGAATTCCTGGTCCTGGCTGAGACGTCGACCTATATTTCCGGATGAGCAGTCGCGGCGCCGGCTGGCGCCACTGGGCACCGGGCGTGGCCAACCTGCAGGGCTATCAACGGCAGTGGTTCCGGGGCGATCTGCAGGCGGGGTTGAGCGTCGCCGCCTACCTGGTGCCGCAGAGCATGGCCTACGCCACCCTCGCCGGTCTCAGTCCCGCCGTGGGTTTGTGGACCGCACTGCCGGCGCTCCTCGTCTACGCCGTGCTCGGTTCCTCTCGGCAGCTGTCGATCGGTCCGGAATCGACCACCGCCCTGATGACATCGTCGGCGTTGGCGGTGGTGGTCGCCGACGGTGACCCGGCGCGCTATATCGCCTGCGCGGCCGCGCTGACCCTGCTGGTCGGGCTGACCTGTTGCCTGGCAGGAGTTCTCCGACTCGGGTTCCTGGCCGGCCTGTTGTCGAAACCGGTTCTGGTGGGATACATGACCGGGATTGCGATCGCCATGGTGGTGAGCCAGTCGGGCACCCTGCTCGGGCTGGACCTCTCTCGCACCGACCTGGTGGGGCAGGCCCGCGAACTCCTCGCGGATATGGGCGACCTGCACTGGCCCACCGCGTTTCTGGGTGCCGGACTGCTCGTTTTCCTGCTGGCCGTCGATCGATGTGTACCCCAGGTGCCGGGGCCGCTGATCGGTGTCCTCGGCGCCACGATCATCGTGTCCGTCTTCGCGCTGCACCAGCACGGTATCGACGTGGTCGGTGCGATCCCCTTGGGCATACCGGCACCGGGTCTACCGGAGATACCGCTGGAAACGCTGCGCGAACTCATCGTTCCCGCACTGGGAATCGCGATCGTGGCCTTCTCGGACGACGTCCTGACCGCCCGGGGCTTCGCCGCCCGCGCCGGTGAGGACATCGATGCGAATGCCGAGTTGCGCGCCCTGGGGGTCGCCAATCTGGCGGTGGGGCTGGCCCGGGGATTCCCGGTGAGTTCCAGCGGAAGCCGCACCGCCCTCGGTGTGGCCGCGGGTGCACGCACACAGGTGCATTCGCTGGTGATCGTGGTCGTTGTCCTCGGCGTCGCGACCTGGGGGCGCGGTCTGGTCGCGGCTATTCCTTCCGTTGCCTTGGGAGCACTGGTCGTGTTCGCGGCGATCAAGCTGGTGAATATCGCGGAATTCCGCCGGCTCGCTCGATTCCGGCGCAGCGAACTGCTTCTCGCGGTGGTGACAGCCGTCTGCGTGCCGGTGTTCGGAGTGCTCAACGGGGTGCTGGTGGCAGTCGCGCTGTCGATCCTGGAACTGATGCGGCGCATCGCCCGTGCCCACGACAGCGTGCAAGGCCTGGTGCCCGGCGTGGCCGGCATGCACGATATCGACGACTACCCGCAGGCCGAACTGGTGCCCGGACTCGTGGTGTATCGGTACGACGCGCCGCTGTGCTTTGCCAATGCCGACGACTTCCGCCGGCGTGCGATGGCCGCCGTCGACCGGTCACCGACGCCCGTGCGCTGGTTCGTCCTGAACGCCGAGGCCAACGTCGAAGTGGACCTGACTGCTCTGGACGCGCTGGACGGCATCCGGCAGGAATGCAACCGGCGGGGCATCGTCTTTGCGATGGCGCGGGTCAAACACGATCTGCGCGAGGCGTTGCGCGCCGCGGGCATGCTCGAACTGATCGGGTCTGACCATATCTACATGACGCTGCCGACTGCCGTGGCTGCCTACCGGCGGTGGTGCAGCGCGCAGCCGGGTCCCGAGCTTTAGGGACTTCGGACTCTGTGTGTGACCCGAGGACGGCGCGATATTGAGATGACAACTTCGTGTTTCACCCCTGGAGCGTGGAAAGAGATGACCGTGCACTTTCCTGACACCGCGACGATTCGCACGGCGCTGTCGATGGCCACCCGCGCTCCGTCGGTGCACAATTCGCAGCCGTGGCAGTGGCGGGTGGGCGACCGAAGCGTCCACCTGTACGCCGACCCCGGCCGGCGTCTATCACGTACCGACCCCGATGGACGTGACCTCCTGATCAGCTGCGGTGCGTCGCTGCACCACGCCACGACGGCGTTCGCCGCACTGGGCTGGCAGTGCAAGGTCAGCCGGTTGCCGAACGCGGCCGAGCCCGATCATCTGGCTGCGATCGAATTGACGATGGGTGAGCCGGATGAGAAGGACATCGCGCTGGCCGCCGCCATCCCGCGCCGCCGCACGGACCGCCGGTACTTCAGCCACTGGCCGGTGCCGCACGCGGATATCGTGACGATCGGGGTGCGGTTGGCCCGGATGGGAGTGCAGTTGCGCCACGTCGAGACGACGATCGACATCCGGGCGATCGTCGCCGAGGCGGTGTGGCTGCACGCCAACGACGCCGAGTACCTCGCAGAACTGACGACGTGGAGCGGTCGTTACTCCTCGATTGCCGGGGTGCCGGCGCGCAGCACCCCGGAGTCCGACTCGATGGCCGCCCTACCCGGTCGGCTGTTCGCCGGGCCGGCGCTGGCGCAGCCGCCCGGTGCCACGGCCGCAGACGATCACGGCCTGCTGTTGGCGCTGGGCACCGGGGATGACGATGCGCTGGGCCGGTTGCGGGCCGGCGAGGCGACCAGCGTGGCGCTGCTGACCAGTACGGTGCTGGGGCTGTCCAGCTGCCCGGTGTCAGAGCCGCTCGAGATCGCCGAGACGCGTGCCGCGCTCCGATCCGAGGTGTTCGATGACGAAGCCTATCCACAGATGATGCTGCGCATCGGTTGGGCGCCGGTCGGTGCCGACCCGTTGCCCGCGACGGCGCGGCGAGCGGTCGACGACGTCGTGCACACCCTCGACGGTGGCCCGGTGTCTTAGGCCGGGTGGTCAGTCCAGCAGTACCGGTACGGTCCAGCGCACCGTGGTGCCGGATCCGGGCGCGGTGACGATGGTGCACGTCCCGCCGAGATGTTCTGCCCGCCAACGCATATTGGCAAGACCGCTGTGGCGCACGTTGTCTTCGGGTATGCCGTCGCCGTCGTCGGCGATCTCCACGGTGAAATCGTCGTCCACCATGACGGTGACGTTGATATGCGAGGCATGAGCATGACGCACCGCATTGCTGATGGCCTCACTGGCCACCGCCTCGGCGTGTTCGCACACCGCGGCGGCGACGCCGCCCAACGGACCGGCCACCCGCACCGAGGTGGCGATACCGCTGTCACCCGCCAGTTCGGAGATCAACGCTTGCAACCGGACCCGAAGATCAGCGTTCTTCGCGACGGGCGACTCCAATTTGAAGATGGTGGACCTGATGGTCTCGATGGTGCTCTGCAGTTCGTCGACCGTACGGGCCAGGCGATCGTTGACCTCCGGCGACCTCGACCGCGCGATGGTGCCCTGAACGTCCAAACCCGCGGCGAACAACCGCTGGATGACGTGGTCGTGCAGGTCGTGCGCGATGCGCTCCCGGTCGGCGAGCACCAGCAATTCACGTTCGCGTGCCCGCGACGATGCCAGGGTCAGTGCGATTGCGGCATGCCGTGCGAAGTCGCGGACGAGGTCCAGATAGGACGGGTCGAACGGTGCGTCATCCTGGTGGCGAGCGATGGCGAGGACGCCGATCACGGCGTCCTCGAGGGTCAGCGGCATGACGATCGCCGGCCGCTGACCGACATCGGTGAAGGACTGGATCGGGTGCAGGAACGACTCGGTGATGACCGGCATCTTGGACCGGAACACGCTGCCGCTGGTCGACGAATCGATGGGGACACGTTGTCCGACGACCTTCTCGGCGTGCAACCCCACCGCTGTGGACACGATCAAGGTCCGGGCGTCGTCGTCGGAATCGCCGGTCTCGGGCACCAGGACGATCGCCTGCTCGGCGTCGGTCAGGTCGCGGGCGCGTTCGGCGATCAGGCGCAGCGGGTTCTCCGACCCCGGGCCCCCTGAGAGGAGGGCCGTGCTGATCTCGCGGCTTGCCTGCATCCAGGTGGCGGCCGCCCGCACCCGCTCGAACAGGCGTGCGTTGTCGATGGCGACCGCGGCCGCGGACGCCAGCACCCGCACGGACACTTCGTCGCTCTCCGAAAACGTGGGGCCCGGCCGGTCGTGGGTGACGTACAGGCTCCCGTACACCTCGCCGCGGATGGTGATCGGAACCCCCAGGAAGGCGTGCATCGGGGGATGATGCGGCGGGAAACCGGCCGCCGCCGGGTGGTCGGCGAGATCATCGAGGCGCAGCGCCGGGGCGTCCTGCAGCGGAACGCCGAGTACACCCTTGCCGACCGGTAGCGGCCCGATACGTTCGACGAGTGCGGGGTCGATGCCCTGGTGCAGGAAGGACGTGAGTGCGCCGCCGCCGTCCCGCACCCCCAGCGCGCCGTACCGCGCACCGGTCAGCGTGATCGCCGCGTGGGTGATCCGATCGAGGGTGGCGTCCAGATCCAGGTCGGAGCTGATGCCCATGATGACGTGCAACAGCTTCTCGGTCTGATCGGAGGCGCCTTGCAGCTCATCGAGCTGCAGGTGTATCTCGCCGACCAGGTCGGGCTTGCCCAGATGGGTGAACGCCGACTCTTCGTTCTTGATTTCCACGGCACCCCCTGCGGGCCAGGGTACGCGCTCATGTGCGGCCGCAATACGGCGATGTGGGATCAGGGTTCGAGTTCCGGGGCGGTGTGGAAAGCCGTGGCCCGGCCGGGCCGGACGGCAGGCGCCGTGACCAAGGAAACCCAGGCAGAGGGCCTTTGGCCCTGCCTGCCGAGGGTGGGCCGGTGGTTCCCTGAGATGGGCCGATCAGCCCGGTCGCAGGGACTCATCGAGGGAGACGACATGAACGTGTCGCAACGGGCCGACGGTCATACGCGTAATTTCGCCAGGGTTCTCGGACCGCTCCTTGGCATGATGTCGTTCGCCGTGCTGCTGCGTGCCGACGATCTGACACCGATTCTGTCCGAGTTCTCCGCCAGCGCCGTGTGGCCCTGGGTGACAGGTGTGTTCGTGACGGCCGCGGGGATCGCGGTCGTCACCTTTCACCGGTCATGGCGGGGCGCCACGGCGTTCATCGTTTCGCTGCTGGGTTGGACGATGCTGGCAAAAGGCATCCTGCTGCTCACCTTTCCCGCCGCGCTGGATTCGCTGGCACAACGGATGTTGAGCGCGACGGCGGTCGTGCCCGTTGTCTACGCGCTCCTGATGGTGGGTTCGCTCTATGTGAGCTACATGGGGTGGCGGTCCGAGCGTCCCCCCAACGACAAGGGCGCGTCCCACGGGCAAGTGGCCGAAACACCTCACGGTTGAGGACCACCGGCCCTAGCCCAGGACTGCGAACCGTCGCATGGTGACCACATGGTCAAGTACATCGTGAACGGGGTGGTGGTCGTCGCCGGCCTGGTGGGATTGCGGCAGTTCTACCGAAACTGGGGCACGACGAAGGGGGAGTGCACCTCGCGCCTGCCCGGCGACGACCTTGTGGGCGCGCCTGCCGTCCAGACCACCGAAGGCGTGTGGGTGGACGCACCAGCGGACGCGGTCTGGTCAGAGTTGTTGCGGACCCTTCGGAATCGTGCCGGCATGAGCCGATGGATGGCTGCGCCATTGCAGGTGGCCCACCTGTCCGAGGGCGCTGTCCTGGTGTTGCAGTCGACGCCGAAGGGCCTGCACGCGGGCGCCGTGTGGTCGGTGAGCGTGATTCCGCACGGTGCGGACCGCTGCCGGGTACTGCTGCGGTGCCGGATCGGTCTGCGACACCCCGGTCAAGTCGTCGGCGTGGAACTGCTCGGCCCCGTGCGGGCTCTCGTGACACGGGCCATGTTGCGTGGCGTCCAGCGTCGAGCAGAAAGCGCCCCATTCCGGGTGACAGCCGAGGCGGCGGGAGTGCGCAGATTCGCCAGCGCCGGCGCGGATCCGGTAGCCCGCTGATTCGCCACGTCCGCACGTGGTGACAGCGGCGCGTCGGTGGTGCGTCACCGGTGGCATCATCTCAGCGGACAGGCGAAAGGACTCCGGAGTATGGATGTGCACCCCTTCCCCATCCTCGCCGCAGTGCTGGCGCTGGCCACCGTCGCCGGGCTTGTCGTCGCCCGCCTGCACCAACCTCTGCTCGTCGCGTTCCTGGCGGTCGGCGTCGCCGTCGGTCCGGTGGGCACCGGATGGGTATCGGCCGACGGCACGATAGAACTGTTGGCCGACTTCGGGATCGCACTGTTGCTGTTCCTCGTCGGGCTCCGACTCGACGTGCAGATGATTCGGAGCACCGGCCCCGTGGCGGTGATCACGGGGCTGAGCCAGGTGGTGATCACCGCGGTGCTCGGTTACCTCGCGGCGTTGGCATTCGGAATGGACGGCCTCACCGCGCTCTACATCGCCATGGCACTGACCTTCTCGTCGACGATCATCATCGTGAAGTTGTTGTCGGACAAGCGCGAACTCGACCAACTACACGGGCGCATCGCGGTCGGCCTGCTCATCGTGCAGGACCTCGTGGTGGTGGTCGTGATGATCGTGCTGACCGCTTTCGGGCAGGACACCGGTGGCGGGCTCGGCCACGGCGTGGTGGATGTGCTCCTCAAAGGGGCGGGGCTGCTGGGCGCGGCGTGGCTGTTGATGCGCTATGTGCTGCCCTGGCTTTTGCCGCACATCGCGAGAATGGCGGACCTGCTGGTGTTGTTCGGCGTCGCGTATGCGGCGTCGATGGCCGCGCTGAGCGAATGGCTGGGATTCAGCTCCGAAGTGGGCGCCTTTCTCGCCGGAGTCTCGTTGGCGAGCACGCCGTTCCGGGACGCCCTCGGCGCCCGGCTGGCCAGCCTGCGTGACTTCCTGCTGCTGTTCTTCTTCCTCGAACTGGGCTCCCGACTCGAATTCACCGATGTCGCAGGACAGATCCTCCCGGCAGTGGTGTTCGCCGCGCTGGTGCTGATCGGAAAGCCGTTGATCGTGATCGCGGTGATGTCGCTGATGCGTTATCCGTTGCGCGTCAGCGTCCTTGCCGGACTACCGCTGGGGCAGATATCGGAGTTCTCCTGGATCCTGGCCGCTTTGGGGCTCAGCCTCGGTCACATCACCAACGCCACGGTCAGTCTCATCACCCTGGTGGGACTCATCACGATCGCCGTGTCGACGTACCTGATCACCTATTCCGAACAGATCTACGACCGCGTCAAGAGCGGTTTGGCTCGCCTGGAGCGGCGACGGCCCCGCGATCCGAAAACCGTTGTCGCCGATGATTGTGACGTGATCCTCTACGGCCTGGGCCGGTTCGGCGGACACCTGGCCCACCGGCTGAGCGAGGCCGGCCACCGGGTCCTTGCGGTGGACTTCGATCCACACCAGATCAAGACGCATTCCGGTGACGAGTTCGCCGTGGTGTTCGGCAGTGCCGAGGACGAGCAGCTGCTCGAGGCGCTGCCGCTGGCGCAGGCGAAGTACGTCATCAGCGCCATTCCGATAGTGACGATCAACCTGACGCTCTTACACGCCCTGCGCCACCACGGATTCGGCGGCACCATCGCGCTCACCGCACACACCCACCACGATGCCGAGCGCCTGCGCGCCGCCGGGGTCCACACCGTGCTCGAGCCGTTTTCCACGGCCGCGCGCGCGACGTCGGACACGCTGCACGAACTGCTCACCGACGGCGGCGACGCGACGGGTGATGACGGGAAGTCCGGCGGTCACAGTGACAGATAGGTCTTGGCGATGCGCCTGGTCGCCGCCGGCGCGTAACGAATTCGCCGAACGGAACCTGCTGCCGCACAACGACGATGTAGTCTGACAAGAGAGTTGATGGTTCAGAAAGGGCGGTCTCGTGATGTCAACCGGTCACGATCACTCGCCGGATCACGGTGGCGAGGCCGAACCGGACTACCGCTTCACGCTGGCGAACGAGCGCACCTTTCTGGCCTGGATCCGCACGGCGCTGGCGCTGATCGCCGGCGGTATCGCCGTGGTGCAGTTCGTGCCGTCCTTCGGTATCCCCGGTGTGCGGCACGGTCTGAGCGTGGTGCTCACCGCCGGCGGTGGGCTGCTGGCGGCACTGGCGGTGCGGCGCTGGCAACGCGTACAGACGGCGATGCGCCGTGACGAGGACCTGCCGCCCACGCTGGTGCCGGTGCTGCTCGGCGGCGCGATCTTCGTGGTCACCGTCGCGGTCCTGGTGATCCTGGTCGTCTGGCCGCCGGCCCGGGGGTGAGATGGCACGCCGAGAGCCGTGGAAACCCGGACTGCCCGCCGAGCGCACGTTGTTATCATGGGAGAGAAGCGCATTCGGATTCCTGGTCGGTGGCGCGCTGGTGATGTTGCGCCAACACGGCCCGCTCGGGCCGGGCCGGACAGCGCTGGCGCTGACGGCGACGGCGCTCGCCTTGCTCGTCCTGGCGCTCGGTTATCGGCGGTCGCGGCAGATCCGAGCCGCGGACGGCGCGGTCATGCCCGCTCCACGTACCGAGATCCTGCTGATCGGCGGCGCCACCGTCGCGTTCGCGGCGGCTGTTGTCATCGCGCTGCTCGTCTCGGCGGTGTTCGGTTAGCGGACGAGGCCCAGCTTCTCGGCGGTGTCGAAATCGTCGTCGATGAGGACCACGGCGCGGTCGGCGCGGTCGATCAACGAGGCGGCGATGGAGGAGCGGTAGCCGGAGGCGCAGTGCACCCACACGTCGCCGCCGGGCACTTCATCGATGCGCCTGCTGATTTCGTGCAGCGGGATGTTGAGCGCGCCCGGAATATGGCCGTCGTCGAACTCACCGCTCTGCCGGACATCGAGCACGGCGGGCCGTCGCGTGCCGAGCGCCTCGGCCAGGTCGGCGAAATCCGCGACCCGGTAGGACCGTAGCGGTGTATCCCCGGTCAGCGTGTGTACCTCGCCCACGGCCGACCCGGTGAGGTTGTCGACGCCGATGCGCGCCAGTTCGCGCCGGGCATCGGCGATCTGGGACTCGCTGTCGCCGATGAGGGTCAGCGGAGACCCCCAGGAGTAGAGCCAGCCCAGGTAGGTGACGAAGGAATCCGAGAGCTCGAACCCGACCGAGCCGTCGAGGTGCCCGGCGGCGAAGGCGGTGCGGTTGCGCAGGTCCACCACCCACTCGCCGGCGTCGATGCGCCGACGCAGTTCGGCGGGGTCCACCGGCAGTGGAAGCGACAGGTCCACCGGCGCCGGACCCCGGGCGTTGATGACGCCCATGTGTGCGTAGTAGGCGGGGTAGGCCGACAGGCCGGCGATCAGCTCGTCGACATAACTCTGCTCGTCCTGGGTCAGTGCCGGATTGTCCTGGCGCTGATCGGCAATGGTTGATGCGTCGCCGCTGGCCGGGGTCGCCGAGCAGAAGCTGCCGAAGCCGTGTGTCGGGTAGACCTGGGCATTCTGGGGCAGTTCGGCCGCAAGCCGGCGCACCGAGTGGAACTGCGCGTGGCTGAGCTCTTCGGTGTGCTCGGAGCCCAGCAGGTCGGTACGGCCGGTCGTGCCGTGCAGCATCGACCCGCCGGTGAACACGCCGAGCACCGCGTCGGCGGCGTCGTGCAGCACGTAGCTGACGTGGTGGTGGGTATGGCCGGGGGTGTGCATGACCCGCAGCCGGATCGGCCCGACATCGATCACGTCGCCATCGCCGACAGCGCGGCGCTGGTAGCCGACCTCGTCACCGGCGGGCACCACGTATTCGGCATCGACGGTGCGGGAGAGCTCCAGACCGCCGGTGACGTAGTCGTTGTGGATGTGTGTCTCGAGCACATGGGTGATCCGCACCCCCCGCTCACGGGCCAGGTCCAGCACCCGGTCGATATCGCGTTGCGGATCGATCACCACGGCGATGTCGTCGATGCTGATCAGGTAGCTGCGGTCACCCAGTCCGGTGGTTTCGATGATGGCCACGTCGATCTGGGGCGGAGGGCTGATATTGCTGTGCGGCAACGTCATCGGCTTCCCCCGTCCAGGGTGTCGAGGGCGGCCCGCAGTTTGGCGGCGGCCTCGTCGGCGACCTCGCGTACCCCGGGCTGATCGGAGAGCGCAACCATCACCTGCGGATCCATCGCGTCGACGATCACCGTGTCGGCACCGGCGGTGGTATCGGCACGCACCGCGACGTTGCAGGGCAGCAGCAGGCCGATCTGCCGGTCTGCGATCACCGCCCGGTGTGCCAACGGGGGGTTGCAGGCACCGAGGATCAGGTAGTCCTCGATGTCCTCGCCCAGCTTGGCTTTCAGCGTGGCCTTCATGTCGATCTCGGTCAGTATGCCGAAACCTTGTTGGGCCAAGGCCTTTCGAGTCCGCTCCACCGCATCCTCGAATGTGGTGTGCAGCGTCGTCGACAGTGCGTAACCCATATCTACCTCCTGATCAGGCGAGTGCCATGAACAATTTCTCCAGTTCGGCTTCGGTCATCGGCTGCTTGCCGTCCTGAGCCTCACCGGTCAGGCATTCCCGCATCCCGGTGGCGACGATCTTGAAGCCGGCCCTGTCCAGGGCGCGTGACACCGCGGCAAGCTGGGTCACCACGTCCTTGCATTCGCGGCCCTGTTCGATCATCGAGATCACTCCGGCGAGTTGCCCCTGTGCCCTGCGCAGCCTGTTGAGCACTGCGGCGATTGCGTCTTCGTCACCGACCATGGTGTTGTTCCTCTCTACGGACAGTACAGCCATGGTACCCGCGGGGGTATTCCTCGCGGTCATGATGCGGCCGCCGGTCGCGAGCCCGGTGCGGCGATGAGACGCCGCAGCGGGCAGTGTGCGAACCGGGTGCAGGCGAAGGTCATGGCCGCCGCGACCGCCGTGAGTGCCGCGGCGGCGATCCCGACGCCGGGATGGATCTCCTGGGCGAGGATCACCGATGACATCGCCAGCACGAACCAGCCGAAGGACTTCCGCAGCGCGTCCGGGTCGACCTTCGCGGTCAGACGGGCCCCGAGCAGGGTGCCCATCACGGCCGCGGCGGTCACCGCGCCCGCCACCGCCCAGTCGATCTGGACGCTGGACAGATAGCCGCCGAGGCCGGCGAAGGATTTCATCGCGATGACGATCAGCGAGGTGCCGACCGCGACGGGCATCGGCAGGCCGCCGAGCAGTGCCAGGGCGGGTACGACCAGGAATCCGCCGCCCGCGCCGACGAGTCCGGTGACCAGGCCGACGACCAGCCCTTCGGCGACGATCTTGGGCACGGGCATCCGGTGCGCCTCGTCGGTGACCTCGATGTTCTTGCGTCCACGCAGCATGGCGATGGCGGTGGCGATCATCATCACGGCGAATCCGATCAGCAGGACGCTGCCGGGAATGAACCGGGCGAGCAAACCGCCGCCGTAGGCGCCGGCCATGCCCGCCGCACCGAAGATCAGGCCGGTGCGCCACTGCACCCTGCCGGCACGGGCGTGTGAGACCGCGCCGATCGCGCTGGTGACACCGACGACCAGCAGTGAGGTGGCGATGGCCTGCTTGGCATCCATCCCTGCGACGTAGGCCAGCAGCGGGACGGTGAGGATTGACCCGCCGCCGCCGAGCAATCCCAGGGCGACGCCCACGAACACGGCCAACCCGATGGTGAGAACGATCATGTCGGTCATCGCGCACTACCCGCGCACGAGTTGGGACACGATGGTGTCGGCGTCGCAGGTGGCGCCGCGGTTGTAGGGCAGCTTGGCCAGCATCATGCCCATCGCGCAGGTATTGGACAGCGCCGCGAAGGTCAGTCCGCCACCGATGGCGCCGGCCACCCACTTCAGCTTGGGGGCGGCGATGCTGCCCAACACGCTGCCCAGCACGATCGACCCGGCGACCAGCCGCACCTGACGTTCGAGGTCCCAGCGCTGCGCGCCACGGTTGACGGCGAAGCCCTTGGCTTCCCAGGCGGCGATACCGCCATCGAGGATGTGCACGTTCGTGAACCCGGCGGTGCGCAGAGTTTCCTCTGCCTGGGTGGCGCGCTGCCCGGAGCGGCAGACCAGGACGACGTCCTCGTCGAGATGCTTGATGATCTCGTCGCGATGTTCGCGCAGCAGGTCCAGCGGCACGTTGTAGGCGCCGGCGATGTGCGCCGACTCGAACTCGCCCGGGGTTCGCACGTCCAGCACCCGCGGTGGGGTCGCCGAGTCGAGCAGCTCGCTGAGGTTCTGCGAATCGATGGTGGTGGGTGCGGTCATGGTGACTGGGTCCTTCCGGCTGGCCGGCGGTGACCAAAGCCTCTAGGCCCTAGATACCGCCGGGGGTATGTTTACCTGTGAGTGTAGATATACCCCCACCCGTATTGTCAAGTGGGGAATCAGATACCCCCTGGGGTAGTTGACATACCCATACGGGTATAGCCATGATGGCCGTACCCACCGCCGAACGAAAGGGACCATCGTCATGAAGTTCACCCAGTACTATCTGGACTGCCTTTCCCATGCGTCGTATCTGATCGGTGACGAAACCACCGGTCGCGCAGTCGTTGTCGATCCGCAGCGCGATGTCTCGGAGTACCTTTCCGATGCGCAGGACATGGGCATGACGATCGAGCTCGTCATCGAGACGCACTTTCACGCCGACTTCCTGTCCGGCCACCTCGAACTGGCCAAGGCCACCGGCGCGAAAATCGTCTACTCCTCGGTCGCCGAGACCGAGTTCGAGTCGGTGGGCGTGGCCGACGGTGAGCGCTATTCGTTGGGGGAGGTGACGCTGGAGTTCCGGCACACCCCCGGGCACACCCCGGAGTCGCTGAGCATCGTGGTCTTCGAGCACGCGCACGACGAGGTGCCCTACGGGGTGCTCACCGGAGACGCGCTCTTCATCGGTGACGTCGGCAGGCCGGACCTGCTGGCCTCGATCGGCTTCACCCGTGAGGAGCTGGCCGACAAGCTCTACGACTCACTGCACAACAAGCTGATGACCTTGCCCGATGCCACCCGGGTGTACCCGGCGCACGGTGCGGGCTCGGCGTGCGGCAAGAACCTGTCGACAGACCTGTGGTCGACGATGGGTGAGCAGAAGGAGACCAACTACGCCCTGCGGGCTCCCGACAAGGCGACCTTCATGGATCTGGTCACCGCGGGGCAGCCACCCGCGCCGAGCTATTTCGTCTACGACGCCATCCTCAACCGCAAGGACCGCGAGCTGCTGGATGAGACCAAGATGCCGGCACCGATGACCTATGAACAGGTCCTGGCAGCGCTGGCCGCCGGCGCGGTGCTGGTCGACGGACGCGGTCCGGAGGACTTCGCGCTGGGACACCTGCGTCAGGCGATCAACATCGGACTGGAGGGCCGCTACGCCGAGTTCGCCGGGTCGGTGCTGCCCACCGATGTCGACATCGTGCTGTTCACCGAGCCGGGACAGGAACTCGAAGGCAAGAACCGCCTTGCCCGGATCGGATTCGACCGGGTGATCGGATATGTCGACACTCCCTTCGAGGTGATGTTCTCCCATCGAGATGACGTCCAGGTGGCCTCCCGGCTGACGGCCAGGGCATTCGACCAGCGCGCCGCCGAGCTGAGGGATTTGCAGGTCGTCGACGTGCGCAATCCGGGCGAGGTCGAAGCGGGCACGATTCCGGATGCGATCGCCATTCCGGTCGGGCAGCTGCCCAGCCGGTTGAGCGAACTCGATCCCACCAAGCCGACCGTCGTCTACTGCGCAGGCGGATACCGGTCCTCGGTGGCCGCAAGCCTGCTGCGCCGGAACGGCTTTGGCGACGTCAGCGACATCCTGGGCGGGTACGGCGCCTGGGACGAATCACACCAGAACGCCTGAGGAAAGGGCATCATGATCACCGCCAAGCACCAGATCCTCATCGTCGGCGGCGGGACGGCCGGTATCTCGGTCGCCGCGCGCCTGCTCCGCAACGGCCGTTCCGACGTCGCCGTCATCGAGCCGTCCAGCAAGCACTACTACCAGCCACTGTGGACGCTCGTCGGCGGTGGCCAGGCGAAGGCATCGACGACCGAACGGTCCGAGGCCTCGGTGATGCCCAAGCAGGCGACCTGGATCAAGAACGCGGCCGCCGCCGTCGACCCCGAGTCCAACACGATCACCTGTGCCGACGGGGCGGTCTACTCCTACGACGTACTCGTGGTCTGTCCCGGCATCCAGCTGGACTGGAATCGCACCGAGGGATTGCGCGATACCCTCGGCAAGGACGGGGTGTCGTCGAACTACCGGTTCGACCTTGCGCCCCGTACCTGGGAGTTCATCCGCGACATGCGTTCGGGCAGTGCGGTTTTCATGATGCCGTCAGGGCCGATCAAATGTGCCGGAGCGCCGCAGAAGATCGCCTACCTCGCGGCCGACTACTGGCGCAAGCAGGGCGTGCTCAAGGACATCGACGTCCACCTGGTGGTACCGACGCCACGGCTGTTCGGCATACCGGCGATCGCCGACAACCTGGACAAGGTCGCCGCCGGATACGGCATCACCGTGCACACCAACGCCGAGGTGACCTCGGTCGACGCGGCATCGCACAAGGTCGGGGTGTCCGGGGTCGGGGAAAGCGGATCAGACACCATGCTGTCCTACGACGTGCTGCATGCCGTGCCGCGCCAATCGGCTCCGGACTGGATCAAGTCGAGTGCGCTGTCGACCGGCGACGCAAACGGGTACGTCGAGATCGACAAGCACACCATGCAGCATGTGCGTCATCCCAATGTGTTCAGCCTCGGCGACGCGGGGTCGTCACCGAACTCGAAGACCGGCGCGGCGATCCGCAAGCAGGCGCCGGTCGTCGTCGACAACATCGAGGCATTTCTGCAGGGCCGGCCGCTGGGCGCCCGCTACAACGGCTATGGTTCGTGCCCGATCGTCACGTCATCGCACTCGATGCTGCTGGCGGAGTTCGACTACGACCTGAGCCTGACCCCGTCGATCCCGCTGCTCGACCCGACCACATCCCACCGCAGCTATTGGTACCTCAAGAAATACGGGCTGCCGTTCATGTACTGGAACCTGATGCTCAAGGGTCTGGCCTGACCCGGGCAAATCTCGGAAGTCGATGCCGCCATCCCCCCCGGGGTGACCTTTGGCCCCGGGGGAGAGGCCAAAGCCTCTGTCCCGTCCACCTCGGATGCGCGACGATTTCGGAAAGACCGCAGTACGGGGATGCCGTCGACGACTGGGCCCCGGTGAACCCGCGCTGAGTGTGACTGACCGGCATGCGTCAGCACGCATGTCCCACCTGACCACAGTGCTGTCGCGAACGCGAAGGATCACCCCGATGAAGTTCTCCGAAGCCGGCCCCGTCACCTCGATGGCCGAGGGGGAGTGCTGGGATCAGCTGTCCGCCATGACGCTCGGCCGACTCGTGACGAGCAGCGACTCGAAACCCGATATCTTCCCGGTGAACTTCGTCGTCCAGCGGCGCACCATCCTCATCCGAACGGCAGAAGGTACGAAACTTGCCGCCGTATCGCGCAATCCGTGGGTGGCGTTCGAAGCCGACGACCACGATGTCGTGCGCGGTTGGAGCATCGTGGTGCACGGCCGTGCATCGGTGCTCGACTCTGCTGCGGACATCGCGCTGGCGGAGAAGGCGCAGGTGCTGCCGTGGACGGCGACGGCGAAGCAGTGTTTCATCCGTATCGAGCCGGCGGGGATCGTCGGCCGCCGCTTTGCCTTTGGCTCCGAACCTGCATGAACAGTCGGTTTCCTCCGTTACCGGCTCTGGTCGCGGTGCCGATCGCCTGCTGTCGACCGGCCCCGGCAGCAAAGAACACCCTGCGCCCGGCCGACGCTGGAGTTTGATCGCGCATTTACGCCCCAAGCGGTGATCTTGACGGCATGCTCTTATTGACGTTGACGTCGAAAGTGGGGTTTGCGGTGGGTCGGTCTCTGCGCTCTGCGATGCTCCTGATCGCGTTTGCCGTGGCCTATGCGCTCGCGGTTCTCGCCGGTCGGGCCACCCGGGTGGGCGAGGATGACGTCGCGCTCGTCTGGCCGGCCGCGGCAGTCGCGATCATCTGGGTCCTCACCACGCAGCGTTGCGGACCGCGGGAGCGCGCGCTGCACGTGCTGGTGCTGGGTGCGGTGACGTGCGCGGTGAACATCGCCGCCGGCTCTGCCGCGCCGATGAGCGCGTGGTTTGCGCTGGTCAACGTCGCGCTGGCGGTGATCACGGTGGCAATTCTGGCCTACCGCCGCGACGAGGTGGTGCTCCGCGATCCCGGTGACCTGGCGCGTCTGCTGGTCGCGGTGGTCACCGGTACGTGTTGCGCCGCCGCGCTGGCCACGGCGTACTTCGTGGTCGTCCTGGATGCCGCACCAGGGGAGACGTTCGCGCTCTTTGCGGTGCGCAACGGGACTTCCGCACTCCTGGGACTGGCCCTGTGGCTCAGGCTGCAGGACCTCGAGTGGAAGTGGCCGCGTCTTTCGTGGGCTGCCCTGACCGAGGCACTGGTGGTCGGAGCCGCCGTCGCATTGATCTTCGTGTGGATCTTCTGGTTGAACACCGGTGTCCCGATGGCATTCCTGGCGCTGGTGGCCGCGATGTGGGTGACACTGCGGTACAGCACCACGGTCAGCATGACGTTTCTGGTCGTGACGGGCGTGTGGATCATCTACGCCACCCTTCTCGGCAAAGGCGTCTTCATCGTCCAGGACCTGGAGGCGCGGGCGATGCTCTCGCAGGCGATGGTCTGCAGCCTGACGGTGATCGTGTTGACGTTGTCGCTGTACCGCGACTCCCGTGCGCGTCTCATCGCGCAACTGCGGCAGGCACGCGACCGGGCGGATCAGGACTCCGAACTGCTCGGCGCCGTGCTCGACAGCATCCACGACAGCGTGATCCTCGTCGACCCGGCCGGCGAGGTGGTCCTGCGCAACGCCCAAGCGACCACCGACTCCGACCTCGCCACGCAGCTGGTCGCGGCGTCCGCGGCCGACGCCCCGATCAGTTCCGCGGTCAACTCGTCGCGCCAGATTCCGCGCGATGTCGTCCTCGACGCCGAGTCGCCCCGGGTGATCGAGCTGACGACGGCCCCGCTGGCGCTGCAGTCGACGTTGAAGGTGATGGCCTTTCGCGACGTCACCGAGGAGCGCGGGACGGCCCGGGCGCTGCGCGAGGCCCGAGATCTGTTCGCCGGCGTCCTCGACGCCGCGTCCGAGCAGGCGATCATCGGCACCGACCCGGTGGGGCACATCACCGTCTTCAACAACGGTGCGGAGCGACTCCTGGGCTGGACCGAGGCCGAGATGCTCGGCCGCACGCCGGTGGACTTTCACCTGGAGTGCGAAGTCCGCGCACGGGCGACCGAACTGGGCATCCCGATGGGCTTCGAGGTCTTCGTACACAACGTGACACCGGAGGTGGCCGAGGTGCGCCAGTGGACGTACGTGCGACGCGACGGCACCCACACGGCCGTCAGCCTGGCGGTGTCTCAGATGACGAACGACGACGGCGACTGCGCGGGATACATCGGCGTCGCCACCGATGTCACCGAACAGAAGGCCGCCGAGCAGGCGCTGGCGGAGAGCGAAGAACGGTTCCGGCTGGCGTTCGACACCGCCCCGATGGGCATGTTCATGTTCGAGAGCTCCGGGCGGATCACGCGCTGCAACGAAGCAATGGCCACATTGCTCGGCCGATCGATCGCCGACGTGTTGGCCACCACCGTGACTGCCCTCGGCGGCACGGACGGTGGCGTCTGCACGCTGGGAACTCTGCAGAGATTGCTGACGCTGCACAGCGACCAACCGTTCGAAGCCGAGGTCGCGTTCCGGCACGCGGACGGCGCCACTGTGTGGGGAGCGGTGTCGGCGTCGGTGGTGGCGCCGCAGGGCTCCAGCCCGTACGGGATGGGTCTGGTCGAGGACATCACCCTGCGCAAACTCGCCGAGGCCGAACTTCAGCACCTGGCCATGCATGATCGGCTGACGGGATTGGCGAACCGCGCGCTGTTCATGGAACGCGCCGAGCAGGCCCTGGCCGACGCCGCAGCTGACGATGCGCGCCGGGTCGGCCTGATCTTCCTGGACCTCGACGGCTTCAAGGCGGTCAACGACACCTGGGGTCATGCCCAGGGAGACAAGGTGCTCGCGACGATCGCACGCCGCATCGAAGCCTCGATCCGGTCCCGGGATACCGCGGCGCGGCTGGGCGGGGACGAGTTCGCCGTGCTCTGCCCGGGTGTGTCCGACATCGCCCACGTGCAGCACGTCGCGGACCGGATCCGCAACGAACTGCACCGGCCGGTCCCGCTCGCCGTGGGAGGTGTGTACAACCAGCTCTCGGTGAGCGGTGGCGTGGCGATATCGACCCCGAGATGCACGGCCGAGGGGTTGCTGCAGAGGGCGGACGCGTTGATGTATCAGGCGAAGCGCAGCGGGAAGGACTGCGTGGCTCTCGCCGAGACCGTGGAGGAGGCGGCCATGCACCGCGCCCTGCAGCTGATCCCCGAACTGGAAAGGGCGGTGAATCTGCACGAATTCGTCGTCCACTTCCAGCCGATCGTGAACTTGCGGACCGCTGAGCAGGTCGCGGCCGAAGCGCTTCTGCGGTGGCAGCACCCGAAGCGGGGACTGCTCAAGCCGTCCGAGTTCCTGGCCGTTGCCGAGACTTCTCGTCAAATGTCCGACATCGGTCGCTACGTTCTTCACGAAGCGTGCCGCCACGCTGCACTGTGGCGCTCGCCGATGGACACCGCCGCAGTACACGTCAACGTGTCGGGCCGGCAGCTGGAGGTGGGCGACTTCCGCGCGGACGTCCTCGGAGCGCTCGAACGGACCGGGCTCGCTCCCGAGCGGCTCGTCCTCGAATTGACCGAGACCTACGCCGGGCGGGTCGCCCGTTCCGCCAAGGCCGACCTCGAGGCCCTCCGCGAGATCGGCGTGCGGGTCGCCATCGACGACGTCGGCACCGGATTCAGCGGTCTGGCCAAGATCGTCGACCTGCCGATCGACATCCTGAAGATCGACAAGCAGTTCATCAGCGGATTACCGCAGGATCCGCGTTGCGAAGCGATCACCCGCGCGGTCCTGAGCTTGGGTGAAAGCCTGGGGCTGTCGGTGATCGCTGAAGGCATCGAGTCCCGCGAGCAATGGAACCTGATCGCCGACTGGGGCTGCGAGATGGGGCAGGGCTTCCTGTTCGGGCAGGCCATCGCACCGAGACCGGCCGAGCTCCGCATGCTCGAACGGTGAGGTCCGCCCAACTCGGTGCCGCGGACATCACACCGACATCGCGTGAGAACCCCGTGTCGAATGGGTACACCTCCTCGTCGGCACAGGGCCGGGCGGCGGGCGGAGGTCACGATGCTGGGATGGCTCGATCGGTTGCAGCAGCGCAGTCGGGCAGCGGGCTTCGCCATCGCCGTCGTCTACAAATACATCGATGACCAGGCCAACTACCTGGCCGCCCTGATCACCTACTACGCCTTCGTCTCGTTGTTCCCGCTGTTGCTGCTACTCACCACGGCGCTCGGGGTGATACTGCGGGACCGGCCCGAGTGGCGCGAGCAGATCGTGGACTCCGCGATCAGTCAGCTCCCGCTGCTCGGCAACCAACTCAGTGAACCGAGCGCGCTCAGCGGCGGCACGACCGCAGTGGTGATCGGGATCGCCGGTGCGCTCTACGGCGGTCTCGGCGTCGGCACGGCGCTGCAGAACGCCATGGACACCGTGTGGGCCGTGCCCCGCTACGTGCGCCCCGATCCGATCAAGGCCCGCCTGCGCAGCCTGATGCTGCTGATCGTGCTCGGGTCGGCCCTCATCGCCACGACGCTGCTCACCGCGGTCGGCAAGAACTGGGCCGACCTGGGCTTCGTCGGGACCGCCGGTGTGGTGGTGGCCTCGTTCGTCCTGAACACCGGGGTATGCGTGGCCGCCTTCCGGGTCAGCACCGTGCGCTCGCTGACCGTCCGGCAGGTGCTGCCCGGGGCGGTGACGGCCGCGGCGCTGTGGCAGATGCTGCAGTGGTTCGGTGCGACCTACGTGTCTTCGGTGGTGGCCTCGGCCAGCGTGACCAACAGCGTGTTCGCCATCGTGCTCGGCCTGCTGGCGTTCCTGTACCTGGTCGGTACGTCGCTGCTGGTGTGCGCCGAGATCAATGCGGTGCGCGTGGACCGGCTGCATCCGCGCGCGCTGCTCACACCGTTCACCGACAACGTCGACCTGACCGCCGCCGATCGCCGCATGTACGCAGGGCAGGCCGAGGCCCAGCAGGCCAAGGGCTTTCAGCGGGTGGACGTCAGCTTCGACGAACCCGACACTGCAGACGGTGGCGATGACAGCGTTTCTCGCCGGCACGACGAGGGTATTGCCGAGGCGAACCATTAGAGGGGAGAGGCTGCTGTGAGTGTCACCAGCCGTGCACGCGCGGTCACCCGCACGGGCGTGAAAGTGCAACGCAGGATCGTGATCGCGCAGGCCCTGTTCTGGCCCACGATGATCCTGACCGGCGCGGCGCTCGGCACCGCCGCGGTGATCGTCGTCAGGCGCCGCCGGGCGCCGGGCCTGCCGCATCCGGACCCGGTGCCCGTGCGTCCGGTCGATACCGCGGCAGGCTGATCTACAGCCGGCCGAGCAATTCGGTCTTCTTCGCGGTGAATTCGCCGTCGGAGACGATGCCCCGCTCATGCAGGTCGGCGAGCGCTTCGATCGCGCCGATGATCGCGGAGGCATCACCGGCGGCAGGTGCGTGCTGCTGTGGTGCGACGGTGGGCGTCGCGGCGACCGGCGCGGCGCCGATCTCGGTCAGGCTCGTCACATCGAAGGTGCCGAGTTGGCTGGTGAAGGTGACGCTGCCGCGCCGTCCGCCCTGTTGCTGTTGGACGCCGGCGATCCGGTGATCCGCGGTGTCGAACACCCGGGTGACGCCGTCGAGGTGGATCGCCAACCGGCGGGTGGCGGGAAAGATCGCGTAGCGGGCATCGTTCTGGCCGCCGGTGGCGCTCGGGACGCCGAGGTCGGCCGGCCACCAACCGCCCGACGGCTCAGCGCTGCGCGTGGGGAAGACCGCCGTCGTGGCGAGCAGTTGGGCCAACTCGGCGCACAGTGCGTCGACGCGCGCCTTGAGTGCGGTGTCGAACATGTTCGACACCATGGTCATTCCGCCGCGCATCCATTGACCCGACCCGCCCAACTCGGGTATGTCGAACTGCGCCATGGTGCCGCCGCCGGCATGCAGCGCCGACAGCATGGCCAGCACCGCGTCGCGGGAAAGACCGTGGCGCGCCGCGATATCGGTGAGCGCCTTGTCGGCCTCAGGACTGATCGGGGAGCTCATCACTTCATTGTTCCATCGCCACCGGCAGGCGAGCCGTCCAGAAAACGTCCGCATCGCGGTTCAGGAGGCACGCGGACGCAAATGTCCCTAGGCTGGTACCGGTGTCACCGCGGACGCCCTGTGGCGCGGCCATTTTCGATTCGTTTCACGGATGGCGGCGGGGTACCGGCACACGACTCCAGGGAACAACCATGACCGAACAACTGTCGACCGGCTTCGAGGACGCGGGGTGGGATTTCGCACCCTGGGAGCAGGAGCCGCAGTTCTCCGAGACCGAACTCGCCATCCTGCTGGATCCGCTGTTGACGGCGGCCGAAGCCGCCGAGCGCGTCGGCTGCGCCAAACGAGATGTCATGAGACTTCGGCGCACTGCCTGAGGGGGCGCCGGCCACCGGTGCGACCACGGTGAAGAATCGGTGTCATGAACAAGGTCGTCGTCATCACCGGAGCAGGAAGCGGTATCGGTCGGGCCACGGCCCGGGCCCTGCTCGATGCCGGGCATCAGGTGGTTCTGGCGGGACGTCGGCCCGATCAGCTCACCGAGGCCGCCGGCAGCCACCCGAACGCTCTGGTGGTGCCCACCGATGTCACCGACTCGGCGGCGGTGCGGGCGCTGTTCGAGCGCACGGTGTCGACGTTCGGCAGGGTGGATGTGCTGTTCAACAATGCGGGCACTTTCGGGCCGGCAGCGTCGATCGCCGATATCGATGACGAGCAATGGCACACCGTCTGGCGCACCAATGTCGACGGCGCGGTCTTCTGCGCGCGGGAGGCGACCCGCATCATGACCGCGCAACTGCCGCGCGGCGGACGAATCATCAACAACGGCTCGCTGGCCGCGCACCGGCCGCGCCCGGACACCCTGGCCTACGTGGTCACCAAACACGCCATCAGTGGCCTGACGGCATCGATGCTGCTGGACCTGCGCGACCTCGACATCGACGTCACCCAGATCGACATCGGCAATGCCGCCACCGAGATGACCAGCGGGTTCACCGCCGAACCCACGATCGACGTCACCCACGTGGCCACCACCATCGCGCACATCGTGGACCTCCCGGTGGACGTCTCGGTGCCCGCCATCACCGTCATGGCGCGTGGCATGCGGTACGTCGGCCGTGGCTGACATGTCCTTCGTCGTCAACTGCTCGATGTTGCTGACCGACCTGCCCGTGTTGCGGCGTCCGCAGGCCGCCCGCGACGCCGGGTTCGATGCGGTCGAGTTCTGGTGGCCGTTCGATGACGCGGTGCCCGCCGACGCCGAGATCGACGCGTTCGTCGGGGCGGTGGCCGACGCCGGGGTGCGCCTCACCGCACTGAATTTCGCCGGCGGCGACATGGCGGCAGGGGAGCGCGGGCTGCTGTCTGATCCCCGGCGGCGACAGGAGTTCCGCGACAATGCCGACATCGTGTTCGGCATCGCGGACCGATTGGGTACCCGGGCGTTCAACGCGCTCTACGGCAACCGGCTCGCCGGTGTCGATGCGCAGCGCCAGGACGAGGTGGCCGCCGCAAACCTCGAACACGTCGGTCGCATGGCCGAACACCTCGGGGCGATCGTTCTCATCGAGCCGCTCAGCGGTGTGGACGGCTATCCGCTACGCACGGCCGCCGACGTCCTGGCGGTGATCGACCGCGTCGATGCCACCTCGCTGCGACTGCTCGCCGACCTGTACCACCTGGGCGTCAACGGCGACGATATCGCCGCCGTCATCGACGCCCATCTGGACCGCCTCGGGCACGTACAGATCGCCGACATACCCGGCCGGGGCGCGCCGGGCACCGGATCCCTCGATATCGACGGGTACCTGCAGCGGCTGGCCGATCGTGGTTACCGCGGCCATGTCAGCTTGGAGTACCGCGCCGACGGGCCGGATCCGTTCGGGTGGCTTCCGTGGCCCCGGCGCGGCGGCCGATCGCGAAACCCCCCGGAATAGGTCAGAGCCGGTGCCCTGTGGGGCCACCGGCTCTGGTCAGCGGGAACGGGATCAAAATCAGCGAGCGGAGTCCTCGAACTCGTAGCGCTGCGCCACCGCGATCAGTTCTTCACGAACCGTCGAATCGGGCATTGCGTTGATCCGCGCGTAGAGGCGGCGCCGATTGTTGGCGCGCTTCATGTTGTCGCGAAACTGCGCGAGGGACATTGTTCTCACTCCTTGTAAGTGCCCTGGGTCACAGGGACTTTGGTTGTATCTGGTGGGGCCAGGTCGGGGATCACCCGCTCTGTGCAACGCCTCCATGGTCCGTGTTAATTCTGCGTAAAGCAATTTATTTAGTGTGAGTTCCGCGACAGCTCAGCCGCATCCAGCCCCGCGGGGTGTCGGCCGTCACACCCGCTCGGCGCCGCGCATCACGCCGAGCGAAGTGTCAGCAGCGTGATCTCGCTGGGCGCGAACACCCGGAAGGGCGGGCCCCAGAACCCGGTGCCGCGGCTGGTGTAGAGCTGGGTGCGTTGCCCGTGTGCGCTCAGCCCCTGCACCACCGGCTGGTCCAGTCGCACCAGGAAGTTGAACGGCCAGATCTGCCCGCCGTGGGTGTGCCCGGAGATCTGCAGGTCCACACCCGCGGCCACCGCCTGCGGAATCTGCTTGGGCTGGTGCGCCAGCAGCAGCACCGGCAGCCCGGGATCGGCACCCGACAGTGCCGTCGCCAGATCCTCGCCGTGCCCGCGCAGACCGGAACCCTCGGCGGTGGCATCGTCTACCCCGGCGACGACCAGACGATCGCCGCCGCGCTCGACAACGATGTGCCGGTTGTGCAGCGCCGACCAGCCGATGCCCTCCATGTAGTCGAGCCAGCCCTGTGCCTCGCTGAAGTACTCGTGGTTGCCGGTCACGTACACGCGCGCCGATCGGGCCCGCACCGTCTCCAGCGGACTCGCCTGATTGCGGCGCACCTCGACGGTGCCGTCGGCGATATCGCCGACATGGCAGACGATATCGGCGTCGAGTTCGTTGACCCGTTCGACCACGTTCGCCGACCATTGCGCCCGATCGAGCGGTCCGTAATGGGTGTCGGTGATCATCGCGACGCGCAGCCCGTCCAGGCCTCGGCCGAGGCGGGGGATGCGCACGTCGACGGGCCGGATCCGCGGCACCCGCATCGCCTCGAAATGGCCCCAGGCCAGCAACGTTGCCGACACCAGGAGAACCGCCACCGCAACCACCCGGGATCGCAGCGGATCCTCGATACCGGCGGCCAGCAGTGCCAGTCGCAGCAGATTGCCGAGCGCCGACCACACGAACAACACCCACATGATGCCCAGCAGCGCGTCGCCCAGCGCCGATGGCAGATCGCGGTGTTTACCGTGGCCGGTGAACAGCAGCGTGGGCAGCAGAACCAGGGCGGCGACGAAAAGCAGGGTTCCCGCGATCGAGACTGGCAGCGGCCAGCCGCCGGCGGCGACCAGCGTCCACCACGGCACCCCGAACAACAGGGCCAGCACGGCGGTCACCACCGCGGTGCGGCGCCACCGTGCTCCCGACCGGTGCGGCGGGTGAGCGGCTTCTTCTACTACTTCGGCCGGGTTGTCGGTCATTGCACCTCGATCGTGTACAGGTTCACTGCCAACGACGGTACCGGCGGTCCAGGCCTGTCCGGCGGACCAGGCCCGCCGCGCAGCGGGGCGGGGCTGAGAGCGACTGCGCCGCAGCGCTACCCGATCATTCGCCGGCCGCAATGTGCGCGCAGACAGAACAAGAAATTCCTCCGATTCACTCTTGGCACTCTCTGGTCTCGAGTGCTAAATTCTGTCTTGCACAGTGATTGGCAGCCCGCCGAACGGGCGGGCTCCGTGAGTGACGAGGAGGTGGATTGCTGTGCTTCGTTTTGATCCGTTTGGTGACGCTGTGACTCGGGACATCTTCGCGACCCAGGCCGGCTCCGGCCGGGTGCCGCGATTCATGCCGATGGACCTCTACAAGGTCGACGATCATTACGTACTCACTGCCGACCTGCCGGGGGTCGATCCCGGATCGGTCGACGTCAGTGTCGACAACGGGACGATGACCTTGACCGCGCATCGCAGCGCACGGTCGGATGAGGCGGTCCAGTGGTTGTCGAACGAACGGTTCTCCGGCACCTACCGCCGCCAACTGTCCCTGGGCGACGGAGTCGACTGCTCGCGCATCTCGGCCACCTACGAGAATGGTGTTCTGACGGTGAGCATTCCGCTCGCCGAGCGGGCCAAGCCGCGCCGCATCGACGTCGCGCACGCGGGAGCCACCCGCACCATCGAGTCGTCCACCGTCGACTCGAGCTAACCGCTCTGCCTTCGTGCGCGGCTGTAGCCCATCGGCTGCAGCCGCGCACGGTCGGCGCGGATTTGTCTGTGACAACTGCGCGTTCGGCGAACTCAGAGGTCTGGAAGCGACCTTGCGATGGCCTGCCAATCGTCGTAGGTCCGCCCGCACACCGACCCGGTCAGGGTCAGCATGGTGACGCATCGCCGGACGCGGTCGTAGATCTCGATCGCTGCGGTGGGTCCGGCCGCGCCGTGCAGCGTGCTCACCCAACACTCGCCGACCTGCGCCGGATCCAACGCGTACCGGGCCGCGCCAAAGATCACCGCCACCGCGGGACCGGACGTGTCGGCCAATGCGGCCCTGCCGCGATGCAACTGCACGCATCCGCCGCCCGGCACCGCGACCGTGTACTCCACGTGCTGCTCGACCAGATATACCAGCAGATGCGGCAGCACCCGCGGGTCGATCTTGCGGGCCCCGGTGAACGGCAGCACCCGGTACCGCTCGTCTGAGAGCGAGTCGAGGTGGTCGATCTGATCGGTGTCGTTCCAGTCGACATCCATCCAGTCCCCGGCGGTGAACGGCACCTGCGGCCCGCGCGGTGCCAGCGAAAGGCCCTTGACGGCAAGCGGATCCGACATGGGTGTCAGGTAGGCCCGATGGGTTCCGAAGGTATCGGTGAGGGTCAGGGCCTGCGGTGTCAGGTAGCCGGTGACGTCGGTGCCCAGGCGCACGTTGATCTGCTCCTCACCGCAGATCAGTGCCTCGCCGGGGTGCGCGGGTGTGGCGTATTCACCGGTATGACTCAGCAGTGCAGCGTCATTGGCGGTGCAGGACACCACGGTGCCCAGCGCAGGGAGGGCCGCGCCGATTTCCCGGCTTCCGGCGTTCAGCCGTTGCGCGGGGCAGGTGCTGCAGCGCTGTCGGTCAGTACACATCGCGTACGTACCGCTTCTCGCGTTTCAGCGAGTTGACGTACTCGACGGCACCGTCGGCGTCCAGCCCGCCGTGGGTGGCGACGATATCGTGCAGCGCCTTGTCGACATCCTTGGCCATCCGGGTCGCGTCACCGCACACATAGAAGTGGCCGCCCTCTTCGAGCCACCCGAACAGCTCCCGACCGTGTTCGCGCATCCGGGTCTGCACATAAATCTTGTCGGCCTGATCGCGAGAGAACGCCAGGTCCAACCGATTCAACAGTCCGGAGTCCTGCCACGCTGCGATCTCGTCGGCGTAGGCGAAATCATGCGCGCGGTGCTGATCGCCGAAGAACAGCCAGTTGCGTCCGCCGGCGCCACGCTGCTCGCGCTCCTGGAGGAACGCGCGGAACGGCGCCACCCCGGTGCCCGGGCCCACCATGACCATCGGAGCGTCGTCATCGGCCGGCACCCGGAAAGACTTGTTGGGTTGCAGGAAGATCTTGGACTCCGTGCCACGGTCGGCCAGGAACGTCGAGCAGACCCCGCCGCGCATCCGTCCGCTGTTGTGGTACCGCACGCTGGCCACCGTGAGGTGGATCCGGTCGGGATGTGCCAGCGCGCTCGACGAGATCGAATACGCCCGGTGCTGAAGCGGTTTGAGTAGTCCGACGAACTCCTCGAGGCTGAGGTCATCCCCGGCGATGCTCAGCACGTCCAAGATGTCCTTGCCGTACAGCCAGCGCTCCAGAGTCTCCTTCACCCCGCCGCGCAGAACATGTGACAGCTCGGGGTTCTCCGCTCGCCGTTCCACCTCGCCGAGCAGATCCTTTGACGGAGCGCTGATCTCGTACCGGTGGCCCAGCAGATCCCCGAGCGGCTCATCGCCGACCAGGGTGTCGGCCGAAACCCGGAAGTGCCCGGCGATGGCGTCCACCAGCACCGGGTCGTTCTCCGGGATGACGGCCAGCGCGTCGCCGGCGACGTACTCGATCCCGCTGTCGGCCAGGTCGAATTCGAAGTGCCGGATCTCCTTGTCCGAGCCGGGCCCCGACAGCAGGCGGTTGACGACGATGTCCGCGACGAAGGGGTTCTTGCGTGTCCACCCGGAACGCGCCACCGCGCTCGGCGGTGGCGTGCTCGGTGCGCCGCTGGCCCCGGAGCTGGGTACCAGCGCCGAGACGGCGGACTGGATCCATTCGGCGGCCTGGGCCTCGTAGTCGACATCGCAGTCGGCGCGAGGCACCACCCGCGCGGCACCGAGCTGCTCCAGGCGGGTGTCGAATAGCTTTCCGGCCTGGCAGAACTCGTCGTAGCTGGTGTCGCCGAGTGCCAGCACCCCGAAGGACACGCCCTCCAGGCGCGGTGCGGTCGACGCCGACAGCGCCTCCCAGAACAGTTCGGCGTTGTCGGGCATCTCGCCCTCGCCGTAGGTGGAGGTGACGATCAGCACGTACTTGAGTCCGGCGAACTCGTCGAGTTCGATCTCGTCGAGTCCGCTGACCAACACATCGAAGCCCTGTGCCTTGGCAGCGGCCGACGCATCGTTGGCCACGCCCTCGGCGTTGCCGGTCTGGGTGCCGTACAGGATGCGCAGCGCCGGACGCGGCGCGGACTGGTCACCGGGGACGGCCGGTGGCGGCGCGACGTTCATCGCGAGCCGGGAGTGCAGGCCGGCCAGGAAACCCGACAGCCAGGCGCGCTGGTCCTCGTTGAACGGAGCGTCCTGGGGGATGTATGCGATCTTCATCGGGTTACGCGCTCTCCAGCGAGGTGAGGGACGCCACCACATCCGGAACCGATTGCGCGGCAAACAGTTCCTCGAACGAGGGCAGGCGGCCGATCATGTCGACGTTCTTGGCGTTCTGATACAGGATCCAGCCGTAGGTTCCCAGGCTGTCCATCGACAACACGTTGCGCTGCGCCAGCGCATCCTTGTAATCGGTGATGCGTTTGTCGGCGATGAACACGGCCAGGTTCTCGTCGCTGAAATCGTCGATGGCCTCCCGCGCGAAGCGTTGCAGCTTCTGGATCAGGAAGAAGTCCTCGGTGAGCACCAGGTTGCGCACCATCTTGGCGACCCGCGGATCGGCGACATCGGTGACCCCGGGCAGTCGCGTGAGTGCCAGCCGCTGCGCCATGTTCAGCACGGTGTAGGTGTTCAGCAGCGCGAACATGGTCTCGGTGTCCGTTTCGCCGTAACCGGGCACCGCACCGTCGAGCACCGTCTGCCCGTGGCGGTAGGAGCGCTTGAACTTGTGCACCTGGTAACCGGCCAGCGCGGAGGCCAACTCGTCGAGCAGTTCCTTGCGCGTCTTGGCCGCCAGGATCGCCTCGGCATCCTGGTACTGCAGCAGCGCCCGCGGCATCGCATAGCTGACCTGGAGGCGCGTGACATCCCAATCCTGGAGCAGAGCAGCGGCTTTCGCCGATCCGGTGGCCTCCAGGTGCCACTGCAACATCGTGCGGGCGGCGACCTCGTGGAAGGGTGCCTCGCTGATGGGTGCCAGCAGCACCGAGTCGGCGCTGACCTTGGCGGCCAGTTCGGCATCCGGGTCGTACTGATAGAGGAAGCCGCCGCTCATCCCGTTGGCGACACCCTTACCGAAGCCACCGATGTTGAACACCGCACCGTTGGTCATGTACTCGCACAAGAACTCTCCGACGCCCTCGACCACCGCGGTGGCCCCGGAGTTGCGCACCGCGAACCGGTCACCGGCCTCGCCTTCGACGAACAACCGGCCGCCGGAGGCGCCGAACAGGGCGAAGTTGCCGATCAGCACATTGCCGCCGGGAAGGGTCGATCCACCGCCGGGGGAGCGCACCGCGATGGTGCCGCCGCACTGGCTCTTGCCGACGCCGTCATTGCAGGTTCCGGTGTGCGTCATCGCCATACCGTCGTTGCAGAACACCCCGTAGCTCTGGCCCGCCGATCCGGTTGTGGTGATCACGACGCTGTCGGGGGTCAGGTAGCGCCGCCCACGGACATCCGTCACGACCGCAGCCCCGGTGTCGTCCTGATGGTTCAGCCTGCGTTCGATATCGATTGCCAGCTGCCCGCCGACGCTCTTGTTCTGGTTGGTCAACACCACCGGCGCCATCTCGACACCGTCGAGATCGAGTTGGCCCAGGAACGCGTCGTCGACCGCGTAGTCCTTCTCCATGTAGATCGGATCCTCGGGCACGAAACCCCTGGCGACCTGCAGCATGGCGCGCAGGTCCAGCCGGCCGATGCTCGACGGGTGATCGAGCAGATGAAGCAGGTCGCTGCGGCCGCGGGCAGCCGCCAGGGACGGCATGCCGAGCGTGGCGAGGATCTCACGCACCTCGTGCGAGATGTTCAGCAGATACTGCGCCAGGGCGCGCGGGTCTCCGTCGAAGGCCTCGGGGTTGGTGGTCAAACCGGCGGGGCACTTGATGTTGCAGTTCTTGGCCATCACGCACTTGAGCATCATCAGCGCGGTGGTACCGAACTCGAAGCTGTCCGCCCCGAGCAGTGCCGAGGTGATGACATCGCTGGCCGTCTGGTGTGCGCCCGAACAGCGCAGCACGACCTTCTGCCGGATCCCGTTGGCCACCAGCGCCTGATGTACCTCGGCGACGCCGATCTCGGCGGAACGCCCGGCGTACTTGAGGCTGGTGACGGCCGCGGCGCCGGTGCCGCCGGTGTTGCCGGCGACGTTGATGACATCGGCGCCGGCCTTGGCGACGCCCACCGCGATGGTGCCGATGCCCTCGCTGGAGACCAGCTTGACGATCACCCGTACCCGGGCGGCCTTGCAGTCGTGGATGAGCTGGGCGAGGTCCTCGATGGAATAGGTGTCGTGGTGCGGTGGGGGAGAGACCAGTTCCACCCCGGGTGTCCCGCCGCGGGCCGCCGCGATCTGCACGGTGACCTTGGGGGCCGGGAGCTGCCCGCCCTCGCCGGGTTTCGCGCCCTGGCCGATCTTGATCTCCAGTTCGCGCAGCATCGGGTCGGCCAGGTAGCCGGCCCATACCCCGAACCGGCCGGAGGCGAACTGTTTGATCCGGGAGCCACGGATGGTGCCGTACCGGGTGATGTGCTCGCCGCCCTCACCGCAGTTGGACAGCCCGCCCACCATGTTGGTGCCGTGCGCGACGGCCTCATGCGCCGAGGCGACCAGGGCACCGTGGCTCATGGCGCCGGATGTCAGCGTTGCCGCGATCTCGCTGGCGGGTTGCACCGCGGCCAGCGGCATCGAGTCCGGCGCGGTCTGCACCATGGCCAGATAGTCGCGGGCGGCGCCCTGCGCGCGGATCCACAGCCGGTCGACGTCGACCTCGTGGTCGACGATATCGGCGCCGAAGCGGCGCAGCAGGGACTCCGCCAAGGCCTCCAGGCGCTGCGCGCTGTGGCTCAGGCGCAGCGTGAACTCGTCACCGACCCGAACACAGGTCAGTCCACGGACCTGGAAGCTGTTGTTGCCGAACCGCGCGAACTGTCCGAGCTCGGAACGGAACTCGTCGGCGGTGTGCAGGAAGTTGACGTCGGCGGGCAACGCCAGGACATCGCGCAGGGCGGCGGGCCGGCGGGCACGCTCGGCGTTCATCGCGAATACGAAGTGCCGGTAGCCCGGGGTGATGTCGAAGCTGTTGATCGCCCGCGGCGTCATCTCCTCGAAACTGTTGTGCTGGTAGGCCTCATCGTCGAGGCCGAAGGCACCCTCGAGCTGGTGCAGGGGCAGCGACCGCAGGAACGCCGGATCGGTCATGTCCGGGTTCTCCGGTCGCCCCTCGTCACCGAAAGAGATGGCCTCCTCGGTCATGTCGACGAAACCCCGGACAGCGGTGGTGCCGTAGGAGTGCCCGGAACCCTCGGCGCGTTCCTTGAACAAACCGAGCAGGGGCACATCCTTTTCGCCGGTGACCGACAGCGCGTGGTGGTGCCATTCGGCGACAGCGGCGGCCAGCGTGTCGAATCCGACACCGCCGACCACGGACACCACGTTGGGGAAGTAGCGGTGCAGCACCGGATCTCCGGTGTCCAGGTAGCTGGGTTCGAAGAACTCGCCGCCGATGTAGCTCTCCACGGTGCACAGACCCACCCGGCCCATGGTCTTCATCAGGGACTTCTCGGCGGCCTTGGCGAACCGCTGGTAGGCGGCGGTCACCAATGTCTCATCAGGACCGAACTTCTCCTCGGCGCGCATCTGCACCGCCAGCGGGTACACCGCGGACGCGCCGAACCCGAGGACCGTCGCGATGTGATGCGAGGACGCCAGCTGGCCGCTCTCGGCGATCACCGAAACCCGCAGTCGCAGGCCCTGTTCGATGAGACGTTGGTTGATGGCCGAGACGGCGATGATCACCGGTATCGGTGCCAGGCCGGTCTCGATGTGCCGGTCGGAGATGACGGCGATGCCGCCGGTCTCGCGGGCGTAGCCCTCGATGTCATCGCACAAGGCGTCGATGGCGGCGACCAGCGCATCGGCATTGGCCTGCCGGTTCTGCAGGTCCACTCGAAAACGCATCCCGAAGCGGCGCACCGGGGTGTGCTGCTGATCGCGGATGCTCAGCATGTCGAGGTGACCGAGGATCGGTGACGGGATCACGATCTGCGGTGCGGGTTGTGCACCGCTGTTGGGCTTGGCGCCCAGCGCGACCCGCAGGGTCATCCCGTCCGCTTCGCGGATGCTGTCCAGGGGCGGGTTGGTGACCTGGGCGAAGCGTTGCGAGAAGTAGCGGGCGATCCCGCCTTCGTGGTTGGACAGCGCATTGATGGCCGCGCCGTAGCCCATCGCAGAGATCTTCTCCTGCCCGGTGGTCAGCATCGGATCCATCAGGAACTTGAAGTCTTCCTGGCTCATCGAGTAGCAGACGTAGCGCTGGTGTCGGTTGAGGTCACCGTTGTACCGGGCGGGGGACAGCTGGCTCTCCGGCGGCACGGCGGGCAGAGCGGCGAGATTCACCCGCGCCACGGCCAGCATGTCCTGGTAATCATGTTTGGCGGCAAGCATTTCCAGGGCTTCGGTGGTGCCGTAGGACCGTTGCTCGCGGTGGTCGTAGTACAACATTCCGCCGGCCTCGATGCGGCCGCGCTTGGTGACCTGGCCCGGAGCGAAGTTCACCTGCCCGGCCTCGGACATGACGCCCAAATACTCGTCGGTCTCCACGGTGCGCAGCGGCCGCAGTCCCAGGCGGTCCAACCGGGCCCCGATGTAGGTGCCGTCACCGAAGATCAGCGCTGCCGGGCCGTCGTTCTTCTCCTCGTAGAGGCTGAAGTACTCCAGCATGGCCCGCACCTGCGGGGAGAGCGTGGTGTCGTTCTCCCAGGCCGGCGGCATCATCGCGACAACCGCAGTGACCAGATCCAGATCGTCCTCCAGGACCCGGTTCTGCAGGGTCTGATCGAGGCGACAGCTGTCGGACTGGCCGACCGGCCGGATGATGGCGCGGTTGCGGGCCAGCGCGATGGCATTGTCGGAGAGCCGGTTCTTCTTGTCGGTGTTCAGTTCGCCGTTGTGCGCCATGAACCGGAACGGTTGGGCCATCGTGGTGTTCGGTGCGGTGTTGGTGGAGAACCGGGTGTGGAAGAACATCGAATGAACTTCCATCCGCGGATCGGACAGATCGTCGAAGTAGGGGACCACCTCGTTCGAGTTCAGCCGGCCCTTGAGCACCTGGGTGCGGGCGCTCAGCGACAACGGGTACAGGCCCGACAGCTCCGCCCGGGTGTAGGCGACCGCCTCGATGGCCATCAGCGCTTCGTGAATGACCTTGTCGGACAGCCGTTCGGCGGTGAAGATCCACTGCCGGATCGGGGACTGGTACTTGATGGCGGCGGGGCGGATGGCCCTGTTGTTGACCGGCACATCGCGCTTGACCAAGATGCGCAGACCGCGGGCGGTCAATGCGTCTTCGATGACCCGTTCGGCCTCGGAGTGGAAGTCGGGGTCGTTGGGCAGGAAGAAGTTGCCGACGCCGAACTGTCCGAGGGCTAGGTCGGCGACGCCGGTGATATCGGCGAAAAAGCGGACCGAGAGGTCGAGGTTCACGCCGGCGCCGTCGCCGACACCTTCGGAGGACATGCCGCCGCGGTGCGGCACAGCGCACAACGCGTCGTGCAGCATCTGGATCACGTCATGGGTCTGGCGGCCGTCCTTGCGAGTCAGGAAGCCGACGCCGCAGCTGTTCTTTTCCAGATCCGGATCATGGAGCCCCGCCACCCGGTGACCTCCTCAACGCTGCAGATGCACAGATCGCACCGCATGGGTTCTCGACGCTGAGGGATCCCGCTCGGCCCATGCGGTGACCGCAGGCTCGGTGCTCGCGAAGAGCTTAGCCTAGCCTAAGGACATGCTGGTGAGGGGCTCAGCCCTGGCCGCCGCGCTGCGGGAACCCACAAGATATCGGAACGGCCCCGGGAAACACACCGGGGCCGTTCCATGGGCTTGGAGCTACCCGCTCCGGAAAGTCTGGTGGGGTGATCTGTGCGCCGCGGGGGAATCGCGCGCGACTGATCAGCCGCGAAACGATGGGCCCCGCCGGTAGCGGGACCCATCGTTTCGGTCTGGTGCTATTTCGCGTGTTCCGCCGACTCCTGGCGCGCCTCGGCGGCGCCGGCTGCGCCACGCGCGGCCTCGGCTTCGGCTTCCTTCTTGGCGACATCGCGCTGCGCGTCGGCCTTGTCCTGCTGAGCCTTGCCTTCTTCGCGCAGGGAGTCATTGTCGGTCACGATGCCGGCAACTTCCTTGGCCTTGCCCTTGACGTCTTCGACAATGCCGCTCACGGCGTTCTCGGGTCCACTGTCAGCCATCGGATACCTCCAGGTTGATGTTGATCGCTGGCATGGTTGGTACCCACAAGATCGACGGCCCAATCAGAGAAGCTCCAGATCACACTTCCATCCGGGATCCCACGAGAATCGTCCGATCCTGGGGCAGGTGGAAATAGCCGGCGGCATCGGCGGTGAGGAACGACGTCGCCACGAAGAGCCTTTTGCGCCAGCCCGTCATGTCGGTGCTGTCACCGGGGACCAACTCCAGATGGGACAGGAAGAAGGACGCGCGGTCCAGATCGACGCCGCCCTCGGTGAGTGTCGCCGGAAGCATCCGCAGCGCCGCCGGGACATCGGGTCGCTCCATGTAGCCGGCGTGCACCGTGACGTGCACGATGCCGTCGTCGCGGTACCCGAGCGTGTCGACCGTGATCCGTTGGTCCTCGGACAGTCGTGGCACCGGCAGCGTCTCCACCGACACGATGATGACGTGCTCGTGCAGGACATGGTTGTGCTCGACGTTGGCGCGCATGGCCAGCGGGGTGGTGTCATCGCTGCGGTTGAGAAAGACCGACGTGCCGGGCACGCGCGCCAGCGGGGGCCTACGGTCGGCCAATTCGTCGATGAACGGGCGTAGCGGTCCCTCGATCGCCCGCCGCGAGTCGGTCACCAGGTGCCTGCCGCGCTGCCAGGTCGTCATCACGGTGAACGCGAAGACGGCGATCGCCAGCGGCAGCCACGCGCCGTGCACCAACTTCGTCAGGTTCGCCGCGAAGAACATCAGGTCGACCACCAGCAGCGCGCCGCCACCGATCACCAGCACCCACAGCGGCCACTTCCATTGCTGGCGTGCGTAATACATGAACAACAAGGTGGTGATCGTGATGGTGCCGCTCACCGCCATGCCGAAGGCGTAGGCCAACGCCGCGGAGGTTTCGAACGCGAACACCAGCGTGATGACCGAGACCATCAGCACCCAATTGATCCACGGCACGTAGATCTGCCCGATGGCCTTCGCTGAAGTGTGCGTGATCCGCAGCCGGGGCAGGTATCCCAGCTGAACGGCCTGCGAGACCACCGAGAAGGCGCCGGTGATCACCGCCTGTGAGGCGATCACCGTGGCCGCGGTGGCCAGTAGGACCAACGGCAGCCGCGCCCACTCCGGGGCGAGCAAGAAGAACGGCGCGGTGTGCACGTTGTCGTCGTGCAGCAGCAGCGCACCCTGGCCGAAATAGTTGAGGGTGCAGGCCGGCAGCACGAGGCCCAGCCAGCCGATCACGATGGCCCGCCGCCCGAAATGCCCCATATCGGCGTACAGCGCCTCGGCCCCGGTGACGGCGAGCACGATCGCGGCCAGCGCGAAGAAGGCGATGTGGAAGTGCCCGCTGAGGAACGCGATGGCGTGGGTCGGTGACAGCGCGGCGAGGATGCCCGGATTGGCGGCGATGCCGCTGATTCCGCAGGCACCGATCGCGACGAACCAGACGATCATCACGGGTCCGAAGAACCGGCCGACGACCGCCGTGCCGTGGCGCTGCACGCTGAACAGCGCCACGATGATCACCGCGGTGATCGGCACCACCCAGTCCTTCAGGTCGGGTTCGATGGTCTTGAGGCCCTCGACCGCCGACAGCACCGAGATCGCGGGCGTGATCATGGAGTCACCGAAGAACAGGGCTGCGCCGAAGAGTCCCAGGAAGCCGAGGGCGATGGCGGTCCGGTGACCCCGGGTGCTCGCACCGCGCCGCAGCAGCGTGATCAGTGCCATGATGCCGCCCTCGCCGTGGTTGTCGGCACGCATGACCAGGGTGACGTAGGTGAAGGTGACGATCAGCATGACCGACCAGAAGATCAGGGAGACAACCCCATACACGTTCGCCTCGTCGAGCGGCACCGGATGCGGATCGGCCGGGTTGAACACCGTCTGGAGGGTGTAGATGGGGCTGGTGCCGATATCGCCGAAGACCACACCGAGCGCGCCGACGATGATGGCCGGACGCAGCGGCCGGATCTCGGGTGCCGCCGGGCTCTCTACGGGTTTGTCTTCGAGCATGCCCTACATCATTGGTGCCAGCGCCGGATGAAGTTGCACTTCCTGCGTTTTCACCACGAAGTACACGCTCTTGCCGGGCTCCAGATCCAGTTCGGCGGCCGCCGCGGCGGTGATATCGGCGGCCAGCGCGGTGCGGTCATCGCGGGGATCGACGCCCCGGACCCGCACGGTGGTGCCGTGGATGTCGAGTTCGGTGATGGTCACCGCGATGACATTGCGCGGGCTGGCGCGCGGAGCACTCAGGTGCACCGCGACCGCGGCCGGCCGGAACAGCGCAATCGCGGGTGCACCGACCGGTAGCTCGGACATGCCGGAAAGATCAGCGCCCCAGGATGTCCGGAGGATTCCGGGCTCGGTGATGGAGCCAGATACCAGGTTGACTCCGGCGATGGTCGCGGCGAACTCGCTGCGCGGGGTGGTCAGTACCTCGCGGACCGGACCGCGCTCCACGATGCGCCCCCTGTCCACCACGATGACCTTGTCGGCGATGGCCAGGGCGTCGAGCAGATCGTGGGTGACGATGATCGCGGTGCGGCCGGTGTCGCCGAGCACCTCGCGTAGCAGGCGGCGCATCGCCGGGGCGGCGCTGACATCGAGGGCGGCCATCGGTTCGTCGAGCAGCAGTAGCGCCGGCTCGGCGGCCAGGGCTCGTGCCAGCGCCACGCGCTGCGCCTGCCCGCCCGACAACTCGGCGGGTGTGCGGTCGGCCAGGTCAGCGGCGCCGACGGCGGCGAGCCAGCGCCGGGCGGCCGTGCGGGCCGCGCGGCGCGACAGGCCCCGGCACCGCGGCGCGTAGCCGACGTTGGCGGTGACATTCATGTGCGGGAACAGCATCGCCTGCTGCGACAACATGGCCACCCCGCGGGCGTGGGTGGGCAGGAACGTCCCCGCATCGGTGTCGGTCAGGACGGTGTCCCCGAGTTCGATGCGCCCGGTGTCCGGTCGCAGCAGACCGGCGATCAGCATCAGCAGCGTCGACTTCCCGGCGCCGTTGGGGCCCAACACGGCCAGCACCTCGCCATCGTCGAGAGACACGTCGAACTCGACATCGCGTTGCTCCAGGCGGGCCGCCACCCGCACCCCGCTCACAGCGGGCCCGCCAGCCGGCGGGTGCCCGAGGCGATCACGATGGCCGCGGCCACCACGATCAGCAGCAGCGACAGCGCGACCGCGGCGTCGGCATCGGACTCGCGCTGCAGGTAGATCTCCAGCGGCAACGTCCGGGTAACGCCCTGCAGTGAGCCGGCGAACGTCAGCGTCGCCCCGAACTCGCCGAGGGATCGGGCGAACGCCAGCACCGCGCCCGAGAGCAGACCGGGCAGCACCAGCGGCAGGGTCACCGTGCGCAGCACGGTGGTGGGCCGGGCGCCGAGCGTGGCGGCGATGTGCTCGTAGCCGGTGCCCGCCGAACGCAGCGCGCCTTCGAGGCTGACGACCAAGAACGGCAGCGACACGAAGGACTGGGCCAGCACCACCGCCGTGGTGGAGAAGGCGATCCGGACACCCCACAGATCGAGGTACTCGCCGAGCAGCCCCTGCCGGCCAAAGGTGTACAGCAGCGCGATACCGCCCACCACCGGCGGCAGCACCAGTGGCAGCAGCACCAGGGCGCGCAGGACGGACTGGCCGCGAAACTGCCCGCGGGCCAGCACGAGTGCCATCGGCACACCGATCAGCACGCAGACCACCGTACTGGCGCCGGCAGTCTTCAGGCTCAACGCCAGTGCCGCCCGCGATGACTCGGAGGTGATCAGCGGAATGAAGCGGGGCCAGTCGATCTTCAACAGGATCGCGATCAGCGGCGCGATCACGAACAGCGCGCCGAGCGCGGCGGGCAGGTAGATCCAGGCCGGTAGACCCACCTGAATCAGTGCGCCGTGGCGCCGGGCGATGGTCACGGCGCGGTGAAGCCCGCACTCGTGAGCACGTCCTGCCCGGCCGGCCCCGTCACGAGGTCGATGAAAGCCTGTGCTGCTTGCGGATTGGCGGCATCCTTCAGCACGGCGATCGGGTAGGTGTTCACCGCCTCGGCGGATTCGGGGAACGCGACGGCGGTCACCTTGTCCCCGGCGCCGGCGGCGTCGGTGACATACACCAGCCCCGCATCGGCCTGCCCGGACGTGATCTTGCCCAGCACGTCGGTGACGGCGGATTCCTCGCTCACCGGGGACAGTTCGACACCGGCGGCCCGCTCGACCTTCTCGGTGGCCGACCCGCACGGCACCTGCGGCGCGCACACCACCACCTGGGTGCCGGGCTTGGCCAGATCCGCGAAAGTAGCGATGCCCTTGGGGTTTCCGGGCGGGGTGACGATCGTCAGCGTGTTGGCGGCGAAATTCGCCGGCGAACCGGCGACCAGTCCCTCATCGGAGACCTTGGTCATGGTGTCGATGTCGGCCGAGGCGAACACATCGGCCGGCGCGCCCTGGGCGAGCTGTGCCACCAGATCCGCGGAACCGGCGAAGTTGAACGTCACCGTGGTTCCCGGGTTCTCGGCCTCGTAGCCGGCTCCGAGCTCGGTGAAACTCGTCTTCAGCGACGCCGCCGCGAAGACGGTGACCGCGGCCGACGACGGCGCATCCGAGGCGGTGGGTGAGCATCCGGTGAGCAGCGCCGCAACGCTGAGCACGGCGGCCAGCGGCTTCACGAGGCCCCTGCGGGGGTTTCGACGATGACCGTGGTGGCCTTGACCACGGCGACGGCCAGCGCCCCGGGCTCCAGGCCGAGTTGTTCGACCGAGGCCGTGCTCATCAGCGAGACGATGGTGAACGGCCCGCATTGCATCTGAACCTCGCTCATCACCCGATCGGAGGTCACCTTGGTGACCAGGCCGACGAGCCGGTTGCGGGCCGAGCTACTGGCGCCGGTGGGGTCGGTCGGCGGGGAGGCCTGCTCACGGACGAATTCGGCCAGGACATCACCGGCGATGACCTTGCGCCCCGCATCGTCCTTGTGAGACGCCAAGGCTCCACCGTCGATCCACCGGCGCACGGTGTCATCGCTGACCCCGAGCAGGGCGGCCGCATCCCTGATGCGGATGTCCGGCATCTGCGCCTCCCATCGATCGAAACCGCCGCAAATGCGGTCAGATGAACCTATACCGTCTTGGTTCGCGGTTTCAATCAAACTCTCGCTGACTCTGCGGCGAGGGTGCGGCCCACACGCACTTTTGCGCCCTCAGCGCAGAGTCGGTCAGCGCACCTCGTCGGCCACCACCCGTGACGCCGCGCGCAGCGCCTCCCAGTCGCCCCGCCAGCCGAGCAGATGCACGGCCAGATCGGCGGTACGCTCCGGCTGATTCGGCACGCCGAGCCCGTCGACCCGCAGGTTGGGCAGCGTCTCGACCAACCGGAACACCACATCGCCGTCGACTCCGACGTCGAGGGTGTCCGGTGCCGGTGGATCCAGCTCGGCGAGAACACGGCGCGAGAGGTCGTGATAGGCGTTGCGCAATTCGGTGCGCTGCCGGTGGAATTCGTCGAACTGCGGATCGCGGACCTCGGGCAGCAGATACAGGATGCCCAGATTCCACGGGCTGTCCCAGAGCAGCCGACAGTCCAGGTAGCTCAGCGCGTGCAACAGCACCACCGCGGGTTCGGACCGCTCGCGCAACTGGTGAGCGGCCTTCAGTGAGGACACCACTGTCCCGCTGAGCAGCGACGCCAGGATGTCGTTCTTGGTGCGGAAGTGGTGATACAGCGAGGCCTGGCGGATCCCGACGGCCTCGGCGATCTGCCGGGTCGAGGTGGCGGCCACCCCCAGGGTGGTGAACAGCTCGGCGGCGGCATCGAGCACTTCATCGCGGGCGGTCTTGCCCGGCCGTTTACGTTCCTCCAGTCGGGGACGGCCACTCGCGGGGGTGCGCACGTGTCGATCCTGCCAGGTGGGCAGGATCGACACGTGCGGGATGTTGCTCAGGACTGGGCCGAGGTCAGCACGGCCGGTGCCGGCTGGTCTTCCGGTTCGGCCGCCGCCACGGGCGCGACGGGCCGCGAGGTGAATGCGGCGACCGCCACGTAGGCGATGAGCGACGCGGCACCGGCCAGCAGGGTGCTCCAGCCGTCGGCCGCCGTCGTCACCCACTCATTCGGCACGTAGAACAGGGTGTTGTCGACGCCGTAGATGGTCGGGGTCAGCACGAAGAACGTCAGCCGCACCCCGATCCCGACCACGATGGCCGCGCCGGCCGCGGCGGCGCCGCCACGCGACCAGTACAGCCCGAGGATGAACGGCACCACCAGGCTGGCCAGCAGCAGGTCGAAGGACAGTGTCAGCAGAATGCCGGTCTGCGGCACCCGCAGCGCGACCACGCCCGCCAGGACGGCCATCGGCAGCGTCGCCCACCGAGTGGCCCGAAGCACCCGCGGTGTCATCACCGGCGCCTCCGCGTCGATGCGTAACACGTTGCGCACCAGCACCGCCGCCGTCGCGAGCAGGATGCCGCTGACGGTGGTGAGGGTGGCCGCGAGCAGACCCGAGATGACGATGATGGCCAGCCACACCGGGGCGTACTGGGCGAGCAGGGTGTAGAGGATGGGCCCGTCCGCGGCCGCGTCTCCGACGATGCTCACCGCGGCCAGCGCGACGAACGACAGCGGGATGCACAGCATCAGGATGCCCGCCGCCGCGGCGAAGCAGGCGTTCTGGGCGCCGCGGGGAGTGCGGGCGGAGAACACCCGCTGCATCAGATCGATGGCGACCAGGTTGCCCAGGCCGAGCGCGATGATGGTGGCCCAGTTGATGACCGCACCGGATTCGCTGGAAGTGAGCTGCGCCAGATCACCGGCGCCCATGCCCTCCGGCGCGCTGAAACCGTGCGTGGTGCCCACC
Organism: Mycobacterium sp. ITM-2016-00316; assembly: GCF_002968335.2. NCBI lineage: Bacteria > Bacillati > Actinomycetota > Actinomycetes > Mycobacteriales > Mycobacteriaceae > Mycobacterium > Mycobacterium sp. ITM-2016-00316. Next base: position 1,685,249 of record NZ_CP134398.1, read on the forward strand.
CAGGTCACCAGGGACACCACCCCGATGATGTTGACGATCACACATGTCACGCCGGTGTAGACGCTGGCGAACATGCCACCGGTGATGGTGTATAGCAGTGCAAGTGGGATGGTCAGCAGGATGCCGTAGGCATAGGAGACGCCGACGAACCGTTCGAGCAGGAAGCCGATGGCCACCAGGTTGCCGGCCAGCAGGATGATGAAGCTGGCGATGGTCAGGTAGGACGACGCGACCTCGGTGGCCCGGCCGAACCGGTTGCGGAAGTACTCGGGCAGCGTCACGACGTCGGCGGTCCGCATGCGTTTGGCGAAGAACAACCCCATCAGCAGCAGGCACAGGGCCAGACCGATCGGCAGTGCGGCGCCGGCCCAGAATCCGAACGCCGCCGACAGGTCGGCATTGCCGATGGTGGCGTTGGAGTCGACGGGCTGCGCGATCAGGACCGCGGCGACCAGCGCGGCGGGCAGGGCACGGCCCGCGACCAGATAGTTCGAACAGTCGCCGCGCACCCGTCGCGCGGAGACCACACCGCTGACGGTGAGGATGAGCAGGAATATGGCAACGCCGGTGATGATCATGGCGGAACTCCAAAGGGGGGAGGAGGTTTGAGGAAGTGAAAGGGATACGGCGCCGTTGCCGGACGAGCGGATACCGCGGGACAGAACTACCGATGCAGCAACGCATCTCGCCCGAAACTGTCCAGCGGTTGGGCACCCTCGGGCATCGTCACCTCCCCTCGGCGTACCCGGTCCTGCAGATAGCGGAAGCTCTGGGCGGTCTGGGCGAACAGATGATCACCGGCGACCACGGTGGGCCTCGCCGAACCCGCGTCGCCGCCGAGGAAGGCGTCCAGTGGCGCGACCACGGTGTCGGCGTCGACGTTGACGAACAACGGGAAGGAGTAGCGCTCCTCGGCGACCTTGCGCACCCGGTGGCTGGTCGCCACGTACTCGCCGTTGGTCCAGATCTCCAGCAGATCACCGATATTGAGCACGAATGCACCGTCGATGAGCGGGACGTCGACCCAGGTGCCTGCGGCGTTGAGCACCTCCAGTCCGGGTGCGGTGGGCCGCAGCAGGGTGAAGCACTCGTAGTCGGTGTGTGCGCCGATCCCGGGACGGTCGGCGGCGGCCGGATCGTACGGGTAGTGGATGAGCCGCAGCTGGGACGGCGGCGCGGTGACATACCTGTCGAAACGGTCGGCCGGCTCGTCGAGCGCCACCGCGAAGGCCCGCAGCAGGATCCGGGACAGCGCGAAAACCGCGTCATACCAGGCGGTCACGGCCTCTCTGAAGCCGGGCAGCTCGGGCCACTGGTTGGGGCCGAGCAGCGGGTGACCCGCCAGGTAGCGGGGGTCGTCGGCGGGCAGATCGATGGACAGGTCGAACGCCTCTTTGGCATCGACCGTGCCGGCCGAGAAGATCTCCTCCCCGGGTGGCACATAGCCGCGGTGATTCGAGGAGTTGGCGATGTGCACGCGCTGTTTGTCGGCGTCGGGGAGCGCGAAGAACGCCTTGGTGCGTTCCAGCAGGGCCTCGAACAGTGCGGGATCGACGCCGTGGCCCACGATCTGGGCGAAACCGATGTGGCGGGCGGCAGCGCCGAGCGCATCGACCGCGGTGCGGTAGCCGGGGCCGGACGCGTCGAGCAACCCCGAGACGTCCAGTACCGGAATGTCGGTGAAGTCGTTGTTCACAATCAATCCTAAAGGGTCAGTAGAGGTTCGGAGCGGTCCAGAGCGACGGTCCAGCGGCGTCGGACTGGGGTGCCTGCGGTGTCACGTTCGGCGACGGTGATCTCCCCGGAGCCGAGCTCAGGTGCCAGATCGTCACCGACCCGGAATGGCAGCGTCGATCGACTGATGAGCCAGCGATCGTCCTCGACGGTGCCCAGCGAGATCTCCAGGTCCAGCAGGGCGCGCGCCGACTCCAGATCGGCGGCGGCCACGGCATCCCGCAGCGCCACACCGGGTGTCGGTGCGATGCCGGCGGCCCGTCCCCGGACGTAGCCGAAGTGTGCACCGACCCGCAACAACAACCCGGGTCGGCCGGTGTCATCGTGCAGCGCCAGTTCCAGACCACTCACCTCCGGTGTCTCGGCCGCCCAGTCCTCGAAATAGTCACGGCCGATACCGGTTTCGACGAGGATCCCATCGATCAGGTGCAGCCGGCCGCGGTCGGGCAACGGATCGGCCGGGTGCAGATCCACCTCCCGCCACCACGTCCATTCCGCGCCGTCGTCCTCCAGGTGCCCGGCGAAGGCCTGCTGCTCGCACAACGCGAGCAGGTCCGCGCGGGTCAGTTCGTCGAGCGCGCGGCCGGTGATGGCCACCATGTCGGCCGGGGTCCGCAGGTCGATGTAGAGCTCACCGGCCTGCAACCACTGCACCTCGGTGGTGGTGTCGACGACGGCGCCGGGCACCGCCATCGCCAGGCGCCGCCAATTGCGGTGGCTGAGATCGCTGCGGGTGACCTCGGCGCCCCGACCGACGCGGCGCAGATAGCCGGGCCAGTCACCGTGGTGGGTGATGTCCTGCCCGGCATCCCACGCCTCGGCGGTGCAGCCGAACCCGACCACCTCGGTGCCGTCGGCGAGCGTCGCCCGGCCCAACGACATCGGTGCGGGCAGCGAGGCCAGGAAATCACCGAGCATCGCGGTGCCGATGAGCCAGAGCTCGCCGTAGATGGAGGCGCCGTCACCCGGGGCGACGCGCGCCAGCCCGGGTTTCGGCGGGTCGGTGTCCAGTCGGGCCAGCCGGTACTGCGGTGCCGTGCGGACCGGGCCGCACCAGCGTGCCCCGCGGTCGTCGAGCTGCCATGCCAACGGCTGACCGCGCAGGTGCGCACCCACCACCAGTAGGGCGGTGGTGTCCAGGCCGGCCCGCGCCGGCCATGGTGTGCCCGGCGCGGGGACCGATGCCGCGCCGGGCAGTGTCACGCACGCGGAGTGCAGGGTGACCATCCGGGCCAGATCGAGTGCGAGCGCGTCGGCACCGGCACGGGCGAGGACGCTGACACCGAATTGGGTGCCCTGCGCATCGGTTCCGGACGGCACCGCGACCGCGCACAGGTCCATCAGGTTGCAGAAGTTGGTGTAGGTACCCATCCGGGAGTTGACCCCGACGGGGTCGGCGTTCACCTCGGCGATGGTGGGGTGCCCGGTGGTGGTGGGGATCAGCAGGGCGTGGCAGTCGCCGAGTTCGGCCATCGCGGTCGCCGTGAGCTCGTCCAGGCGCACCCTGTCGGCCAGCAGGCGGGTGGCCGGCACCGCACCGGCGGCGGCGATGATGCCCGCCACCGTCGGGTCCAGGTCGTCGTCGTCTCGGTGAGCGTCCACGAACGCACCGACCGCCTCGTGGCGTTCGGCCACGAGGCCGCCGTCATACAGCAGCCGGGCCGCCTCCAGGAACGGGTCCAGGTCGATCTCGACGATCTCGATATCGTTGGTGGCCAATCGGTCCGCGGCGGCCCGGAATGCCTGCGCCCACTCCGGGGACAGTCCGGGCAGTGCGCGGGGCACCGCGACCCGGGTCCGCGGTGGTGCGGCCAGCGGGGCGTCGGCCGGGAAGAGCCGTGCGCCGCCGGCGATCACACCCATGGCGGTGTCGGCGGTGTCGATATCGCGGGCGAAGACCGTCACGCAGTCATACGAGCGGCAGGCGGGCACCACCCCGTCGGTCGGGACCACCCCGAGGGTCGGTTTGATCCCGACGATGCCCTGCAGGGCGGCCGGTACCCGCCCGGATCCGGCGGTATCGGTGCCCAGCGCGATATCCACCAGGCCCAGGGCGACGGCCACCGCGGAGCCCGAACTGGAGCCACCCGAGATGTATTCGGGTCGGCGGGAATCCCGCACCGCGCCGTGCGGGCTGCGGGTGCCGACCAGGCCGGTGGCGAACTGGTCCAGGTTGGTCGCCCCGATGATGACCGCGCCGGCCGCGCGCAGCCGGGTGACCACCGTGGCGTCGTCGGCGGCAGGACCGTCGGCATAGCCCGGGCACGCGGCGGTGGTCGCGATGCCGGCGATGTCGATGTTGTTCTTCACCGCGGCGACCAGTCCCGCCAGCGGCAATGGCGCATCGGAGGCGTCGACCTGCTCGGCGTCGGCCAGGGCATCGGTCAACGGCCGCAGGGTGATCCAGATCTCGGGGCGCTCAGCCGCCGCGATGGCGGCGTAGGCGGCACGGACCCGTTCGACGGCGCTCATGCGTGTCCGCCGGTGCCGACGACGACCAGCGGTGTGCCGGGATCGACCAGGTGCCCGGCCGAGACCAGGATCTGGGTGACCACACCGTCCGACGGTGCGCGCAGGACGGTCTCCATCTTCATCGCCTCCAGCGCCAGCAGCGGTTGGCCGGTGACCACCTGTTCGCCGATGGCCACGTCGACCTTCCACACGCTCGACGAGAACGGCGCGTCGACGCGCTGGTCGCCGTCGCCGAGCACGAGTTCGGCAGTGGGAACGACGGCGTCGGTGGCGGCACGCTCGGCCCGGTCGAACTCACCGGCGCGTTCCCAGGCGGCGCGTTCGGCGCCGAACGCGGTGGCCTGCTGGGCTCGGAACGCGGCGATATCGTCGGCGTTGTCGGCCAGGAACCGGTCGTGCTCGGCCAGCGAGAAGGTCCCGTCGGTGATATCGACCGAACCCCGGCCCGCGGCCATATCGGCGCGCAGCTCCAGGAGTTCCTCCGCCGAGACCGGGTACCAGGAGATGCGGTCGAAAAACCTGAGCAGCCAGGGGCTGCCGGGCTCGAACGGCGCGGTGCGCCGGTAGCGGCTCCACACCTGGGTGGTGCGGCCGACGAACTGGTAGCCGCCGGGGCCTTCCATACCGTAGATGCAGAGGTAGGCGCCGCCGATGCCGACGGAGTTCTCGGCGGTCCAGGTGCGGGCCGGGTTGTACTTGGTGGTGACCAGCCGGTGCCGGGGGTCCAACGGGGTCGCCACCGGGGCACCCAGGTAGACGTCGCCGAGGCCCAGGGTCAGGTACTCGGCGGCGAAGACGGTGTCGTAGACGTCGGCCTGGCCGGCCAAACCGTTGATCCGCCGGATGAATTCGATGTTCGACGGGCACCACGGCGCGTCATCGCGGACCCCGGAGGTGTACCGGGCGATGGCCTCCCGGGTGGCCGGGTCATCCCAGCTCAGCGGGAGCCGGACCTGACGGCTGGGGACCACCAGTTCGGAGGAGGCCGGCAGGTCGTCCTCGATCTCGGAGAGCAGCCCGAGCAGCCGGGGGATCGGCAGCACATCGGGGTCGACGTGCACCTGCAGGGAACGGATGCCGGGGGTGAGGTCGAGAATTCCGGTGGCGTTGCCCTCCAGCCGAGTGTGCAGGGCATGCACCCGGGCACGCAACGCGAGATCCAGGACGATATCGCCGTATTCGATGAGCACGTTGTCATCGCCGCTGCGGCGGTAGGTCACCGCGGGCGCGCCGTCGACACCGGCCCGGCGGGCCAGCACGCCGTCATCGCCGTCTCCGCTACGGGGCAGCCGAGCCACCCGGCGAGGTCCGAGTTCGGTGCGCGACGGCGCCTGGGCGGCACGTACCGGCACGAACCGCACGGTGTCACCGGGGCATAGCTGTCCCAGCTTCCAGCGCTGCGCCGCGACCACGGTGACGGGGCAGACGAATCCGCCGAGGCTCGGTCCGTCGGGGCCGAGCAGGATCGGGGTGTCACCGGTGAAATCGAGCGCACCGACGGAGTAGGCGTTGTCGTGGATATTGGACGGGTGCAGGCCCGCCTCGCCGCCGTCGGGGCGGGCCCACTGCGGTTTGGGGCCTTCGAGGCGGACACCGGTGCGTGCCGAGTTGAAGTGCACGCGGTAGGCGGCCTCGAACAGGGTGTCGATATCGCTGCGGGTGAAGAACTCCGGTGCGCCGTGCGGGCCTTCGGTGACGGCCAGTTCCCATTCGGTGCTGAAGACGGGTCGCTCGCCATGCGGCACGAGACCACCGGACTCGATCGTTGCCGGGTGGGTGCGCAGCACATCTCCGGCGTGCAGTTCGCGGCCGCCGTGCCCGCCGAACCGGCCGAGGGTGAAGGTGGAGGCGCTGCCCAGGTAGGCGGGCACGTCGAGACCTCCGGCAAGCAGCACATAGGTGCGCAGGCCCATCGTCTCGGCCGCGCCCACATCGAGCACACCGCCCGCGGGGATCTGTACGGGTTCCCACATCGGGACCGGCGCACCGTCGACGGTCACCAGGCATTCGGCGCCGGTGACGCAGACCGTGGTCGGGTGGGTGAAGCGCAGCGCGGGGCCCGACGCGGTGCACTCCAGTCCGGCGGCGTTCTCGGGGTTGCCCAGGGCACGGTTGCCGAGCCGGAACGACAGGTCGTCCATCGGGCCGCTGGGGGGCACGCCGACCTGCCACAGCCCGACCCGCCCGGGTACGTCCTGCACGGTGGTCAGCAGGCCGGGCCGGTCGACGGTGATGCGGGGCCGCGGATCGGTGACCCCGGCGAGGGTGGCGGTGCTGTGCCGGGCCGCGCGCACATCGTCGTGATCAAGTGCTGCGCACAGCATTCCGATGTTGACCTCGATACCGTGCAGCTCGGTGCCGGCCAGCGCCTGGCCGAGCCGGGTCAGTGCGGTGTCACGGTCCCCGGCGCGGGTGATGACCTTGGCCAGCAGCGGATCGTAGGATGCGGTGACCTCGGTACCGTCCTGCACCCAGCCGTCCACCCGGATGTCGGGAAACAGTTCGGGGTCGGGGAAGCGGACGGCGGTGATGGTGCCGACGCTGGGTCGGTAGTCGCGGGTCGGGTCCTCGGCGTAGACGCGTGCTTCCACCGCATGACCGGTCACCGGCACTGTGCCGGTGGGGTATTCGTCGAGCATGCGCGCGTCGCCGACGGCCAGCCGCATCATCCAGGCGGCCAGGTCCACTCCGGTGACGGCCTCGGTGACGGGGTGTTCGACCTGCAGACGGGCGTTGACTTCGAGGAACGACGCCTCCCGCCGTGCCGCGTCGTAGACGAATTCGACGGTGCCCGCGGAGCGATAATTCACCGAGGCCGCCAATGCGCGTGAGGTGGCGTGCAATTGCGCACGGATCGCATCGGGGAGAGCGGGTGCGGGTGCCTCCTCGATGACCTTCTGGTGCCTGCGCTGCAGCGAGCAGTCCCGATCACCCAGGGACAGCACACGTCCGGTGCCATCGCCGAAGATCTGCACCTCGACGTGACGGGCGTTCTCGACATAGCGCTCGACGAAGACGCCGGCCGAGCCGAAGCTGCGTTCGGCCTGGGACACCACCCGCTGGTACGCCGTGCGCAGGTCGTCGGCGGTGCGGCAGACCTGCATACCGATGCCACCTCCACCGCCGGTGGCCTTGAGCATCACCGGGTAGCCGATGACCTCGGCGGCGGCCACCGCGGCGTCCGGATCGTCGAGCAGATCGGAGCCGGCGAAGATCGGGACGCCGGCCGCGCGGGCCGCGGCCCGCGCGGTGTGCTTGGTCCCGAACTCGCGCAGCTGGTGCGGGGTGGGGCCGGCGAACGCGATCCCGGCGGCTTCCACGGCCGCGGCGAAATCGGCGTCCTCGGAAAGGAATCCGTATCCGGGATGCACGATGGTCGCTCCGGAGGACGCCGCGGCGGCGAGGATGGCCTCGATGCGCAGATAACTGTCCCGTGGTGCGGCGGGCCCGACCCGCACCGCGTCATCGGCCAGCGCGACATGCGGGGCGCCGCGGTCGGCGTCGGAGAACACCGCGACGGTGCGCATGCCGAGCCCCTTGGCGGCGCGGATGAGCCGTACCGCGATCTCGCCCCGGTTGGCGATCAGGACAGTGTGGTCGCTCATACGGCACCATCCGGTCGCGTGACGATCATCCGGACCGGCGTCGGGTCGAATGCGTTGCAGGGGTTGTTGATCTGCGGGCAGTTCGACACCAGGACCAGCGTGTCGATGTCGGCGCGCAGGGCGACCCGCTTGCCGGGGCCGGACAGGCCATCGACGATGCCGAGGGCTCCGTCGGGGTCGACCGGGACATTCATGAACCAGTTGATGTTGCTGGCCAGATCCCGCGCGCCGAGGCCGTGCCGGGAACCTTCGAGCAGAAAGTTCTCCAGGCAGCCGTGCTGGGCGCGGGTGTGCTGCCCGTAGCGCAGTGTGTTGGATTCCTTGGAACAGGCGCCGCCGAGGGTGTCGTGCACGCCTACTTCGTCGGCGACGACGGTCATCAATGCGTCCCCGGTGTCCGCGCGCAGCACCGACCCGGTGGTCAGCGTGATGCGGCCCTGACGGCGGATCGTCTCCTGTGCCGAGTACCGCACGCCGGTGTCCGCTGCCGCGTAGAGCAGGCAGTCGACGGCCTGGTTGCCGGCGAGGTCGACGATGGTCAGCACGTCCCCGGCGGCCACGACCGCCGACCAGGCGGCGCGCGCCGCGACGTACTCGTCGAGCACGACCGTCCCTTCGATCAGGGCGGGCACGATGGCAGTGGTGGTCACAGCTGTCCCCTTGCGGTGAGGTCGGCATCGGTGTTGGCGATGGCTTGGCGGTGTTCGGGTCCCAGTTGCCCCACCAGGTCTCCATCGGTGAGCCGATGCAGGTCGGCGGGTGCCGGCCAGGCGTGGATCAGCAGTGGGGAGCAAGTGAACTCCGGTCGCGGGTCCAGCGGATGCGCCGTATTGGCCACCAGCACAATGGCATCGACGTGTAGCAACAGCTCCACCGAGGTGTTGGCGCCCGCGGAGCCGACCCAGTCGAAGGTGCCGTCGGCCTGCACGCGCACGCCCTGGAAGAAGGACACCGACGGTGGCAGATCGCGGCGGTCCAGGCCGTGTTTCAGCGCGGCAAGGGTGAACAGTTCGCGGCCGGCGGGGAGGGGGACTCCGGTGCGGCTGCACCGAAGCGCTCCAGATTGCCTGCGCGCGTGGAGGTTCCGGTGAGTGCGTCGTGAGATCTGGACGTGTCGGCAACGATGGTGGCCAAGGCGCGGCCGAATCCGCTGAGCAGCGGATGGCCGTTGCCGAGGTAGGCCTGCCAGGGCACCTTCACGGTGTCGGCGACATTGAGGCGCTCATGGGGCGCGTCGGCGCGGTGCAGCAGCAGGTGCGCACAGGCGTCACCGACCGGGTCGGTGAGTCGCACTCGGGTGCCGCGGGCCAGCGTCGCGCTCGAATAGCCGCCCGGCGCCACGGTTTCGGACCACACCAGGGATTCGGCGGGTACCCCGGCAGGTGCCGTCGGGGACGACGACGCCGGGATATGGCGCATGAACTCTGCGGTGCGTCCGTGCTGGGCGCGGGCATGCGTGCGGGCTCCTGCCGTGGTGGCGGTTTCGGACGCCGTGTCGGTGCTGCTCACTGACCACCCTCGAAAAGTCGGGAGCCCGCCGGATGGACGGGCTTTCTGTCAGGTGACAGTTTTCGCGTCGGGCGGTCGGTGGTGGTTGCCGTGATGTAACCGATGATTTGGATGCTGTTAACAGCGTGCTGCCAATGTTTCTGTCAAGTGACAGGTATTGGCGGCTGCTGCGCTGCCTATGCTTGAACTCCGCACGGGCCGGCGAAGGGGAAGTGGTGTTCGAGCGCGCCAAGTTCATGGTCACGTTCATCGGCGCCTACCGGCGCTCCCGCAGCGGTGGCGGCGGGCACGAGGCGGCGCTGCAGGCTGCCGCCGATGACATGTTCGGGCCGACCCGCGTCAACGTGCCGGACTCGGTGTACGAGATGTGGAGTGACCCCGGCGACGAACTCGCGCTCGACGGCGGCGACTGGTTCGGCGACGGATTCCTGGAGATCACCGACGCCCACCTGCGGCTGCTGCGTCGGGCGCGACTCACCTGGGACGGTGCCGAACGTGGGGCGCCCATGCTGGATCCGGACCGCCCGTACGGGCGCGCCGACCTGCTGGCCCAGCTGGCCGAGGTCTTCGGGACCGACGACGCCGATGAACTCGGCCGCCGCCACGTGGAGATGTACTTCGTGGTGGCGCGTGCCTTGCGGCACGCCACCCTGGCGCCGGGCCGCTACGGGCTGACCAACGTCGGGCCCGCAGACGTGCGCATCGCGTTGCGCGGCTACGGCGAACTGTCCGGCGATGACCTGGGCGTGGATGCCGACGGGCAGGTGAACCTCACCGATGATCACCTGCGCCTGCTGCGCGGTATCGAGATCCGCTGGCCCTCGGAATACGAATGCGGCGACCGCCTCGACGCCGGGCGCTACCCGGCCGCCGCTGCCGACCCGAAGCGGCCCTACGGCGACTTCACCTTCATCGAGGTGGACATGGCACGCATCCTCGGTGAGCTGCCGCCTGCACCGCAGCAAGGTCCGGCGGTTTTCGAACCGAGCCCCGAACAGGCCCTGCGCCTGCAGCGCCTGCACTGGCAGATGCTGGGGGCCATGCAGGTGTTCCTGGAACGTGCGGAGCTGGCTCCCGGCCGGTACGGCCTGTACCCCGACCAGTCGTGACACCGGCGGACTTCGAGCTCTCGCCCGACGAGCTGCGCGTCGTCGCCGGGTATGTGGCCACCGCGGCCGAAGCGCTACTTCCGTCCTACTCCGGCGTCCACCCCGGTGACACCCGGCCGCACGACGCCGTCGCGGCGGCGTGGCTCTTCGTCGGCGGTGCGCCGCGGACGGCGCTGCAGCGGACCACATCGATGGAGGCGCACCGCGCGGCCGCCGGCGCCGCCGATGAGGTGGCGCGGCTGGCCGCCCAGGCCGCCGGTGACGCGGCGTCCGCCGCCTATCTGCATCCGATCGCCAGGGCACACCAGGTGGGCCACATCCTGCGGGCCGATGCCAATGCCGCCCGTATCGCCGAGATCTCCGCCGGCTCCGACCCGGGTGCCGCGCACGCCGCGATCGCGCGGGCCGCGGCGCGCGCCACACCCGGGCTGCGCGAGATTCTGCGGCGCTATCCGCCCGCCCCGGCCGGCCGCAGCCGCACCGCTCAGTTGCTGGAATCACTGGACCGTGCGCTGCGGACAACCCCGTAGAACTGGGCAAATACCCACTACGGACCACCTGCCCGCAGGCACCGCGTTGCTACGATTGCCGGCGTGCCTGACGAAACCACGCCCGAGGACGACGCCGTCCGCGAGGACTCCGCTTCGGAAGACCAAGCCAACGAGGTGAACGGCAGCAAGCACGCCGCGCCCGCAGGTACGACCGGGGATGACGTCGAGCAGCCGGAGGGCTCCGGGCGCAGCCCGGTGGTCATCGCCGTGATCGCCATGCTGCTGGCCATCGCCACCCTGGGCGCATCGGCCTATATGTGGCGCAATCCGCTCACCCCGATCGACGCCCCCACCGCGGCGCCGACCGAGGCGCCGGAGCCGACCTTCACCGATGCCCAGCGCGATGAGGCGAAGGCCAAGGTGTGCGACGCCTTTCTGGTGGTCAGCACCGGGGTGGCCAACAGCAGCGGCCTGCAGGCCGCCGACGGTGATGCCATCGGCGCCCTCGCCATCGCCACCAACGCGCGCCTCGCCCTCTACGGCGGGGGTGTGTACATGCTGAACCGGGTCGACCCGGCCACCGAGCCTCAACTCGCCGAGGCGGCCCGGGCCTTCGGCAACGCGTTGATGGACGTCGGGGCCGCCGCGGTCGCCAATATTCCGAGCGATGACCCGGCACACCAGGAACGCGTCAAGGACGCCGACGACGAAAACGCCAAGCTGCAGGGCATCTGCAACCCGCAGTAGATTCAGCCGGCGGCCGGGTCCGGTGTGCGCACCCCGTACGGTGCCGCGTCGAGCAGCGTCACCGACACCTGCGCCCCGCTGGGCACCCGGTAGCTGCGCTGTTCCCCGGGGCGGGCACCGGAGATGGCATCGCCCAGCGGGGACTGCGCCGAGCACACCTCCAGGTCGCCGAGCTCGGCGATCGGCGTGCCCAGCAGGAAGGTCTCGGTCTCGCCGGTGCCGTCGAATCGCACGGTGAGAATCATTCCGGGCTCGGCGATTCCGTCATCGGCCGGCATCTCGTCGATCGCGGCGTTCATCAGCAGATCCTGGATCTGCCAGATCCGTGACTTTCGGGCCTGGTGCATGTCCCAATCGGTGGTGTCGTCATCGGCGCGGACCGCCAGTAGGTCGGCGAGCTCGGCTTCCATCCGGTCGCGGGCCTGCCTGCTGATCCACACCTGGTGATTCGGGCGCATGGGTTCTCCTCATCGGCCGTCGATCGGGCCGTCCACTCGATGGTGGCCCGGCGGCGCCCCGGCGCGTTTGCCCGGACGGGACAACCGGACCGGTGGCATTTGTCGGTTCCCGACATGCCCTATTGCGCGGCGAGCTCGATCGTCATCGCCAGCCGCTTGTGCGGGTCGTCGAGGTCGAGGGTGGTCACCTCGGCCATCTTGCGCAGCCGGTAACGGACGGTGTTCTCGTGGACGCCGAGCGCCTCGCCGGCCTGGGCGAGATCGCCCTGCGCGGTCAGCCAGGCGCGCAGCGTCGCGACGTACTGGGTGGACTGCGCGGCGTCGTGACGCCGCAGTTCGGCCACCGGCCCGCGCGCAGGCACCCGGGTGGACCGGGCTGCGGTGCGCAGCCGCTGGAGCAGGATGTCGTGCCAGGTTTCGTCGTAGGCGGGTACGGCATCTGGGGTCGCCGGGTCTTCGTGCAGGGCCAGGCACTCGTCGGCCTCCTGGCGGGCTGCCGCCAGTTCGGTGGCCTCGGCGGGTGCGCTGATACCGGCCCGGATCGTGGTGTGCCCCGGCAGTGCGTCGCGCAGCGCGCTCACCCACCGCCGGGCCGAGTCGACATCCTCACTCGGCAGCACGGTGTAGAGGGTGTTGCGGCCCAGGCTGCTGCGACCGGGACGTGACCAGCCGAATCCGGAGGTGGCGTGTTCGAACGCCAGCAGCAGCGCGGCATGCGGTTCGGCGGCGATATCGGCGTGCACGGCGATCACCCGCAGCCCCGTCCGGCGCAGCCCGAGCCTGCTGGCCGCGGTCGCGGAATCGGCGGAGCCGTCCAGCAGCCGCGCCACCAGATCGGACTCGACCTGACGCTCCAGGTCGGCACTCGCCCGGGAGCGCAGGACGTGCATGGCGACGGTGCGGGCCCCGTCGGACAATGCCCGTCGCCGGGCGTCATCCAGCGGTTCCCGCGACGTGCCCCACACCGAACCGAGCAGTTCGCGGCCGGCCCGCACCGCCACGACCGTGCGCCCGGTCAGGCCGAGGGCGGGTTCGGCGTCGACGAACAGCGGTTCGTCCGATGCCGCCAGGTGCGCGAAAACACCACGGGCGCTGAGCAATTCACGCACCCCGGCGGGTACCTCGCGGTTCAGGATGGTGTCGGCCCTGGCGGGATCGGCGTGCGCCTGCAGTCGCGAATACGCGAGCAGCCGCGCATGAGCGTCCTCGATGGTGACCGCGCAGCCGATCGAGTCGGCGACGCTGTCGGCCAGCGCGAACAGATCGGTGGGGCCGCGACCGGCAGCGGTCTCGCGGCCCTCCAGCACCAGTCCGTAGACGATGGCGGCCAGCTCGCTCCAGGGCACCGCGGAATCCACGACCAGCACCGCGACATCGGATTCCGCGCCGACGGCGGACTGGTCACCGCGGCTCAGGACGGCCACCGACTGGCTGGCGCGCGCCCACTGCAATGCCTCGGGCACCGACCGCGCGCCGACGGCGAGCAACACATCGCCGATGACCGGGCCGGTCTCCTCGGTCGCCTCGTGCAGCACCACGCTGCGCAGCACCGCCGCGCGGGGTATCGCCGAGGTGCACAAGCGCACGCCGTAACTGCCCAAGACGTTCACCAGGCGGTCCAGGGTGACCATGAGCGGCTCCTCCGTCGTGCCGGATGCCCAGCCTAGTCAGCGCCGAGCAGCCTGATGCGCAGCCGGTCAGGGGTGATATCGCCGCCGCCGTCGAGGTCATCGGCCAGTGCCTCGGCCCGGTCGATCAACCCGGCAACTCCGATGCCGTGCGGGGCGGGAAGCTCGATCGGACGCAGCCGCCCGGCAGCCCGGCGCAGCAGCTTGGCCGCACCCGATCGGTTGCCGCGCTGCACATGGGTGATGCCGACCGCCAGCTGCGCCAGCCCCTGCCACAGCGCGCGTTCGGAATCGGGGCCGTCCTTCCACGCCGATTCCAGCACCTCGTGGGCGCCGAACGCCTGCCCGCGGTCGAGGAGGTCCTGGGCGTAGCGCAGGGTCTCGGCCGGGGACAGTTGTAGATCGTCGGGGATGCGCGGCACCCCGGTGCTGCCATAGGGCAGTGGCCGGCCCAGCGCGTCGCGGGGCCGGGTGTTGCGCGGCCGTCCGGTGTCGTCGCGGTCGCGCTCGGCATCGGAACCCACCGATACAGCTTGGCAGTACCCGTTCGCGCCGGACGGGCCGCATCGAGGCGGCCGGCTCCACGTGGTAGCTGAGGAAGTCCTCAGCGACCGGAGAAACGCCCGGCCCGGTGCTCGGCAGGTCGCGAAATTGCGCACAACCACCGAACGAATGTCAAATTGTCGCCGTCGTCAGTGGAGGAAACCATATCGAGCAAACGTCATATAGTTTCCAGTCATGGTGAACCCTCTGGCGTCCGCGCTGGCCGCGTCGTTGACCGCCAGTGCCAACGATCTGGTCCTGCTCGCGGACGGCCACTGGAACCGCCATCCCTGGCCCGAGATCTACGCGCGCGCGGAGAATGTCGCCGACTTTCTGCTCAACGAGGACATCCGCTGCCTGGGTCTGGTCGGTGAGCCGACCCCGGAACTGATCTCCTCGGTGATCGGCGCATTCCTGGCCGGCGCGGCGGTGTCGATCCTGCCGGGACCCATCCGGGGTGCCGACACCACCCAGTGGGCACGCGCCACCCAGGCCCGGTTCCGCGGCATCTCCGCCGGGCGCGTCGGCAGCCAGGGCGCCTATCTGGAAAAGCTCTCCACCGCAGGCGAGTCGCCGGATATCGTCGACCTCACGACAGTCGCACATCCGCGACGGTCCACAGGCTTCCGATTGCCTGGCCGGGACGCTCCGGTAGCGATCATGCAGGGCACGGCGGGCTCGACCGGCACGCCCAAGACCGTGCAACTGCCGCCCGCGGCGGTGCTGGCCAATCTGAGCGGACTCAACGACCGGATCGGGGTCGGTCCCCGCGACGTCGGATGCTCCTGGCTGCCGCTCTATCACGATATGGGCCTGAGCTTTCTGCTCTCCGGGGCGCTGGCCGGCACCGACGTCTGGCAGGCGCCCACCACGGCGTTCCAGGCCTCACCGTTCCGCTGGCTGAATTGGCTGTCCGAGAGCGGAGCGTCGGTCACCGCGGCACCGAACATGGCCTACGGCATGATCGGGAAGTACTCCCGGCGGGTCACCGATGTCGATCTGTCGGCGCTGCGCTTCGCGCTCAACGGCGGCGAACCCGTCGACTGCGAGCTCACCGAGCGCTTCGCCACCGAGATGGCCCGCTTCGGCTTCTCCGCGGGCGCACTGTCGCCGTCCTACGGACTGGCCGAATCCACTTGTGCGGTAACGGTTCCGGTACCGGGTGTCGGTATGCGCATCGATGAGACGGTGTTCACGACCGAGGACGGCACCGCGCCGCGCCGGCACGCCATCCTCGGTGCGGCCATCGCCGGGATGGAAGTCCGCATCGAACCGTATGAGAACGCCGCCACCGAGGTCGCCGACCGTGAGCTCGGCGAGATCGCGATCCGTGGCACATCCATGTTCTCCGGCTACCTCGGCGAGGCCTCCCGCACCGCCGACGAATGGTTCCGCACAGGCGATCTGGGCTACTTCGTCGATGGCGGCCTGGTGGTGTGCGGACGCGCCAAGGAGATCATCACGGTGGCCGGCCGCAACATCTTCCCGGCCGAGGTCGAGCGGATCGCGGCCCTGGTCCCCGGGGTGCGCGAGGGTGCGGTGGTGGCCGTGGGCGTCGGTGAGGGCTCCATCCGCCCCGGCCTGGTCGTCACCGCCGAGTTCCGTGGCCCGGACGAACCCGGCGCCCGCGCCGCACTGATGCAGCAAGTGGCCTCGGGGTGCGGTGTTGTTCCCGCCGATGTGGTGTTCGTCAAACCCGGCACGCTGCCCAGGACGTCGTCGGGCAAGCTGCGCAGGCTCGAAGTCAAACGTGGCCTCGAGGTCGCCGCCGGCGGCTAGTTGTTCATCGAATGCCAGGGACAGAACGCCACCGTGGCGGTACCCACCACGAACGATGCGACATCCTCGGGCACCGAGTCCGATGCCATCACGTTGTCGACCACCGCGAGTTGGCTGACGCCGGTGCCCATGATGCGGCACAGGCTCTGTGCGCTCGTCAGCGCCGCGGGTGCGGTATAGAACTCGGGAATGATGCCGGCACTGGTCAGCGCATTGACATAGGCACGTTCGGTCTGCGGATCGGCTCCGGCGGGCGCCGCACCGAGTAGCGCAGCCGACGCCACGGTGAGGGCGGTCAGGCCGCCGAACAGACTTCTGTGCATGACACGAAGGTAGGTCATCGGCTGCCTCACCAGCGTCCATTCAGGCTTTCGTGGCCCATCCGCAACAATGGAGCGCGATGGCGAGCACTGTGGAGACCCGGCCCGGCCCGATCGTACGGCTGGTCACCCGCGTGACCCGCAGCCGGCTGGGGCTGCCCCGGCCCGCCGGCGGGTACCGGATGACCCGCGATCTGGCGGTACCGATGCGCGATGGTGTCCGGCTGCTCACCGACCTGTACACGCCGGTGACCGACCCGTCCGGCACGGTGTTGATCCGCACCCCCTACGGGCGGGCCAACCTGCCGGCGACGGTGACCGCCGGGATCTACGCCGAGCGCGGCTATCGCGTCGTGATGCAAAGCGTGCGGGGAACTTTCGGCTCGGAAGGGCATTTCGAGCCGGGAGTCGCCGAAGCCGACGATGCTGCCGACACGGTGGCCTGGATGCGTGACCAGCCCTGGTTCGGCGGTGAGTTCGCCACCGTCGGCTCGTCCTATCTGGGCTTCACCCAGTGGGCGCTGCTGGCCGACCCGCCTGCCGAACTGAGCACCTCGGTGATCGGCATGGCCCCGCACGACTTCGCCGAATCCGGCTGGAGCACAGGTGCATTCGCCCTCGCCGATTTCCTGACCTGGAGTTTCCAGGTGGCCCGGCAGGAAGACGGCGGCACGTTGCGCACCGTGTTGCGGATGGTGACGGTGCCCTGGCGGCTCAAACGCCCGCTGAGCACCGTGCCGCTGAGCCGGGCCGGCGCGAAGATGCTGAAGGGCCGCGCCCCGTGGCACGAGTCCTGGCTGCGCACCCCGGACCTGTCCGACCCGTACTGGCGGCCGAGCCGGCTCGGCCATGCGCTGCAGCGGGTCAACACCCCGGTGCTGCTGGTCACCGGTTGGCAGGACGTCTTCCTGACCCAGACCCTCGATCAGTACCGGCAGCTGGAAGACCGCGGCGTGCGGCCGTCGCTGGTGATCGGTCCGTGGAGCCACGGCGACGGTGGCGGCGATGTGCTGCGCGATTCGTTGCGTTGGCTGGACGGGGAACGCCCCGCGGGGGTGCGGGTCCACGTCACCGGCGGCGGGGAATGGCGCGAGCTGCCGGCCTGGCCGCCGCCCGCCGGGCAACGGGTGTTGCACCTGCGGCCGCGGGCCAGGCTCGGCGCGGAATCCGCGCCGGTCGGCGCCGCCGTGGCCCGGTTCGTGTTCGACCCGGCGGATCCGACGCCGACCGTCGGCGGACGGCTGCTGTTCGCTCCGCGCGGCTACCGAGACGACACCGCGCTCGCGGCCCGCGGCGACGTCGTCACCTTCACCGGCCCGGCACTCGATGCACCGCTGGAGGTGGTCGGGGTACCGCGAATCGAGTTGGCGCACAGCACCGATACCGGATGGGCCGATGTGTGGGTGCGGATCAGCGAGGTGGATGCCGACGGCCGTTCCCGCAATGTCAGCGACGGCTACGTCAGCCGGGCGCCGGGCGATCAGGGGATGCTGGCGCTGGATCTCGACCCGATCGCGCACCGCTTCGCTGCCGGCTCCCGCATCCGGGTATCGATCGCGGGCGGGTCGCATCCGCGGTTCGCCCGCAACCCCGGCACCGGCGAGCCGGTGTGGTCGGCGTCGCGGCTGCTGCGCGCCACGCACGAGATCGGCCCGGGCTCGCGGCTGATCCTGCCCGTCCCCGAGTGATTTGTGCGAGATTTGTGACGCTCAGCGCTACAAATCTCGCACAAATCGCCGGGGGTCAGCGCACTTTGAGGACGACCTTGCCCTTGGCGCTGCGGTTCTCCAACGACGCGATGGCCTCACCGGCGCGCTCCAGCGGGTAGACGCTGGGCTCGGGCGCGCTGACCGCACCGGAGGCCAACAGCGGCGCCAGCTCGGCCCACTGCTGCGCCAGGTAACCCGGATGTGTCCCGGTCCAGGCGCCCCACCCGACACCGATGGCGTCAACGTTGTTGAGCAGCAACCGGTTCACCTTGACCGTCGGGATCTCGCCGCCGGTGAAACCGACTACCAGCAGTCGCCCGCCCGGGGCCAGCGAGCGCAGCGAATCGGTGAATCGGTCACCACCGACCGGGTCCAGCACGATGTCCACGCCCCGCCCGCCGGTGAGCTCCTTGACCGCGTCCTTGAACCCGTCGGCCAGCACCACATCGGATGCCCCTGCCGCCCGGGCGATCTCGCCCTTGTCCTGCGAGCTCACCACCGCGATGGTGCGCGCCGCACCGAACGCCGGGGCCAGCCGCAACGTCGAGGTACCGATACCGCCGGCCGCGCCGTGCACCAGCACCGTCTCACCCTCGGCGATCCGGCCGCGGGTGCGCAGCGCGAAATGCACCGTCAGATCGTTGAACAACACCCCGGCGCCCGCCTCGAAGGACACGTTGTCGGGCAGCGCGAACACCCGCTCCTCGGGCAGGGCCACCACCTCGGCCATCCCGCCGGTCAGCATGCACAACCCGGCGACCCGGTCACCGGCCGCGAACGCCGATCCCGCGGGCGCGCTGCGCACCACACCGGCCACCTCGGCGCCCGGCACATAGGGCAGCGGTGCCTTGTACTGATAAAGGCCGCGGGTCTGCAGGGCATCCGGGAACGCCACCCCGGCCGCGTGCACATCGATCACCACACCATCGGCCGCGGGTTCGTCGATGTCCACCAGCTCAGCAGCGTCGGGACCGTCCAACCGGGGTATGTGTATTGCGCGCATGACTGACCATTTAACATGCGTCAAGTGATCAAGGCACGTGCCGCGGTACTCCTCGAACCTGGACGGGATCCGCAGCTCACCGACATCGAATTGCGCGATCCGGTCGGTGACGAGGTACTGGTGCGCATCGACGCCGTCGGGATCTGCCACACCGACATCACCATGGCGTCCATTTTCAGCAAGACACCCATGGTGTTCGGGCACGAGGGCGCGGGGACCGTCGTCGCCGTCGGCCCGCAGGCTCAGCGCCGGGTCGGGGAACAGGTCGTGCTGACCTTCGCCAGCTGCGGCGCCTGCGGCAACTGCGCGCAGGACCGGCCCGCCTACTGCGATCAGTCCACCAACCTCAACATGCGCGGCGGCCGCCGCGACGAGACCAGCGCGCTGCGTCTCGGCGGAATACCCATCACCGGGGGCTTCTTCGGGCAGTCCAGCTTCGCCACCCACGCCATCGCCGGCAGCCGCAACGCGGTACCGCTGCCCGACGGCTTCGACCCGGCACTGGCCGCCCCGCTGGGCTGCAGCGTGCAGACCGGCGTCGGCGCGGTGCTCAACGTGATCGGCGCGGTGCCCGGCATCGCGATCTTCGGAGCCGGCGCCGTCGGGCTGTCCGCGGTGATGGGCGCGCGGATCGCGGGGGCTACCACGATCATTGCGGTCGACCCGATCGCCGAGCGGCGCGCGCTGGCCGCCGAGCTGGGCGCCACCGTCACCCTCGACCCGACCGACACCGACGCCGCCGCCGAGATCGTGAAGCTGACCGGCGGAGTCGGCGGCGCGGTGGACACCACCGCACGCCCCGATGTCATCGCCTCGGCCGTCGGGGTGCTGGCCGCACGCGGCACCCTGGCCCTGGTGGGTCTCGGGGCGCCGACCGCCGAGCTACCGGTGACGCTGATCATGGCAAAGGGGCTGACGGTCCGCGGCGTGGTCGAGGGCGACAGCGACCCACAGGTGTTCATCCCGCGACTCGCCGAGTACCACCGCCGCGGTGAACTGCCGCTGGACAAGCTGATCACCAGCTACCCGTTCGACGACTTCGACCAGGCATGGGCCGCCGCGAAGGCCGGCCGGGCAATCAAGCCGGTGCTGCTCACCGGGGGTTAAGATCCCTGTCCAGGCAAAGCCTGTCCACCGGCAACGGCGCCGACCGATTGGAGCAACCCCGATGACACTGCCAGCGCTCCCGCCGGCCAACACCGTGCACGTGCGTTCCTTCGACGGCACCCGGCTGCACGTCCGGGTCTTCGGGCCCGACGACGGCTATCCGATCGTGCTGGCACACGGCATCACCTGCGCCATCGAGGTCTGGGCCCACCAGATCGCCGACCTGGCCCGCGACTACAAGGTGATCGCCTACGACCACCGCGGGCACGGCCTCAGCGAGGCGCCGCGCGGCCGCAAGGCCTACAGCCTCAACCATCTGGCCGCCGATCTGGATGCGGTGCTCGATGCGACGCTGGCCCCGGGACAACGCGCGGTGATCGGCGGGCATTCGATGGGCGGTATCGCCATCAGCGCCTGGTCACAGCGCTACCCGCACCGCGTCGCCCAGTGCGCCGACGCCGTCGCGCTGATCAACACCACCACCGGGGATCTGTTGCGCGACGTGCAGCTGGCCCAGGTGCCTCCGGCGCTGGCCGCCACCCGCATCCGCGGTGCGGGAACCCTGCTCAAGACCTTCGGCGCCACCCCGGTCCCCAAGCTCGCCGACCGGGCCAACAAGCGTTTCGTCGCCTACCTCGCGGTCGGTCGCGACGCCGATCCGTCGGTCGCCGAACTCGTGTACCGGCTGTTCGCCACCACCTCGCCCGCGGGCCGCGGCGGATGGGCCCGGGTGCTGGTGGACGGTCTTGGTGCACAGCATATTTCGCTGCGGAACCTGACGGTGCCGACGCTGGTCATCGGCAGCACCAAGGACCGGTTGCTGCCGATCAAGGCATCCCGGCACATCGCCGAGCACGCCCCCAACCTGACCGAGTTCGTGGAGCTGCCCGGCGGGCACTGCGCCATCCTGGAATGCCCCGATGAGGTGAACCGCACCTTGCGCTCACTCGCCGAATCGGTGGCCCAGCAGCGCCTCAGCTCCTGAGGTAGGCACCCACTTCGGCCGCCGCGCGGTGCCCGGAGCGCACCGCGCCGTCCAGAAAACCGGTCCACTGGTCGGCGGTTTCGGTTCCGGCCCAGAAGATTCCGTCCACCGGTTCACGCAGGTGCGCTCCGTGCTCGACCCACGCACCGGGCGGGACGGCTGCGGTGGGCCCGCCGGGGGCGAACGGCTCGGCGCTCCAGCAGTGGTCCAGGTAGTCGACGGGGGTGGCGGCGGCCGCGCCGAAGAGTGTCGTGAAGCACCCGAGGGCGCGTTCGCGACGCACCTCGGGCGCCAGGTCGTCGAAGGTGCGCGCATCGGCGAAGCCCAGCAGGACCCCGGGCCCGTCATCGCCGGGGCTGACATCGAAGGTGATGAAGATCGGGCCCTCATCCGACAGTGCCTCACCCGAGCACCCACCGGTCCGCCAGAACGGCTTGTCGTAGGCGGCATAGGCCTTGCTGAGGTTGCCCTGCGGCCAGTGCTTCGCGAGCTCGACGTGGCCCGCGGGCAGCGGCGGATCGAAGGTGATCGCCGCCCGGTGGGCGGGCGCGATCGCCAGCACGAGGGCGGCCGCGGCATGCTCGCCGCGCGCGGACTCCACGGTGAAACCGGAACCGGTGCGGGTGATGCTCCGTACCGGCGCGTCGGTGATCACCCGGTCGCCGAGGTCGGCGGCCATGCGCTGGGCGATCTGCTGAGTGCCCGCCGGGAAGCGGTCCTGCTGGGCGCCGCCCTTGACGTCGAGCATCCGGCCCAGCCCGCCGGCGGCCTTGACGTAGCGCACGGCGTGCAGCATCGACACATCGCCGGGTTCGCACCCCCACGTCACCCGCGCCATGATGGCCATCAGATTGCGGGTGGAGGCGCTGGCATGGACGGCGCGCAGCCAGCCCTCCAGACTCTTCTGATCCAGCCGGTGCGCGGCCGGCGCCGCCCAGACGTCGGTCACCGGGATCAGCTTGCTCAGCCGGTCGAAACGCCACTGGATACGGGACACGTCGAGCAGTTCGATCAGCGACAGTTTCGGGATGGTGCTGCGGTAGGAGCGCACCTTGCCGTGCCAGCGGATGAGGTTCTTGCCGCGGCTGTAGGTCGGCACCGTCTCGCACCCCAGTTCGGCGGCCAGCGCGATCACGGCGTCCTGGGTCGGCCCGACGAACGTCGCGCCCAGGTCGACCGGGACCCCGGCCAGCGTCGCGGTGTAGGCGCGACCCCCGACCCGGTCCCGCCCTTCGAGCACCACCACCTCGTGCCCTCGTTTGGTCAGCTCGCGTGCCGCTGACAGTCCTGCGAATCCGGCCCCCACCACGATCACATCGGTCACGCCCCCTTCCTACGCGATTTCGGCGTGAAAACGTGCGGTATGCGCACGATTTCACGCCGAAATCCCAGTAGGGTGCCCGCTGTGAAGGTGATGACTGCGCTGTTCGGTCCTGTAGGAGCCATCGAACGCGCCGAGGCGCTGCGCGATGCCGGCGCCAGCGGGGTGTTCACCTTCGAGGGGCCGCACGACGTGTTCACGCCGTTGACGCTGGCCTCCACCGTCGGCGGCCTGGACCTGATGACCAATGTGGCGATCGCGTTCCCGCGCAACCCGATCCATCTGGCGCACCAGGCCATCGACCACCAGATCCTGACCCAGGGCCGGTTCACCCTGGGGCTGGGCACCCAGATCCGCACCCAGATCGAGAAGCGATTCGGCGCCGAGTTCGACCGCCCGGTGGTGCGGATGACCGAACTCGTCGCGGCGCTGCGCGCCATCTTCACCACCTGGTCCACCGGGGAGCGGCTGGATTTCCGGGGTGAGTACTACCGCCACACCCTGATGACGCCGACGTTCACCCCCCGCGACAATCCGTACGGGCCGCCGCCCATCTACGTCGGCGCACTCGGGCCGCGGTTGACCAAGGCGACCGCGCAGCACGCCGATGGTCTGCTGGTGATGCCGTTCGGCAACAAGAAGTTCCTGCACGAAGTCACCATGACCGCCGTCGACGAGGGCCTCGCCGCGGGCGGACGCACCCGCGCCGACCTGGCGATCGTCCCCGAGATCATCGTGTCGGTGGGTGAGGACCACACGGCCACCCGGCAGCTGCTGGCCTTCTACGGGTCGACACCCGCCTATCGGCCGGTGCTCGACATCCACGGCTGGGGGGACCTGCAGCCCGAACTGAACGCGCTGTCCAAGCAGGGCCGCTGGTCGGAGATGGGCGCGCTCATCGACGACGATGTGCTGCACACCATCGCCGCGTGCGGCACCCCGGCGCAGGTGGCGGCCCATATCCGGGACCGCGTCGACGGCATCTCGGACCGGATCTGCATCTATCAGCCCGGACCGATCGAAACGGAATTGCTGGCCCAGATCGTTGACGAGCTGCGCACCTGAGGTCCTAAGGTGGGTGGTACGGGGCAGGACCACAAGGAGGTTGTCCGGTGTCCAACGAAACTGCGACCGAACCCGAGTTCTCCGATGTGCTGATCATCGGGGCCGGTATCTCGGGCATCAACGCCGCCTACCGCATCCACGAGCGCAATCCCGGGCTGAGCTACACCATCCTGGAGCGCAGGCAGCGCATCGGCGGCACCTGGGACCTGTTCCGCTACCCGGGGATTCGTTCCGACAGCGATATCTTCACCCTCAGCTACCCGTATGAGCCGTGGACCCGACGCGAGCATGTCGCCGACGGCGCCGACATCCGCGAGTACCTGACCGAGACGGCCCGTAAGTACGGCATCGACCGGCACATCCGGTTCGATACGCGGGTGTCCTCGGTGGACTGGGATTCGGCAACCGACACCTGGACGGTGCACGCCGAACAGGACGGGGAGGCCAGCACCCATCGGGCCCGGTTCGTGTTCTTCGGGACCGGCTACTACAACTACGACCAGGCGCACACCCCGGATTTCCCGGGCATCGAGTCCTTTGCCGGGACCGTCGTGCATCCGCAGTTCTGGCCGGAGGACCTCGACTACGCCGGCAAGCGGGTGGTGGTCATCGGCAGCGGCGCGACCGCGATCAGCCTGGTGCCCGAGTTGGCCGAGAAGGCCGCCCACGTGACCATGCTTCAACGCTCACCCACCTACATGATGTCCATGCCCGCGGTGCCCAAGCCGATGCAGGCGGTCCGGAAGGTGCTGCCGCGCAAGATCGCCCACCAGGTCGTCCGGTTCCGCAACGCCTGGTACCACTTCCTGCTGTACATGTTCTTCCGCAAGGCGCCGGGCCTCGGCCGCAAGGTGATCCGCCGGGCCACCATTGCCGAACTGCCCGAGGGCTATCCGGTCGACGTCCACTTCAAGCCCCGGTACAACCCGTGGGACCAGCGGATGTGCCTGGTGCTCGACGGCGATCTGTTCGAGGACATCAGCGCCGGCCGCGCCGAGGTGGTCACCGACCACATCGACCGCATCGACGCCGACGGCATCGTGCTGACCTCGGGGGACCGCATCGACGCCGACATCATCGTCACCGCCACCGGTCTGCAGTTGCAGTCATTCGGCGGTATCGAGATCTCCATGGACGGTAACCGGGTCGACCCCACCGAACGCTTCGTCTACAAGGAACATCTGCTCGAGGACATCCCCAACATGGCCTGGTGCATCGGTTACACCAACGCGTCCTGGACGTTGCGCGCCGACATGACCGCGCGGGCGGTCGCCAAATTGTTGGCCTACATGGATTCCCACGGCTACACCAGCGCCTACCCGCACCTGGGCTCCACCGTCATGCCGGAGAAGCCGACGTTCGACCTCGACGCCGGCTACATCAAACGTTCCCCGCACGCACTGCCCAAATCGGGGACGAAGCGGCCGTGGAACGTCCGGCACAACTACGCGCTGGATGCCGTCGAGCATCGTTTCGACCGGATCGAGGAGTCGATGGTGTTCGGCCGGGTGCAAGCCGGCAGCTCCACTTCTCCGCGAGCGGGCGTGTCTGAGGCCGACACGCCGCCCACGGATCAGAGTTTGCGCACCGTCGCGGGCTGAACTCAGGGCACCCGGATCGTCAGGCCCGTCGCCATCAGCTGCGTGGCCGACAAGCCGAAGGTCGTCTTGAACCGGTCGGCCAGGTGCGACGGGCTGGCGAACCCGGCCTCGGCCGCGGCGGTGGTCAGATTCTGGCCCGCGGCGAGCTCCGCCCCGGCGCGCATCAGCCGGCACCACAGCCGGTAGCGGCGCAGACTCGACCCGATCTCCTGCCGGAACAGGTGCAGGAACCGGGATTCGGACACACCGACCGACGCGGCGAGCTCGGCGGCCGATACCGCGGCGGCCGGGTCGTCACGAACCTGCTTGGCGGTCAGCTCGATTCGTGGGTCGATCACCCGGACATCCGAGGGTGCCGCGATATCCAGCCAGCGCAGCGCCTCGACATCATCGGTAGGCGGGGTGAGCAGTGCGGTCTCGGCGGCGTGCTGGACACCGATGTCACCGCGGAACTCGTCGAACTGCGCGCGGCAGGCGGCCGATCGCTGCGTGGCGGGGTCGAGGTAACACGACACCAGCGGGCCCGTCGTAGTCAGGTGGTGCACCAGCCGCGGCGGTATCAGCGCCGTGCGCGCCTCGATGCGCTGCGCGCCGACCTGCACTGTCAGCGGCCCGTCCACACCGACGGCCAGACACCACACCGAGCCGGAGTGCGGCTCCAGACCGAGACCGGGGCCGGAGTAGAGCGCCTGTCCCGGCCACAACCACACCGCCGGATAGCAGGTTTGTGGAAGCGGAGCGGGTGCTCGGGGCGACATGCTGGACTCCTCGTCAAGTGATCAGGAGGTTACCGTGGCCCTGGCAGTGATCGGCATCGTCGGGTTGTTCTTCCTGGGCATGGGTCTGTACGCGCTCGCTGCGCCGGCAGCCATGCTGCGCCCGTTCGGGTTCACCCTTGCCGCCGATGCGCAGCGCGCGGAAGTGCGTGCGGTGTATGGCGGTTTCGGTGTGGCCATGGCCGCGGTGCTCGGGTATGCGGCGGCCACGCCGGGGGAGGTGCGCACCGGCGTGCTGATCACCGTCGGCGCGGCACTGGGCGGGATGGCGCTGGGCCGGTTGGCGTCCGCGGTGCTCGGTGACCGGACGTCGTTCTACCCGAACTGGTTCTACTGCCTGGTGGAGGCGGTGGCCGCCGCCGCACTGTGCTGGGCGGCCTAGTTCTCCCGCTCGCGAGGAGAGATCTAGGGGGCGACGGTCAGCCAGTCGGCGAACCCGGACGGGTCGTGCCGGCCCAGCGCGCCGTGCTCGAACAGGCCCCAGCCCTCGACCGGGGCCTTGTCGCCCTCGGTGCAGACCGCCCGGCCCACATGGTCGATGACGCCGAAAGCGGCCCGGCCGATGATCGCCGGGTCGGTCATGTCATAGGTGAGCCGCTCGGTGAACTTCTCGCCCTTCCAGACTCCGTGGATCCAGTCCGAGTCGCCGCCGTAGCCGCCGCCGACGTGAATCGGCACCGGCAGTTTGGATTCCACATCGAATCGCAGCGCGGTACCGTCGGGTGCCGTCGCGTCGATGGTGGCGCCGGTGGGGATGCGGGTACCGGAGCGGTAGTGGACCTTCACCCGGGGCCAGCCGAGCTGCTCGACGCGGCCGTCCTTGAAGATCCGGGTGCAGTCGTTCAGGGAGCGGAACCCGTCGGGTGCCTCCTGGATGATGATGACGATGGAGTAGTCGTCGAACGCCATCGGGACATACAGCCACCACATGCCTTCGAACGGGGGATCGGCAGGCCGGCCGGGCGTTTCGGCCTCACCGACCGGGCGGATGCCCCAGGACCGGTCGCGGGACCCGATCCAGGTCGCCGGGTCGACCGGGATGCGCTCCCCGTCGATCTCCAGATGCCCACTCCAGGAACCTAACTGGGCGAAGCGCTGGGCGTCCAACGTCACCCGGTTGCCCTGGCGCATCAGGTGGCGCTGCTCCTGCACCACGTCGAACAGGCCGTTCCAGGTGAGGTCGGCGGCGATACCGTCGGTCTCCTCCAGGGTGATCCGCAGGCTGTGCAGCGGGTCGGTGACATCGATCCGGTAGCCGTTGACGTGCTGGTTGAGCCGGTCCTGATCGAGCGCGTCGGACAGGTGTACCGCGGTCTGCACATCTCCCCGCCGAACCAGAAAGAACGCATCCTTCACACCCAGATTGGGGTAGTAACCGAGCCCGGTGATGACGAAGATGTCGCCGGTGCGGTCGTGGGCATTGAAATACGAACGGTCGTAGAAGTTCCGGTCCGAGGATCCAGGCCACGCAATGGGTTGCGGAACCTGGTGTACCGGAAACTCATCCATCGGTCCGAGCACTATGACTCCTCATCTTGCAGCAACCGCCGTAACAGTGATGCGTGGTAGAAGGTGGACTCGACATCCTCGGGCTGCTCCATCTCCCCGAAGTGCACCCGGCGGGCGGTGGTGCGCATGAACACGCAACACCAGATCACCGCGGAGTAGATATAGAACCAGTGCAGATCGCCCAGCGTTTCCCCGGTGAGCCGTTCATAGGTCGCGCGGACATCGTCTTCGTGCAACACGTCCGGCAGGCCGGGCAGCCCGGCCAGGCCGGCGAGCTCCTGGAACACCATGTGGGCGAAGATGATCCATGAGACGTCCAGCTCGCGCGGGCCAACCGTGGCCATCTCCCAGTCGAGCACGGCGACCGGCCGGAAGTTCGCGTACAGCACATTGCCGATGCGGGAGTCGCCCCAGGTCAGCACCGGAGGGGACGCCGCGACCTCGGTGGGGAAGTGCGCTTCGAGCCACTGCAGCGCCCGGTCGACCAGCGGTGAGCGGCCGATATCGGGTACCGCGAACTCGTACCACTCCTTGAGCCAGCCGAAGTGCCTGCGCAGTGGGGTGTCACCGGGTGGATCGACCTCGGCCAGGAAAGAGAACCGCTGTGCCGCATCGGGAATGGCGTGCAGCTTGGCCAGTACCTCGACCGTGGAGTCCTGCAACTCACGCCGGCGCTCCGGTGCGGCATCGGCGAACCAGTTGCCGCCGAAGGTGTAGGGCATCACGTCGGGCGGTACCTCGCCGTCGACGCGGTCCATCAGGAAGAACGGTGTGCCGAGGACCTCGCCGGTGGTGTCGATCCAGCGCACCCGCGGCACCGGAACCTCGGTGAGCTCGCCGACCAGGCGCATCAGCTCGAACTGGTGGTCCAGCCGGTAGGAGGAGAACACCGGCACATCGGTGGCGGTGGGCGCCACCCGGGCGACCAGGCGCTGCTCGTCGTCGCCCCACCGCGCGGTGAGCAGGATGGTCTCCGAGGACATGCCGTTGGCGTCGACACCGTTCTCGACGGTGATCTGCGGTGCTGCTCGTTCGGGCAGCACCGTGGCCAACCACTGCGACAGCTGCTCGGGTAGAGCGTCGGTGTCGCGGCTGGAATGCTGGAGGCGGCTGACGTCCTCGACAGCCGGTTCATTCGCCACGGTTGTTCCTTCCGGCCCGAATTACGATACGGTGGGTAGCGTTATGAAAGCAGAGATACCGCCGGTTGACAAGGGTGCCGGCCGTCCCCGGGACCCGCGCATCGATGCTGCCATCCTTGCGGCGACATCGGATCTTCTTGTGCAGATCGGATATTCGAATCTGACCATGGCCGCGGTGGCCGAACGGGCGGGCACCACGAAGACCGCGCTGTACCGCCGATGGTCCAGCAAGGCCGAGTTGGTGCACGAAGCGGCGTTCCCCACCACACCCACGGCGTTGGGCCTGCCCGAGGGCGATATCGCCACCGACGTGCGGGAGATGATCGCGGCCGCCGGAGCGGTGTTCACCAGCCCGGTGGTGCGGGCCGCGCTGCCGGGGGTGATCGCGGACATGGCCGCCGACCCCGACCTCAACGACCGGGTGATGGGCCGGTTCACCGGGCTGTTCGAGGTGGTGCGGCTACGGCTGCAGCGCGCCGTGGAGCGCGGTGAGGTGAAGCCCGAGGTCGACCCGGACCGGCTCATCGAACTGGTCGGCGGCGCGACCCTGCTGCGGATGCTGCTCACCCCCGGACAGGATCTGCACGACCAGTGGGTCGACCAGACCACCGCGATCCTGGTGCACGGCGTGATCCGTTAGGTCCTTTTCCGCCGAAACTGTATTCCAGATGGGAAATTGCGAGTGGAGGCCTGCCGGAATACAGTTTCGGCAACTAGGTGATCTGGCTCTTGTTGCGCTCGGACACCGCGCGGAACCGGTCACCGAGGTCCCCGAACTCGCGGTGCTGCGCATAGGCGATGCGTGCCTCTGCGGCCAGCGCCGGGTCGATCACCGCCGCCGCACCTTCGGTGTAGATCTCCTTGAGCCCCAACATGGTCGGGCCCGGCACCTCGGCGATGGCCCCGGCCAGCTCCAGGGCACGCTCCAGCAGCCGGTCATGCGCGACCACCTCGGTGACCAGGCCGATCCGCTCGGCGCGGGCCGCGTCGATGACCTCCCCGGTCATCGACATCCGGCGTGCCATGGACAGGCCGACGACCTGAGGTAGCCGCGCGGTCATCCCGCCGCCGGGCAGGATCCCCACCCGGGCGTGGGTGTCGGCGAACACCGCGCGTTCGGAGGCTACTAGGAAGTCGCAGCCCAGCGCGATCTCCAGCCCACCGGTGAAGGTGGCGCCGTTGATGGCGCCGACGATCGGGGTGCGCATCTCCCGGACCGCGGTGATGCAACTCTGGGATCGGAACTCCTCGAAGTACTTCAGCCCGTCGCGGGCCGCCTCCTTGAGGTCGACGCCGGCGCAGAAGGCCGGGTCGGTGCCGGTGAGCACGACCGCGCGCACCGCCTCGTCGGCGTCGGCCGCTTTCAGCGCGGCGTACAGCGCCCTGATCAGGTCGTGGCTCAGCGCGTTGCGGGCCTGCGGACGGTTCAGGGTCAGCACCCGCACGGCGTCGTGGTCGGTGATCAGAACTTCGCTCATCCGGGGAACCTAGCGGACGAACTGTTGTGCTTGGTTCGCCAGATCCAGCAGCGGCTGCGGCAGCGCGCCGAGGGCGAACGTGACGGCGGCGGTGACGGTGACCGCACCCGTGGTCAGCAGGCTGGGCACCACGACGACCGGTGCATCCTCGGGCGGGTCGGTGAAGAACATCAGCACGATGACCCGCACGTAGAAGTAAGCGGCCACCGCGCTGGCGATGACGCCGACGATCACCAGCGGTCCGGCTCCGCCCTCGGCGGCCGCCTTGAACACCGCGAACTTACTGACGAATCCACTGGTCAGCGGGATACCGGCGAAGGCCAGCAGGTACAGCGAAAACACCACGCCCACCACCGGATAGCGGCGGCCCAGCCCGGCCCACCGGGTGAGTGTTGTCTCCTCCTCGCCGTCGGTGCGGCGCACCAGGCCGGCCAGCGCGAAGGCGCCCAGGGTGCTGAACCCGTAGGCGAACAGATAGAACAGTGTCGCCGCGACCCCCGCCCCGTTCAACGCGATGACGCCGGTGAGGATGAACCCGGTGTGCGCCACCGCCGAATAGGCCAGCATCCGTTTGACATCGCTCTGGGACACCGCGGTGACGGTGCCGACGACCATCGTGACGATCGCGATCACCCACAGCATCGGCTGCCAGTCGTCGGCGAGTCCGGGCAGCGCGACGTAGAAGATGCGCAGCATGGCGCCGAACGCGGCGATCTTGGTGGCGGCCGCCATGAATGCGGTGACCGGGGTGGGGGCGCCCTGATAAACATCGGGAATCCAGGAATGGAACGGTACCGCGCCGACCTTGAACAGGATCCCGACGGCCACCAGCCCGACCCCGACCAGCGCCAGCGCGGTGTCACCGCGTTCGGCCTGCACGGCGGCGGCGATATCGTCGAGGCGGAAACCGCCGGAATACCCGTACAGCATCGCGATTCCGTACAGGAAGAATGCCGAGGAGAACGCGCCGAGCAGGAAGTATTTGAGGGCCGCTTCCTGCGACACCAGACGGCGGCGCCGGGCCAGACCGCACATCAGGTACAGCGGCAGCGAGAGCACCTCCAGGGCGACGAACATGGTCAGCAGGTCATCGGTGGCCGGGAACAGCATCATGCCGCCGAGCGCGAACATCGTCAGCGGGAAGATCTCGGTCTGTGCGACAACGGCTTTGACGGCGACCTTCTCGGCGAGACTGCCCGGCACCGCGGCCGCCTGCGGGGTGAACGCGTCCAGCCCCGACTCGCCCCCGGCGTCGATCCGCCGCTCGGCGATCAGTAGTACACCGAGGATGCCGATGAGCAGCAGCAGTCCCTGCAGGAACAGCGCGGGCCGGTCGACGACCAGGGAGCCCACCGCGGCGGTGTTGCCCGGCGAGTCGCCGAGGTCGGTGTGTACCCAGACGACGGCGCCCAGCGCGGCCAGCTGACCGCCGAGGGCCAGCACCAGCTGAGTCGCGTAGCGGGCGCGGCGCGGCAGGAACGCCTCCACGAGCACGCCGAGGACGGCGATACCCAGCACGATGAGAAACGGTGAGAGCTGGCCGTATTCGATGGACGGCGCTTCGATGATCATTGCGGGGGCCCTTCCGCCGTGGCGGGTACCGGGTCTTGGACGTCGATGGTGGTCAGTGTGTGTGTGACGGCCGGGTTGATGACATCGAGCGCCGGTTTCGGATACACCCCGAGCACCAGCAGCAGCGCGATCAACGGGGCCACCACGATCAGTTCCCGCGGTATCAGGTCACGCACCGATTCGTTGCCCGCGGTGACCGGCCCGGTCATCATCCGCTGATAGGCCCACAGAATGTAGACCGCCGACAGCACGAGTGCGCTGGCCGCGATGACAGCGAGCACCGGGAACCGGGTGAACGTGCCGATGAGTACCAGGAACTCGCTGATGAACGGCGCCAGCCCGGGCAACGACAGGGTGGCCAGACCGGCGACCAGGAAGGTACCCGCCAGCACGGGCGCGACCCGTTGCACGCCGCCGAAGTCTGCGATGAGCCGGGACCCTCTGCGCGACACCAGGAATCCGGCAATCAGGAACAGCGCCGCGGTGGAGATGCCGTGATTGACCATGTACAGCGTCGAGCCCGCCTGGCCCTGGCTGGTCATCGCGAAGATGCCCAGGATGATGAAGCCGAAATGCGATATCGAGGTGTAGGCGATCAGACGCATCACATCGGTCTGGCCGATCGCGACGATCGCGCCGTAGACGATCCCGATGACGGCCAGCGTGATGATCAGCGGCTGAAAGTACTTCGCGGCGTCGGGGAACAGCTGCAGACAGTAGCGCAGCATACCGAAGGTGCCGACCTTGTCGACGACGGCCATCATCAGCACCGCGGTCGCCGGGGTGGATTCGACGGCGGCATCGGGTAGCCAGCGGTGAAACGGCCACAGCGGCGCCTTCACCGCGAACGCGAACATGAAGCCGAGGAACAGCGCGTTCAGTAGTGCCGGGTCGATGTTCAGTTCGCCGTTGGCGACGGCCGCGGCGATGGCCCGGAAGTCGAAAGTGCCGGAATCGAAGGCCCCGCTGCTCGCGGTCACCACGTAGAGGCCGATGACGGCGGCCAACATGATGAGCCCGCCGAACAGGTTGTACAGCAGGAACTTCACCGCTGCCTTGGACCGTCCGGCGCCGCCGAACCCACCGATCAGGAAGTACATCGGGATGAGCATCGCCTCGAAGAACACGTAGAACAGCAACACGTCGAGGGCCATCAGGGAGATCAGCACCATGGCCTCGACGGCCAGCGTCAGCGCCAGATAGCTCTGTGTGGAGCGGTGACCGAAGCTTCGCTCACTGGCATCGTTCCAGCCGGCCACGATCAGCAGCGGCACCAGCACCGCCGTCAGCACCACCAACGCCAACGCGATCCCGTCCAGGCCCAGGATGTAGCCGGTGCCGAAGGTCGGTATCCACGGATAGTCCTCGACGAAC
Organism: Mycobacterium sp. ITM-2016-00316; assembly: GCF_002968335.2. Classification (NCBI taxonomy): domain Bacteria; kingdom Bacillati; phylum Actinomycetota; class Actinomycetes; order Mycobacteriales; family Mycobacteriaceae; genus Mycobacterium; species Mycobacterium sp. ITM-2016-00316. The sequence continues at coordinate 1,718,286 of NZ_CP134398.1, forward strand.
TGGAACTGCGGCCCGGCCGGGTCGAACTGGACGGCGAGCGTCGCGGCCAGCAGCAGCACCGCCAGCGAGACGGCCAGCGCGAGGTACTTGGCGAACACCTTGGAGGGCAGCAGGATCACCACCACCGCGCCGACCATCGGGACCACCCACAGCGCGGTCAGCAAGCCGATCCCGTTCACCAGACCCTCACCACCAGAATCGCACCGATCACCAGGACCGTGCCTGCCAGCATGGTCAACGCATAGGACCGGGCGAACCCGGTCTGCCACTGCCGCATCCGCTGCGATGCACCCGCCACACCCGCGGCCAGGCCCCGGGTCACACCCTCCACCGCATCGTCATCGAGTTCCACCAGTCCCGCGGTGAACTGCGCGCCGGGACGCATCAGCACCCGTTCGTTGAACGCATCACCGTAGAGGTCGTGGCGCGCGGCCACGGTCAGCGCGGACCCGTCCGGTGCGATCTCGGGGATCGCCCGGGTGGCGTACATGCGGTAGGCGATACCGATACCGATCGCGACCACCGACAGCGTGATGGTGGTCATCACCCAGACCGGGACGACATGGTGGGCCTCGTGGGTACCCACCACCGGTTCGAGCCAGTGCGCCAGCGTGCCGCCGATGGCCAGCAGCGCGCCGGCGCCGACGGACCCGACGGCCAGCACGATCATCGGGGCGGTCATGACCGAGGGGGATTCGTGCGGCGTGCTATCCGGTTGCCACCGGCGCTCACCGAAGAACGTCAGCAGCATGACCCGGGTCATGTAGAACGCGGTGATCCCCGCGCCCAGCAGGGTCGCACCGCCCAACAACAGTCCCTTGACTCCGCCTGCGGCGAACGCGGTCTCGATGATGGCGTCCTTGGAGAAGAAGCCGGAGAACGGTGGCACCCCGATGATCGCGAGGTAGCCCAGGCCGAACGTGACGAAGGTGACCGGCATGACGGTGCGCAAACCGCCGTAACGCCGCATATCGGTTTCGTCGTTCATCCCGTGCATCACCGAACCGGCGCCCAGGAACAGGCCCGCCTTGAAGAACCCGTGGGTGAGCAGATGCATGATCGCGATGGCGTACCCGGCGGGTCCCAGCCCGGCGGCGAGCACCATGTAGCCGATCTGGCTCATCGTCGACGCGGCGAGGGCCTTCTTGATGTCGTCCTTCGCGCAGCCGATGATCGCGCCGAACAGCAGGGTGACGGCGCCGACGACGGCCACCGCGGTCTGGGCTTCGGGCGCCAGGTTGAACACCGGGCCGGACCGCACGATCAGGTACACGCCGGCGGTCACCATGGTGGCCGCGTGGATCAGCGCGGAGACCGGGGTCGGGCCCTCCATGGCGTCGCCCAGCCACGACTGCAGCGGCACCTGCGCGGACTTACCGCACGCGGCCAGCAGCAGCAACAACCCGATAGCGTTGAGCGTTGCGCCGGACAGTTGCGGTGCGGCCGCGAAAACGCCGGAGTACGAGACGGTTCCGGTGGCGGCGAACATCACCATCAACGCGACCGCCAGCCCGATATCGCCGACCCGGTTGACCACGAACGCCTTCTTGGCCGCGGTGGCCGCGCTCGGCTTGTGTGACCAGAACCCGATCAGCAGGTAAGACGCCAGGCCGACCCCCTCCCAGCCCATGTACAGGCCCAGGTAGTTGTCGGCCAGCACCAGCAGCAGCATGGCCGCCAGGAACAGGTTCAGGTAAGCGAAAAACCTTCGGCGCTCGGCGTCGTGGGCCATATAGCCGATCGAGTACAGGTGGATCAGCGATCCGACACCGGTGATCAACAGCACGAAGCAGATGGACAGCTGGTCGACCTGCAACCCGAAATCGACGCGCAGGTCGCCGGCCGGCACCCAGGAGAACAGGGTCTGGTGCAGCGTCCGGTCATCCTCGGGGCGCCCGAGCAGCTGGGTGAACAGCACCGCCGCGACCACGAACGACGCTGCGGCGGCGGCCAACCCGAGCAGATGCCCCCACGCGTCGGTGGCCCGGCCACCGAGCAGCAGCAGCGCCGCTCCGGCCAGCGGCAGGGCGATCAGCAGCCAGGTCAGGTTGTCCACTAGTGCCTCAGCAGACTTGCGCCGTCCACCGACGCCGACCGGCGCGCCCGGAAGATCGCCATGATGATGGCCAGTCCGACCACCACCTCACAGGCGGCGACCACCATGGTGAAGAAGGCGACCACCTGTCCGTCGAGGTGGCCGTGCATCCGGGAGAACGTCACGAACGCCAGGTTTGCGGCGTTGAGCATCAGCTCGACGCACATGAACATGATGATGGCGTTGCGGCGCAGCAGCACTCCGGCGGCCCCGATGGTGAACAGCAGGGCCGACAGGAACAGGTAGTTGGCCGGGTTCATTCGTCATCCTCGGTTCTCACGTGACCACGCGGCACCAGCACCGAGCTGACCGACGTGCGCGCGCCGGTGCCATCGGGCAGCCGTGCCGGCACATCGACCGCGTTGTGCCGGGCGTACACACCGGGATTGGGCATCGGCGTCGGATGCCCACCAGGGGCGAAGCGTTCGGCGGCCATCTCCCGTTGGGTCTTGCGGCGGTCGAACCGCTCCCGGTGGGCCAGCACCATCGCGCCGAGTGTCGCAGTGATCAGCAGCGCGCTGGTCAACTCGAAGGCCCACACGTAGCGGGTGAAGATCAGCACCGCCAGACCCTCGACGTTGCCGGCGCCGTTGGCCTGCTCGAGGCCTGCGAATCCGGTGACCGAGGCGTTGCCGATCGCCCCGATGAGCAGCACCCCGAAGCCGACGCCCACGACGATGGCCGAGATCCGTTGCCCTCGGATGGTTTCCACCAGCGACTCCGAGGAGTCGACGCCGATGAGCATCAGCACGAACAGGAACAGCATCATCACTGCGCCGGTGTACACGACGACCTGCACCACCCCGAGGAACACCGCGTCCTGGGCGATGTAGAGCACCGCGAGGTTGATCATCGTGATGGCCAGGAAGATCGCCGAGTACACCGCCTTGGTCGCCGTGACCACCCCGAGCGCGCTGCCAACGATCACCGCGCCCAGGATCCAGAACAGCACCGCCTCGGTGGTCGTGGTGCGGGTGAGTGCCTCACCGTCGATCGCGGCGGCCACCAGGTCGCGGGTCATCACGTCGTCTCCGGCTGCTGGATCAGTCCGAGTGCGTTGATGTTGCCGCGGTAGTAGTCCTCGTCGGTGCTGCCCGGCGCCATCGCGTGCGGGGGCGGGGTCATGTCGGCGGCCAGCGGGGCGAGCAGCTTGTCCTTGCCGTAGATCAGGTCCGCGCGGTTGTCGTCGGCCATCTCGTAGTCGTTGGTCATGGTGAGCGCCCGGGTGGGGCAGGCCTCGATACACAGTCCGCAGCCGATGCACCGCAGATAGTTGATCTGGTACACCTGTCCGTACCGTTCGCCGGGGGAGAACCGTTGCTGCTCGGTGTTGTCCGCACCTTCGACGAAAATGGCGTCCGCGGGGCAGGCCCAGGCACACAGCTCGCAGCCGATGCATTTCTCCAGCCCGTCGGCGTACCGGTTCAGCTGATGCCTGCCGTGGTAGCGCGCCGCGACGGGGCCCGGTTCCTCGGGGTACTGCTCGGTGATCGGCTTCTTGAACATCGCCTTGAACGTGACGCCGAACCCGGCCAGCGCATCACCGGTCTTAGACATCTGAATGCTCCTTCGGTTCCTCGCGCAGCGGACGCGGAATATGCGGTATCGGCGGTATCGGGTAGACGCTCACCGCACTCGGATCCGTGGGCAGGCTGAACGCCGGGATCGCGTTGCGCCGCAACGAACGGCGGATCATCAGGATGAGGGCCACCGCGACGACGGCGCCGAGACTGATGACCATGGCCACCCAGATCGGCGAGCCCTGTCCGCGCAGCGTCTGGGTGATGGCGACGATGACGATCCAGCCCAACGAGACCGGGATGAGCAGCTTCCAGCCCAGCGCCATGAACTGGTCGTAGCGCATCCTGGGCAGGGTGGCGCGCAGCCACATGAACAGGAACAGAAACGCCCACACCTTCCCGATGAACCACAGCAGCGGCCACCACCCGGTGTTGGCGCCGTCGATCAGGTTGAACGGGAACGGTGCCTGCCAGCCGCCGAGGAACATCGTGGCGGCCAGCGCCGACACCGTCGTCATGTTGACGTACTCGGCGAGCATGAACATCGCGAACTTCAGCGACGAGTACTCGGTGTGGAATCCGCCGACGAGTTCGCCCTCGGCCTCCGGCAGGTCGAACGGTGCGCGGTTGGTCTCGCCGACCATGGAGGTGACATACACCAGGAACGAGGGCAGCAGCAGGAACACGAACCAGGTGCTGTGCTGGGCGGCGACGATCCCGGAGGTGGACATGGTTCCGGCAAGGAGGAACACGGCGACGAAGGACAGCGCCATCGCGATCTCGTAGGACACCACCTGGGCACTTGAGCGCAGACCACCCAGCAACGGATAGGTCGATCCGGAAGCCCAGCCCGCCAACACGATTCCGTACACCCCGACCGACGTCACCGCCAGCACGTAGAGCACGGCCACCGGCAGATCGGTGAGTTGCAGCGCGGTGGTGTGCCCGAAGACCGACACCAGCCCGCCCATCGGGATGACGGCGAATGCCATGATCGCCGGGATGACGGCGATCACCGGTGCCATCAGATAGATCGGTTTGTCCACCCCCGCCGGGATCAGGCCCTCCTTGAGCGCGAGTTTGACACCGTCGGCAAGGCTCTGCAGCAGCCCGAACGGCCCGACGCGGTTGGGACCGAACCGCATCTGCATGCGGCCCAGGATCTTCCGTTCGGCGAGGATGGCCACCAGAACGGTGAGTAGCAGGAACACGAAGATCAGCAGGCATTTTGCGAGCATCAGCCACCACGGGTCGCGGCCGAATGAGCTCAGGTCCGGCATATTCATGGGCGATCCCGCTCCGCTTCTCGCCGCGTCATGCCGGGCCGATCCCGACAATCGATCCGACCACGGCGCCGAGGGTCCGATGCACCGCCGATCCGGCGGAGTTCAGCGGCACCCACACCACCCGGTCGGGCATCTCGGTCACCGCCACCGACAGGCTCAGCTCACCGCGGTCGGTGCGCACACGTACCGGAGCGCCCTCGGCGCAACCGATCTCGGCGGCCGTCGCCGCGGACAACCGCGCCACCGCGGGGCGGGCGGTGCCGGCAAGATGCGGCTCCCCGTCCTGCAGGCGTCCGCCGTCGAGCAGCATCCGCCAGCCGGTCAGCACGGCTTCGCCGGGCCCGGGGTGCGGCGCCTCGGTCGCAGGGACGGTCGGCGCGGCGGCCCGCGCGCCCTCCCAGCCGCCCAGCCGCTCGATATCGGCGCGCACGGTGGCGGCATCGGTCAGCCGGAGATCGACCCCGACCTCGTCGGCCAGCGCGGCCAGCACCCGCATATCGGCGGTGGCGGCCGGGGGCAGCGCCGCCGGGAACGGACGGTGGCGGCCCTCCCAATTCACGAAGGTGCCGGCCTTCTCGGCGACCGGTGCGACCGGGAACACCACGTCGGCACGTTCGGTGACGGCGCTGTGCCGCAGCTCCAGGCTGACGATGAACGGTGTCGCCTCCAGGGCGGCGACGGCCGCCTCCGGGTCGGGCAGGTCGTCGACCTCGACACCGCCGATGAGCAGGGCCCGGATATCGCCGGCGGCGGACGCAGCCAGGATCGCGCCGGTGTCCCGGCCGGGCCGGGCGGGTAGTTCCTCGACGTTCCAGGCGGCGGCCACCTCGCTGCGCGCGGCGGCGTCTTCGACGGGACGGCCACCGGGCAGCAGATGCGGTGCGGCACCGGCTTCGAGCGCACCGCGCTCACCGGCGCGGCGCGGGATCCAGCCCAGCCGGGCGCCCGTTGCGGCGGCCAGCCGGATCGCCGCGGAGTAGGCCCCGGGGGAGCCGGCCAGGCGTTCCCCGACGAGGATGAGCGCATCGGGCGGCAGTTCGGCTGTCAGGCCGTCCAGTGCCGCGGCCTCACCGCCGGGCGCGACCGGGATGTGGCGGCCGCCCATCTTCTGCAGGCCGCGGGTCGCGAACGGACCGATCGACAGCACCGGCAGGCCGCGCTTGCGGAAGGCCTTGCGCAGCCGCAGGAACACGATCGGGGATTCCTCTTCGGGCTCGAAGCCGGCCAGCAGCACCGCCGGTGCGGACTCGATCTCGGCGTAACTGACCGACTGCGGCAGTCCGGCGACCGCGTGGGCCAGGAACTGCGCTTCCTCCGCCGAGTGGACCCGGCTGCGGAAGTCGATATCGTTGGTGTCCAGCATGATCCGGGCGAACTTGGCGTAGCCGTAGGCGTCTTCCACGGTCGCGCGCCCACCGACCAGGACACCGGCGTGCCCGGCGGCGGCGGTCAGGCCGCGCACCGCGATCGCCACCGCCTCCGACCACGACGCCGGACGCTGGCTGCCGTCCGGGTCGCGTACCAGAGGAGTGGTGATGCGGTCACCTTGACGGGTGTAGGTGAATGCCCAGCGACCCTTGTCGCAGTTCCACTCCTCGTTGACCTCCGGGTCATCTCCGGCCAGTCGCCGCAACACCTTTCCGCGCCGATGATCGGTGCGTTGGGCGCATCCCGACGCGCAGTGTTCGCAGACGCTCGGCGAGGACACCAGGTCGAAGGGCCGCGCACGGAAGCGGTATGCGGTGCCGGTGAGGGCGCCGACCGGGCAGATCTGCACGGTGTTGCCGGAGAAGTAGGAGTCGAACGCCTCCCCGGCGGCGATGCCGACCTGTTGTAGCGCACCGCGTTCCAGCAGCTCGATGAACGGGTCACCGGCGATCTGGTTGGAGAACCGGGTGCACCGGGCGCACAGCACGCACCGTTCCCGGTCCAACAGCACCTGGGCGGACAGGTTGATCGGTTTGGGGAAGGTGCGTTTGACGTCGGTGAAGCGGGAGTCGCTGCGGCCGTTGGACATCGCCTGGTTCTGCAGCGGGCATTCGCCGCCCTTGTCGCAGACCGGGCAATCCAGCGGATGGTTGATCAACAGCAGTTCCATCACCCCGTGCTGGGCCTTGTCGGCGATCTCGGAGGTCAGCTGGGTGCGCACCACCATGTCCGGGGTGACCGAGGCCGTGCACGAGGCCAGCGGTTTGCGCTGACCCTCGACCTCGACCAGGCACTGGCGGCAGGCGCCGACCGGATCCAGCAGCGGGTGATCGCAGAACCGCGGGATCTGGATGCCCATCAGTTCGGCGGCGCGGATCAGCAGGGTGCCCTTCGGCACGCTGACCTGGTGCCCGTCGATGCTCAGCTCCACCATCTCGACCGGGGTGGTCTCCTTGGCCGGTTCGGCAATCGTCATGCGCCCGCTCCTTCGACGGCGAACAGTGTCGACGCATAGGGGTCGAACGGACACCCGCCGCCCAGATGGGCCAGGTATTCGTCGCGGAAGTACTTGATGGACGAGATGATCGGGCTGGCCGCCCCATCCCCGAGCGCGCAGAACGACTTGCCGAGAATGGCGTAGGAGATGTCGAGCAGTTTGTCGATGTCCTCGGGAACCCCGGTGCCGTCCTCCAGGCGCTGGTAGATCTGGGCCAGCCAGTAGGTGCCCTCCCGGCACGGAGTGCACTTGCCGCAGGACTCGTGGGCGTAGAACTGGGTCCACCGCCGCACCGCGCGCACCACGCAGGTGGTCTCGTCGAAGATCTGCAACGCCTTGGTGCCCAGCATCGATCCCGCGCCTGCCACCCCTTCGTAATCCAGTGGCACGTCGAGGTGCTCGGGGGTCAGCAGCGGGGTCGACGAACCCCCCGGGGTCCAGAACTTCAGCTGGTGTCCGACCCGCACGCCGCCGGCGTAGTCGAGTAGTTCCCGCAGTGTGACGCCCAGCGGGGCCTCGTACTGGCCGGGTCGGGTGACGTGACCGGACAGCGAGTAGAGCGTGAAGCCGGGTGACTTGTCCGAGCCCATCGACTTGAACCAGTCGACGCCACCGGCGACGACGGCGGGCACGCTGGCAATGGATTCGACGTTGTTGACCACGGTGGGGCAGGCGTACAGACCGGCGACCGCCGGGAACGGTGGGCGTAGGCGGGGTTGGCCGCGACGCCCTTCCAGCGAGTCCAGCAGCGCGGTTTCCTCGCCGCAGATGTAGGCGCCCGCACCGGCGTGCACGACGAGGTCGACACCGGACCCGAGGTAGCCCGCATCGTAGGCCTCGGCGACCGCGGCCTGCAGGCGCCGCAGCACCGGCACCACCTCACCGCGCAGGTAGATGAACGCATACCGGGCCCGGATCGCGTACGCCGCAATGATCGCGCCCTCGATGAGCACATGCGGTGACGCCATCATCAGCGGGATGTCCTTGCACGTACCGGGTTCCGACTCGTCGGCATTGATCACCAGGTAGTGCGGTTTGGCGCCGGCACCTTCGGTGCCCTGCGGGATGAACGACCACTTCTGCCCGGTCGGGAACCCCGCCCCGCCCCGGCCGCGCAGTCCGGACTCCTTGACCAGGGCGATGACGTCATCGGGGGCCATGGTGAGCGCCTTCGTCAGCGCCTGGTATCCGCCGTGGCGCCGGTAGGCGTCCAGCGTCCAGGACGACGGCTGATCCCAGTGCTTGCTCAAAACGGGTGCGAGGGTCACGGTCGGCCCCCGTTCTTCGGTGGCAGGTCGGCCGACGGTGCGGGTGCCGGTTGGTCGCGAGCGGTCTCCTCGGCGATCCGTTGGTCATCGGGACCGCCTGCGGTGGAGTGGCTTTCGCCGGACGCGGGAGCGGTCATGCCGCGCTCCCGGGCCACCTTCAGGCCCGCGAGCGTGGCATCGCCGGGCGTCGCGTCGTTCGCGCCGGGTCGGTCATCGGGGAAGCCGGCGAGGATGCGGGCTGTCTGCGTGAAGGTGCACATCGGCGCCCCGCGCGTGGGCGTGACCGGCGCGCCCGAGCGCAGATCGTCGACGAGATCCCGTGCCGAGGCCGGGGTCTGGTTGTCGAAGAACTCCCAGTTCACCATCACCACCGGGGCGTAGTCGCATGCGGCGTTGCATTCGATGTGTTCCAGCGTGACCGCACCGTCCGCGGTGCTCTGGCCGGCGTGGATGCCGAGATGATCCTGCAGCACCTCGAGAATGGCATCGCCACCCATGACCGCGCACAACGTGTTGGTGCAGACCCCGACGAGGTAGTCCCCGGTGGGGGTGCGCCGGTACATCGAGTAGAACGTGGCGACGGCGGTGACCTCGGCGGGGGTGAGGCCGAGTTGTGCGGCGCAGAAACCGACTCCGGCCGGGGTCAGGTAACCGTCCTGGGCCTGCACCAGGTGCAGCAGCGGCAGCAGTGCCGACCGCGCCACCGGGTAGCGGGCGATGATCTGCTCGGCATCGGCGATCAGCCGTTCGGTCACCTCGTCCGAATAGTGCTGGGGCCCAGCGCTGATCGGGGGTCCGGCTTCATCCGGGCGTTGCCCCAGCTGAAGATCGATGGTCGTCACCTGTCTACGCCTCCCATCACCGGGTCGATCGACGCCACCGCGGATATCGCGTCGGCGACCATGCCGCCCTCGCACATGGCGGCCACCGCCTGAAGATTGGTGAACGAGGGGTCGCGGTAGTGCACGCGGTACGGGCGGGTGCCGCCGTCGCTGACCATGTGCACGCCGAGCTCACCGCGCGGTGACTCCACGGCCACGTACACCTGACCGGCCGGCACCCGGATACCCTCGGTGACCAGCTTGAAGTGATGGATGAGGGCTTCCATCGAGGAGCCCATGATCTTCGCGATGTGCTCGGGTGAATTGCCCAGCCCGTCCGGGCCGATCTTGAGGTCGGCCGGCCAGGCCAGCTTCTTGTCGGTCAGCATCACCGGCCCGGGCTTCAACCGGGCGACGCACTGTTCGACGATCTTCAGCGATTCCTTCATCTCGTCGACGCGAATCAGATAGCGGCCGTAGGCATCACAGCCGTCATCGGTGCACACCTCGAAGTCGTAGGTCTCATACCCGCAGTAGGGCTGGGCGCGGCGCAGGTCGTGCGGCAGGCCGGTGGAGCGCAGCACCGGTCCGGTGATGCCGAGCGCCATGCACCCGGTCAGATCCAGGTACCCGATGCCCTGCGTGCGGGCCTTCCAGATGTAGTTCTCCCGCAGCAGCTTCTCCAGATCGCGCAACCCCTCCGGCAGCGTCGTGAGCAGTTCGCGCAACTGGGGCAGGGCTTCGTCGGGCAGATCGGCGGCGAGCCCGCCGGGGCGGATGAAGGCGTGGTTCATCCGTAGCCCGGTGATGGTCTCGAACATGCTGAGGATGGTCTCGCGCTCGCGGAATCCGAAGAACATGGCCGACATCGCACCCAGTTCCATCCCGCCGGTGGCCAGTGCGACCAGGTGGCTGGAGATCCGGTTGAGCTCCATCAGCAGCACCCGGATGACGCTGGCGCGTTCGGGGATGTCGTCGGTGACCCCGAGCAGCTTCTCCACACCCAGGCAGTAGGCGGTCTCGTTGAAGAACGGGGACAGGTAGTCCATCCGGGTCACGAAGGTGACGCCCTGGGTCCAATTGCGGTACTCGAGATTCTTCTCGATTCCGGTGTGCAGGTAGCCGATTCCGCACCGGGCCTCGGTGATGGTCTCGCCTTCGATCTCCAGGATCAGGCGCAGCACGCCGTGCGTGGACGGGTGCTGCGGACCCATGTTGACGACGATCCGTTCGCCGGCGTGTTCGCGCGCGGCGGCCACCACCGCATCCCAGTCCTGGCCGCCGACCATGACCACGGGCGGAGTGCTCTCCACTGACATCAGTTGTATGACCTCCGCTCGTCGGGCGGCGGTATCTGCGCCCCGTGGTACTCCACGGGGATGCCGCCCAACGGGTAGTCCTTGCGTTGCGGATGCCCGACCCAGTCGTCGGGCATCTCGATGCGGGTCAGCGACGGGTGCCCGTCGAAGATGATCCCGAAGAAGTCGTAGGTCTCCCGCTCATGCCAATCGGTGGTCGGGTACACCGAGAACAGCGAAGGTACGTGCGGATCGGCGTCCGGCGCCGCCACCTCCACCCGCAATCTGCGGTTGTGCGTGATCGACATCAGCGGATAGACGGCGTGCAACTCGCGGTCCTGCTCCTGCGGATAGTGCACACCCGAAACGCCCAGACAGAGCTCGAATCTCAGCGCGGGATCGTCGCGCAGGGCCTGGGCGACCACCGGCAGATGCTCACGTCGGACCTCGAGGGTCAGCTCGTCGCGGAACACCACGACGCGTTCGACGGCGGCGGTGAACTGGTCCGGTCCCAGTCCGGCGATCAGTGCGTCCACCACCTCGTCGAAGTAGTCGCCGTAGGGGCGCGGTGAACTGCCCGGCAGCGAGACCTCACGCACGAGCCGCCCGTAGCCGGAGGTGTCACCGCTGCCGGTGACGCCGAACATGCCGCGGCGGGTGCCGATGACTTCGGCGTCTGGCTTCTCGCTCATGAGCGCAACAATCCGGTCAGTTCGAGGGTTGTCGGCGACGCCAGCGCGGCCTGTTCGGCGGCGGCGACGGCCTCGGCCCGGTTGACCCCGAGTGGCATCTCGGCAATCTTGGCGTGCAGCTTCAGGATTGCGTTCAGCAGCATCTCCGGCCGCGGCGGGCAGCCGGGCAGATAGATGTCCACCGGTACCACGTGGTCGACGCCCTGCACCACCGCGTAGTTGTTGAACATGCCGCCCGAGGACGCGCAGACCCCCATGGCCAACACCCATTTCGGCTCTGCCATCTGGTCGTAGACCTGACGCAGTACCGGCGCCATCTTCTGGCTGACCCGGCCCGCGACGATCATCAGATCGGCCTGCCGCGGCGTGGCGGAGAACCGTTCCATCCCGAACCGGGAAATGTCGAAGCGCGGACCCGCCGTCGCCATCATCTCGATGGCGCAGCACGCCAGCCCGAAGGTGGCCGGCCACAGTGAGCCCTTCCGGACATAGCCGGCGACCTTCTCCACGGTGGACAGCAGAATGCCGCCGGGCAGTTGTTCCTCTAATCCCATGACAGGCCTCCTCGGCGCCAGACGTAGGTGTAGGCCACGAAGACGGTCAGCATGAACAGCAGCATCTCGACCACCGCGAACAATCCCAGCGAGTCGAAGGACACCGCCCACGGGTAGAGGAACACGATCTCGATATCGAAGATGATGAACAGCATTGCGGTCAGGTAGTACTTGACCGGGAAGCGCTGGCCGGTGGCGAGCTTGGCATCCTCGGCGGGCAGCAGGGGTTCGATACCGCATTCGTAGGCTTCGAGCTTGGCCCGGTTGTAGCGGCGCGGTCCGATGAAGGTGGCGATGCCCACCGACCCGACCGCGAACACGGCAGCGATCGCCCCGAGCACCAGTATGGGTGTGTAGACGTTCATGCCTGTGTCAACCTTTGTGCCGCTCTCTCGTTGGACTGTCGATGTGAGCTAGGACACAGCTTAGTCGCGTTAACGGTTGGGGCGGCGCATTTTCGTTAGTATCGGGTGCAATAGCTCGGCTGCCCGCTCTCATCGCAGAGAGTGGTGAAGAACCAACGGCCGCAGGCTGTTTCGTGCTGGAACTCAAGCGGAGTTGCGCAGTAGATGCGCGACGGCCTCACCGAGGCGGATTGGGTCGATCGGATGGGACACCACCGCTTCGGCGCGTGACCAGGAGGCCAGCCAGGCGTCGTCGGCCCGTCCGGTGAGTACCAGGATCGGCGGGCAGACCTCGACCTCGTCCTTGAGTTGTTTGGCCAGTCCCAGCCCGCCGGCCGGGGCGGCTTCGCCGTCCAGAATGAGCAGATCGAACCCGCCGGCGGCGACCTGTTCGACGACGACCGGAGCGGTCGCGACATCGAGGTAGCTCAGCTCGGGCAGATCGGGGTGGATGCGCCGGCCAAGTGCCGAGCGCACCTGATCTCGGGTGCGGTAGTTGGAGCTGTAGACCAGGATCCGGAGCTGGGCATCGGTGTCGGCCACATGGCCGATGCTACGACTGCTTGACGAAAACCGCGGCGGCTTCGATGGTGACAGCGTCGCCCATCATCCCGAGCAGGTTGCCGTCGACCCCGAACGTCTGGCGATTGAGCGTCGTGGTGGTCTGCAATTGGACCTCGCCGCCGGCGGCGTCGCGGACGTGCACCGGGAGATCGAGTTCCTGTTCGCGGCCCTTGACCCGGACCACGATGCTCAGGGTGACCCAGGAAGCTCCGGTGACCTCCGCGGACTCCACGGTCACCTCGATCAGCGGGAAGCGCTCGACATCGAAGAAGTCCGCGGAGCGCAGGTGCGTGTCACGGCGGCCGATGCCGGTGTTCACCGATGCCGCGGCAATGGTGAGACGGCCGGTGACATTGCCGTCCGCGACCGCCTCGGCGGTCCCTTCGGTATCGGTGAACACGCCTTTGACGTGGGCGAAACCCCAGAACGTCGGGCTGTGGAAGGCCAGCTCCGTTCGCGTGGGATCCAGCCGCCAGGTACCTATCCAGTCCAGCGGGTCCATGGTGTTCTCCTCAGCTCGTCAGCAGGGGAGCCATATCGGCCGGGTCGAAGTACTCGTCGATCCTGGTGATGCGGCCGTCGGCTCCCACCTTGATCACGATGCATACCCGCAATTTGACGGAAGCACCATGGGTGGCGTCGGCGTGCAGGATGTGCTGCTGGACGAACCCGCCGTCGAAGAACTGTCGATCGAGGATCTCGTAGCGGTGTGTCGTGGTGATCCGGAGGAACCAGCGGATCACCTTCAGCGCCAGCTCGCGGTCATTGTCGGCCGGATCGCCGCTGTGCCACACCGCGACGTCGTCGCCCCACAGCGCCTCGATATCGGCGTAGGCGCCGCGTTCGATCGCGTCGAACAAGCGGTTCGCCACCTCAACGGTCATTGTTTCTCCTTCTGGATTGTTCCCCATCGCTCGCTCGCCCCGGGGGTTGACCTCAACCGAAGTTCAGGTCGGACACTGGCGGATATGAGGGAACGCTTCGATACCGCTTATGAAACACACACTGCGCCTTGGGTGATCGGTGAACCACAACCTACGGTGGTCGCCCTGGAAAGAACGCGTCTGCTGCGCAGTCCGGTCCTCGACATCGGATGCGGTCTGGGGGAGCACACCATCCTGCTGACCCGGTTGGGTTATGACGTGGTCGGCATCGACTTCGCGCCGCATGCCATCGAGCAGGCCCGTGCGAACGCGACCGCCCGCGGGGTGGATGCACGCTTCGAGATCGGCGACGCCTTCGATCTGGAAGCGGCGGCGCCGTACGAGACGGTCTTGGACAGCGCGCTGTTCCACATCTTCGACGATGCCGACCGGGCGCGCTACGTCGAGAGCTTGCGCCGCGTCTGCCGGCCCGGGGGATACCTCCATGTGCTGGCGCTGTCCGACGCCGGTCGCGGGTTCGGTCCGCAGGTCAGCGAGCAGGTGATCCGGTCGGCGTTCGCCGAGGGCTGGCAGGTGGAGGCGTTGGAGACCACGACCTACCGCGGCGTGGTGGGGCAGGCGCACGCCGAATTGCTCGGGCTGCCGGCAGGCACGGTGGTCGACGAGCCGGCCTGGCTGGCGCGGGTGGCTCGGGTGTGAGAACTGGCGCCGCGACGGTCGTGGTTGCGGCGGTATTCTTCGGACGTGGCGTCCGACGAGCGCGAGAATCGCCGGGAGGTTCGAAACGAGATCCGGGACTTCCGGCAGGCGACGACGGCGTCGTTCAATGCGATGCGTACAGACTTCGTCGACTTGCGACAGGAGTTTGTCGAGTTGCGTGGACAGTTTGATCGCGGTTTCGCCGAGATCCGTGGACGTCTCGACGCGGCAGCCGCCGGCCAGCAGCAGATCGTCGCGTTGATCCAGACGGTCAGCGACGATCGTCGGCACGACTAGCTCACGCCTCCTCATAGCCGGGGTGTGCGACCCGCAGCCGGTGCGCCACCAGCGCGCGCAAGGCGGGAAACACCTCGTCATCGCGCCCATCGAAGCCGCCGGTGCGGATGGCGGCGGCCAGCGCGGACTCGTCGTCGAAGCCCAGCGCCGCAAGCGCGGCCCGCGGCTGATCGCCGGTGTCGTCGAGCAGCTCGCGTTCCACGGTGCGCAGCACATTCGCCGCGACCCGGGCGTGGAAGTTCACCGCTCCGGTTGTCTCGGCGCGGACCTCGCCCTCGAGGAATTCGGCGACGGCGGCGACGAGTTCGGCGGCGGTCGGCTTGTAATGCAGGTCCGTCACGAGGCCTCCAGCAGGTCGAGCAGGTCGTACTCGGTCTCGCACACCCGTCGTCCGATGGCGGCCAATTCGACCGAGCGGGTCAGCCCACTGCGGTGCCGTTCGTACTGGTAGCGGCAGATGACACCCCAGCGCAGGGTGGCCGCGACCAGCCACCAGCGCAGCGCGGCGCGGTCCACCGGCAGGCCGCCCGCCCGTTCGTAGGCGGTGACGAAATCCTCGACGCTGCCGAGCCCGCCGGCACCCAGCGATGCCGGCGCGCCGAAGCGCCAGGCCCGGATGCAGAACCAGGCCAGATCATCGAGGGCCTCGCCGATGTGGGTCAGTTCCCAGTCGAGCACCGCCGCCAGGCCGGTGTCGTCGACGATCAGGTTGCCCATCCGGAAGTCGCCGTGCACCAGCACCGACGGGGTCGGCTGCGGCCGATGCAGTTCCAGCCACCGGAAGGCCCACTCGAATGTGGCTGTGGTGTCACCCATCTCGTCGAGCTGATGGCGCCACTCCGCCAGCGGGTCCGAGGTCGGCAGCCCGATACCCGCCGGGTCGGCCCGGTGGATCGCGGCCAACGCTTCGGCGCACTGGCGGAGCAGGCGAGCCCGCGTCGCATCGTCGAGGGTGCGTTGGATCTTGCGGACGATGGTCTCGCCGCCGATGAAATCGCAGATCAGATACGGATTGCCCAGGGCGGCAGGGGAATTGTCGGCGGCGATGACCTCCGGCACCGGGGCCCCGGTGGTGGCGGCACGGCGCAGGGCGGCAGCCTCCAACTCCATGCTGGCGTGCACGTCATCGGGTGGACCGGTGCGCAGGATCAGGGCGCGTACGCCCGCCGCCGTGTGCGCATCGAAGGCCCAGGTGGCACGGCTGGCTCCGCCGGTGAGCACCCGCAGATCGGCGACCGTGACCTCGCCGAACGCGGGCGCCAGAACGCCGGCGAGGGCGGCGGGATCGGTCACTTGCGACCGAACTTCAGCATGCGCTGCGCGACCCGGCGGATCTGTATCTCTTCGGCGCCCTCGGTGATCCGGTACCGGCGGTGGTGCCGATAGATGTGCTCGAACGGTTCATGGCGGCTGTAACCGACACCGCCGTGGATCTGCATCGCCCGGTCGGCGGCCTCACACACCAGCCGGTTGGCCCGGTAGTTGGCCATCGAGACCTTGTCCGAGACCTCCATGTGGTGATCGCGATCCAGGTGCCAGGCGGCGTAGTACACCAGTAGGCGCACCATCTGGGCCTCGGTCTGCAACTCGGCCAGCGGCCACTGCACGGCCTGGTTGACCGACAACGGCTTGCCGAACACGATCCGGTCCCCGGCATACTGTGCGGCCCGGTCGATACAGTATTGCGCCGCCCCCAGGCTACTGGCGGCCTGCCGAATCCTGTTCTCGTGCAGGAAGGTCTGGCCGACCTCGAGTCCGTGGTCGACCTCGCCGAGGACCGCGTCGGCGGGCACCCGGACGTCCTTGAGCTCGACCTCGCCATGGTCGCTGGGCATGTTGAAGGTCCACCAGTAGTACGGAACTGTGAACCCCGGGGTGTCGGTGGGCACCAGGAATGCGGTGATCCCCACCGCGGAGCCGTCCTGACCCGAGGTGCGGGCGAAGACCAGATCATGGGTGGCGCGGTGCACGCCGGTGTTCCAGCGCTTGGCGCCGTTGATCACCCAGTCGTCGCCGTCGCGGACCGCGGTGGTCTCCATCCAGGTGGCGTCGCTGCCGTGGTTGGGTTCGGTGAGCCCGAACGCCATCGAGCGCTCGCCGGTGAGCATCGCCTCGACCCAGTCCTTCTTCTGGGCCTCGGTGCCGAACCTGCTCATCATGATGACCTGCGGGAAGTTACCGACGATCGACGATTCGTCCTGCAGATCGTTGTGCAGCCCGAGCCCCTTGTGCGCCAGGTGTTCCCGGATCACCGCCATGTCCAGGTTCGATCCGCCTCGACCGCCGAACTCCTCCGGCAGCCCGTACCGCAGCCACCCGGCGGCATCGGCGCGCCGCCGCATCTCGTCGAGCAGGTCCTCCCATTCGCGGGTCGGCACGCCGCCGTTGTCCAGGTCGGTCCGGGCGAACTCGCGACGCCGGTCGAAGTACTGCATGTTCTCGCGTTCCAGCGGCTTGATCTCAGCCTCGATGAAGGCGTCCATCTCGGCCAGCAGGCCTGGAAGGTGCTCGGGTAAAGCGAAATCCACGGTGATCTCTCCTTCTGGCTCAGTGGCCGTACAGCGTTTTCTTCCAGATCGTCGACAGCGTCTTGATGGCGTCGGCGTCGCTGATCTGCAGCTCGGAGCCGGGGTTGCCCACCACGACGACGGTGAAGTTCTCGAACAGCAGCGCGATCGCGGCGGCGATGTGTTCGGGGTCGAGGTCCTGTGCGTAGCCCTGCTCGCGGGCCCGGCGCACCGACCCGGCGACCATATCCATACCGAATCGCCGGAACTCGTGCTGAACCTGCGCGAAACGCGGCTGGGTGGCCCCGAGTTGAGCGACGGCGATCATGATGCCGATGTTCTGCCGGAACAGATTCCAGTACCCGGTGACCACCGTGGTGAAGTACTCGCTGTCCTGCGGAGTATCCGGCAGCGGTACCCGCGAGCCGGACGGCTCGACGATATCGTGCAGGAACGACTCGGCCAGCGAGGCCAGCAGATCTTCCTTGTCGTCGAAATACCGGTAGAACACCGCCGAGGACTTCCCGGCCGCGGAGGTGATATCGGCCAGGGTGGTGCCGTGAAAGCCGCGTTCGGCGAACAGTTTCCGGGCGGCCAGTTCGATGGCCTCTCGGGTCTGCCTGCCCTTGGCGGTCAGCGATTCGGCGGGCGTCATATCAGGCCAGGATGCGATCACCGGCGCGCAGCAACGCGCTGGGCAGTTCGTGCCCGACGGCGTCCTGGGCGATCCGAGCCGCTGCGATGGCTGCCTCGAGGTCCACGTCGACCTCGATACCGCTGTCGCGCAACAGGTACACCAGATCCTCGGTGGCGATGTTACCGCTGGCTCCCGGGGCGAACGGGCACCCGCCCAGGCCGCCGACGGAGGCGTCCAGCCGGGTCACCCCGGACTGTACGGCGGCATACGCGCTGGCCAGTCCGGCACCGCGGGTGTTGTGGAAGTGCGCACCCAGCGGCAGATCGCCGATCACCGGTCGGACCCGCTCGATCAGTGTGGTGACCCGGCGCGGAGTGGTGGTCCCGATGGTATCGGCGATGGCGATCCGGTCGACGCCGAGTTCGGCCGCCGCCGAAGCGATCTCGATCACCCGGCGGGGATCCGTCGGGCCGTCGAACGGGCAGTCCCAGGCGGTCGCGATGATGACCTCGACGGTCGCGTCGTGATCATGGGCGATGCGGGTGACGTCGGCGATGGCCGCCGTCGCCTGGCCCGCGTCACGGCCGACGTTCGCGCGGCTGTGCGCATCCGAGGCCGACACCACGTACTCGATCGAGGTCAGACCGGCCGCGACGGCTCGTTTGGCGCCATTGGGGCTGGCCACCAGCGCGGAGAACTCGACGTCGGGAAAGCGGTGCAGTTCGGCGGCGAGTTCGGCGGCATCGGCCAGGGCCGGCACCTTCGACGGCGACACGAAGGCGGTGGCCTCCACCTCACGCACCCCGGTGGCGACGATGGCCTCCAAGATGCCGATCTTGGCGGCCAGCGGGATGGGCGCCTCGATCTGTAGACCGTCGCGCAGGCAGACCTCGCGGATATCGACTCTCATGATCTCCCCTGTCGCTTCGCTCGTGCCCGCCGCATCACAGCACCCCCTCCGCACTCAGGCCGGCCACTTCCTCGGCGCTCAGGCCGAGCAGCCCCGAGTACACCTCGTCATTGTGCTGTCCGGGTCGCGCCGAACCGGCGTTGCGCACGCTGCCCGGCGTCACCGAGAGCACCGGGATGACACCGGGTCCCTTGACGTTGCGTTCGACCCGTTCATCCCAGTGGTCGGCGATCATCCCGCGGGCCTGCAGCTGCGGGTCGTTGACCACCTCGGCCACGGTGTTGATCGGGCCGCTGATCACACCGGCCTCCGACAGCGTGGCGATGATGTCGTCGGGCTGACGCTCGGCCGCCCAGTCACCGATGATCTTGTCGAGCTCGTCCTGATGGCGGCCGCGGGCAACATGGTTGGCGAACCGGTCATCGCCTGCCAGCTCCGGCATGCCCATCGCACCGCACAGCCTGCGGAACACCGTGTCCTGGTTGGCCGCGATCACCACCCAGCTGCCGTTCGCGCTCTGATAGATGTTCGACGGGGCGATCCCCTCCAGCCGGGTGCCCGACGGCCCACGGATCACGCCGCCGACGTCGTAGTCGGGGATGGTGGATTCCTGGATCGCCAAGCAGCTTTCGGTCAGGGCGGTGTCGACGATCTGTCCTTCGCCGGTCACGCTGCGCCGGTACAGCGCGGCCAGTGCGCCCTGCGCGGCGAACATCCCGGCCAGGCTGTCGCCCAGCGACAATGCCAGCCGCGGCGGCGGGCCGCCGGGAAATCCGTTCATGTGCCGAAGCCCGCTGGCCGCCTCGGCGACCGAGGCGTAGCCGGCCTTGCCGGCGTCCGGTCCGGTCTGGCCGTAGCCGGACACCCGCACCAGGATGATGCCCTTGTTGCGGGCGCGCAGCACGTCGTAGCCCAGGTTCCACTTCTCCAGCGTGCCGGGCCGGAAGTTCTCCACGATGATGTCGGAGCGTTCCACCAGTTCCAGGAACAGCTCGCGACCGCGGTCGGTGCGCAGATCCAGGGTGGCAGCCTTCTTGTTGCGGGCGTGCACGGTCCAGAAAAAGTGGTGACCGTCGAGTTCGGCCTGTCCCCAGGTGCGCAGCGGATCCGGTGTCCCGGGCAGCTCGATCTTGATGACCTCGGCGCCCATGTCGCCGAGTAGCCGGCCGGCGAACGGGCCCGAGATCAGGGTGCCCAGCTCCAGGACCCGGATACCGTCCAGCGCACCGGTCGGCCCGCTCATACCGAGAACCCGTGCCGGTGCAGCCAATCCGTGCAGACTCCGACGGCCTGGCGCAGGGTGCCGCGCTGGTCCGGTCCGGAGTAGTAGTGGTTGGCGCCGCTGATCTCGTGCATCTCCTTGTCCGGATGCCCGATCGCCTCGAACAGGCGGCGGGTGTGGCTCGGTGTGCAGGCGTCATCGGCGAGGTTGCCGATCACCAGCGCGGGTACCGCGATGTCGGGGCCGGCCTTGACCGCGTCGCCGTTGGCGTCGTCGTAGCTCCATTGCGACAGCCAGCTGCGCAGCGTGCAGAACCGGGCCAGCCCGACGGGGGAGTTGTTCACCACCTGAGGATCGCCCAGATAGCAGGTGCCCGGGGTGCGTTCGTTCGGATCGACGGTCGGGTCCAGCCAGCGCGGATCGGCCATGGTGCCGTGCACCACGAACGCATATTCGTCATCGGGGCGGCCGGCGGCCCTGAGTTCGGCCAGCTTCTCCTTGACCCACTTGGTGATTCGCCGGTTCCGCGCGATTTGGGCTTCGTGGTAGCGCGCCAGGAACTCCGGCGTGTACGGCGGCTGATTCGGATTGTCGGGGTTGTACAGATCGAGCTCGGGGTCCCGCCGGGACGGGTCGTTCTCGTCGAGGATGGAGGCGTCCATCCATTCGGTCATCGTGCCGTGCCGGCTGATGTGCGCGGCCAGCAGCATGATGCCGTCGGCCGGGATGAGGCCGAGCGTGGTCAGATCGGGGCCGTCGCCGGACGGGCTGGCGGTGACCGTCGGGTGTTGGGCCTGCTGCTGGTAGAACACCGACAGCGACCCGCCGCCGCTCCACCCGGCCAGCACCACCTTGTCATAGCCGAGGCGGTTCTTGGCATCCTTGATGCACTCACCGAGGTCCTCGACGACCTTCTCCATCAGCAGCGCGGAGTCGGTGCCGCGGAACCGGCTGTTGCAGTAGATGACGTGATGCCCGGCGCGGGCCAGCGCGTTGATCATCGGCAGATAGGCGCCGCCGCCGATCGGGTGCATGAAGACCAGCACGGTATCGCTGGGCTTCTGCTTCGGCTTGAGCAGATAGCTCTCCAGCACCACGAGTTCGGCGACGCCGCCGTACACGTCGCGGACGCTGGAGGTGTTCTGGTAGGCGACCAGATACGGAATGCGCTCGTACTCGAACTTGACGGGTACTTCGGTGGCGGTCATGTCTAGTGTTGCCCCAGATCATTGGCGAGGATTTCGGCGGACGGGATGAGCCGGCGACGGGTGTCGATGGCGATCACCGACCAGTCCACCCGGTCGTAGTCGTCGAACTTGCGGCGGGCGCGCTCCCTGGCCTTCTCCGGCGCGCCGTGGTGAACCCCTTGCGGCGCATGGGAAACCAGTCCGGGCGGCATCGGGATGCCGTACAGCGAGCCGGAGTGGAAGAAGGCGATCTCGTCATAGTCGACGTTGCGGTGATACCACGGCGTGCGCTCGGTGCCGGGGACACTTTCGGCGGGCTTGGGCAGGAAGTTCATCACGTAGACGCCGGTGGCCTGCATGAACAGGTGCACCGTCGGTGGCAGGTGCACGCTTTCGGAGGTGATGACGGTGTAGTCCTCGATGTTGAAGGTGAACGGGAAGTTGTCCCCGCGCCAGCCCTCGACATCGAGCGGATTGTGTTGATAGAACAGCGATGTGGGCCCGCCTTCATGGATGAGGCGCACCTCGTATTCGGCCCTGCCGTCATCGTCGCTGGGCGCCGGTTCCGGGATGGTCACCTGCGCCGGGTCGAACGGGAAGTGTCTGCCCAGGATGCCTGCCGGCGGTACCCGGAAGTCGTCGGTGGCCTGGATCATGAGCCAGGTGCTCTCAGTGTCGGGCACCTGGCGGAACGTGCAGGCCTTGGGGAGATAGACCCAGTCGCCCTCGCGGTAGCGCACCGGACCGAACTCGGTCTCCAGCAGCCCGGCGCCTTTGTGCACGAAGATCAGCAGGTCGCCGTCGACGTAGCGGACGAAGAACGGCATCTCCTCGGTCCGCCGGGACAGCAGGACCTGGCAGTCGTCGTTGGAGAACATCAGCAGCGGGCCGCCGCGCGCGTCGGTGGCATCGCTGGGCTTCAGCTCCGAGGACAGCACGTCGGTGGGGCGCAGTGGCCCGACGGTGCGGTAGGCGGTGGGGTCGTTGCGCCGGTACATGTTCGCGGTCCGGCCGACGAAGCCGCCGCGCCCCAACTCGTCGTCCTTGAGCCCGTCGAGGTCGGCGTGCACGCGTTTGGGCGTCTTGCCTTTTCGCAGGTGAACGAAGGATTCCATGACGCTCCTCGACAGATTCGGTCAGCAAAACTGAAAGTGACTTTACTTTTTGTTCTGCCGTGGTGCAAGGCCTGTTCGGGGTCGGCCTGCTGGTCGACATCCTGCGGGTGCGCACGCTGTAGGTGACCGCGCCGGCGGTGCTGGTGGGCAAGTACCACTGGTGGCCGTCGGGGCGCCGCACCCCGCGCAACCGTCCGAGAACGAGCCCGTTGCCGTCGGCCAATGGCGTTGATAAGTACGTGGTTTCAGTCCGGATGACCGGTACCGCGAGCGGCTGAAGCCCGGTAGGTCGCAGAGCCGATTTCGCTACCTGGCATCAGTCTGGACGCACCATGGCTCACGAGGCTGAAGCCAGGTAGGTGGAGCTGCCGACGAACGGGAGTCGAGCCACCTCCACGGCTGGGCTTTACCTCAGACCATCGAGGTGCGCGGGATCTTCATGCCCAGCGACAGCGCGCCGGCCAACTCCCGGCTGGTGTCGTAGTCGAACACCACGTGCCCGGACAGAACGTCGACATCGCGCTTGTAGCGCTGCAGGGGGCTGGACAGGAAGTGGATGCTGGCCCCGCCGGCGCCCATCAGCTCACCGATGACGGCCTTGGACTCCGCGACGATGTGCGCGGCGGCCAGCCGGGCCTGCGCGCGCACCGGCTTGGCCACCGGATCCCCGGTGTCCACGATGACCTCGATCTCGCCGACGGTGTCGGCCAGCAGGCCGCGCAGCGCGCGCAGCCGAACCTGCGCGCCGGCCAGATGCGCCTGGGCGATCGGTTTGTCCTTCTGCATCACGCCCTCATAGGGCAGCACCCGTTCGGCGAGCCGTCGGGCGTAGATCTCGGTGACCCGCTCGGCGCTGCCGACGGCGGGCATGGCGGCCAGCAGCGCGAGCGCGGGCACCATCGGCCAGCGGTAGGTGGCCGAATCGTGCAGACCGGCGCCGGGCGCGGTGCCGGCATAGATGTCGGTGACCTTGACCAAGCGGTGCTCGGGCACGAAGACGTCGGTGGCGACGGCGTCATTGGAACCGGTGGCGCGCATGCCATCGGTGTGCCAGACGTCCTCGACGGTGACGTCGGCCGCCGGCAAGAGCGCCAGCGCGGGGTAGAGGGCGTCATCCGCGCCACACAGTGCGGCCACGATGATCCAGTTGCCGTGGTTCACCCCGGTGGCCCAGGACCACCGTCCGGTGAGCCGGATACCACCGTCGGCGGGTACGCCGCGGCCCGTCGGTGCCAGCGGAGCCGGGGCCAGGAAGGGCCGGGTGCCGAAGGCTTCCTGCTGGGCCTGCTCGCCGAACAGGGCCAGCATCCAGTTGTGCAGCGCGAAGAAGCCGATCGTCCACGCGCTGGAGGTGCAGCCGTGGGCCATCCGCCGGACCGGGTCCAGCAGGGCCGGGAAAGGGGCCTGCTGGCCTCCGTAGCGCGCCGGGACCAACAGATCGGTGAACCCGGACGCGGTCAGGTCGGCGATCGTCGCCTCGGGCAGCCGACGCAGCTCCTCGGCCTCGGGGGCGCGCTGGGCCAGTGCGCTCACGAACTCATCGGTGACAAGGGTGCGGGCCTCGATCGTGGTCATGGCCAGACCGTACCATACCTTTTAGTATGGAAGCGGGGTCGTCAGCGCGCCAGCATCAGGTCCAGGAAGCGGTCGCTCTGGGCGGCCTGGCGAGGATCGGGCACCCGGCCGGCCAGGTGCAGGAAGCCGATACCCACGGCGAATGTCGCGCCGGCCCGCAGTTCGGCCTCATCGGTGTCGAACCCGTAGTCCTCGAAGGCGGTGCGCACCGCGGCCAGCACCCGCCGGTCGGCGTCCCGGACGCTGTCAGCGACGGCGTCATCGGAGCGGGCCCACTCGCGCATGGCGCGCTCCAGCGTCCAGTGCCGCGGGCTCACCAGCGACGCCATCATCCGGGCCAGGCGGTCGCGCGGCGGCAACTCGCGGACGGCCTCGATCTGGCTGCGATCGGCATCTCGCAGGTCGCGCCAGCCCTCCACGAGGGCGGCTCGGTAGCTGGGCATGCCGTCGAAGTGCCAATAGAAGCTGCCCTTGGTCACCTTCAGTCGCGCACACAAACGATCGATTTTCAGCAGTTTTATACCGTCCTCGGCAAGGATTGCGTACCCGGCCTGAAGCCAATCGTCGATGGTCAGACGGTTGCCGGACGGACTCTGGGCGGTCGCCATGAGGGGCAGCCTACGACGACTCGCGCGCACCCCTGACTTTCTGTTGGCCCTCGCTGCGTGTTTTACTGCAAGTCGCGACAACTGAATTCTCGGTCCGCTCCACGACAGAGCGAGCGGACGCGGATACCGCAGTGCAAGGACGCACTGCGGTATCTCTGGGTGTTGGACATGCTGCACCCCGGGTCGGGCGGGACCGTGACAATTAGAGTTGGGAAGAATTTGATGCAGAACGTTGTAGGCCGGTGGATGCGCCGGATCGGGGCCGTCGCCGCGGCCGCGCTGGTCGTGCCGGGTGCGATCGCAGTGGCGGGTGGCGCAGCCACCGCTGGTGCCTTCTCCCGCCCGGGTCTCCCGGTGGAGTACCTGATGGTGCCGTCCGCTGGGATGGGCCGCGATATCAAGATCCAGTTCCAGAGCGGTGGCGAGAACTCGCCGGCCGTGTACCTGCTGGACGGCCTGCGTGCGCAGGATGACTTCAATGGCTGGGATATCAACACCCAGGCCTTCGAGTGGTTCCTCGACAGTGGTCTGTCGGTCGTCATGCCCGTCGGTGGCCAGTCGAGCTTCTACGCCGACTGGTACGCGCCGGCTCGCAACAAGGGCCCGACCGTCACCTACAAGTGGGAGACCTTCCTGACCCAGGAGCTGCCCGCCTACCTGCAGGCCAACAAGGCCGTCAAGCCCACCGGCAGCGCCGCGGTTGGTCTGTCGATGGCCGGCTCGGCCGCGCTGAACCTGGCGACCTGGCACCCCGCGCAGTTCATCTACGCAGGCTCCATGTCGGGCTTCCTGAACCCCTCCGAGGGCTGGTGGCCGTTCCTGATCAACATCTCCATGGGTGACGCCGGTGGCTTCAAGGCCGACGACATGTGGGGCAAGACCCAGGATCCGAACAGCGGCTGGAAGCGCAATGACCCGATGGTCAACATCCCGACGCTGGTGGCCAACAACACCCGCCTCTGGGTCTACTGCGGTAACGGCCAGCCCAACGAGCTCGGTGGCGGCGATCTGCCCGCGACCTTCCTCGAGGACCTGACCATCCGCACCAACATCACCTTCCGCGACAACTACCTGGCCGCGGGCGGATCCAACGGTGTGTTCAACTTCCCGAACAACGGCACGCACAACTGGGCGTACTGGGGCCGCGAGCTCCAGGCCATGCTGCCCGACCTGCAGCGTGTTCTCGGCGCATAAGTAAGCCGTAGAAAATCCCCCGGGGCATCTGCCTCGGGGGATTTTTCTATGTCGGGCCCCAGCGTCGGCGAGAGCGTGGTGTCGTCCGCGACTCGCCGACATCGCCGTATGCGGAGGCACTTTCGGGGAGCTCGCGTGCTCAGTAGAGGCGATCGTTACCCGAATACCCGAACGGCGGGCAGACCCACGACAGCAACGCCGCCTGGACGCGATCGAAGAACGCCTCTGGATGGTTGTGCAGCAGGCCGACACGGGAAACCCGGCATGGATCAGCGTGCGGCGTGTCAGGGTCTCGCACGGGGACTCAGAGCCTCAGGCCGACCGGCTTCCGCGCGGAACGTCAGGGTGCCGTCGTGCACGGCCTCCGGGCCGCGGAACGGCCAGTCGATGGGGTTCATGCCACCGACGGCGACGACGAGCGCCGACACGGATCAGCCGGCGGCACCCGATTCGCGCTCGCTATCCACAGGTGTGATTCACGCGAGTCTGCGTCGGGATACGGGGGCCGCGGTGTGGTGCGGATGACACCGCACTCTCGGCGAGAAGAAGAGGGAGGTGGCGCCGTCCCCCCGGATCGGCGCCACCACGTATCACTTCAGCTGAGCCGAGGACAGCCCCAGCAGTCGGCGGGCGACCACCAGCTGCTGAATCTGCTGGGTGCCCTCGAAGATGTCGAGGATCTTCGAATCGCGGGCCCACTTCTCCAACAGCGTCTGCTCCGAATACCCTGCCGTGCCCGCCATCTCGACGGCCTTGAGGGTGATGTCGCTGGCCACCCGGGCGGCCTTTGCCTTGCCCATCGAGGCCTCTTTGGAGTTCGGGATCTTGTTGTCGGCCTGCCATGCCGAACGGATGGTCAGCAGATAGCCGGACTCCCAGTCGGCCTCCATGCGCAGGAACTCCGCGGCCGGTGCGCTCTGAGCGTGCGCCGGCTTGTCGTAGGAGATCTCGATACCGGCCTCGGTCAGGATGACCCGCAGCTCCTCCAGAGCGGCGCGCGCGATGCCGACCGCCATGGCCGCCACGATCGGGCGGGTGTTGTCGAAGGTCTCCATGGCGCCGCCGAAGCCCTTGTCGGTCTTGACCTCTGGGTCGCCGAGCAGGTTCTCCTTCGGGATCCGTGCGTTCTCGAAGCGGATCACTGCGGTGTCGGAGGCCTTGATGCCCAGCTTGTGCTCGAGGCGTTCCACGGTGACACCGGGGTGCTCCCGCGGCACGACGAACGATTTGATCGCCGCGCGGCCCAGCGACTTGTCCACCGTCGCCCACACCACGATGTGGGTCGCGCGGGATCCCGCGGTGACAAAGATCTTCTCGCCGTTGATCACGTACTCGTCGCCGTCGAGAATCGCGGTGGTGGACACCGCGGCCGAGTCGGAGCCGAAGCTGGGCTCGGTGATGGCCATCGAGGCCCAGACCTTGCCGAAACGCTCCAGCTGTTCCTTGTTGGCAACGCTGGAGATCGCGGCGTTGCCGAGGCCCTGGAAGGGGATCGACAGCAGCAGGGCGACGTCGCCCCAGCTGACTTCCAGCGCGTTCAGCAGCGCAGACATGTTGGCGCCGTTGACGTTTGTCTTCTTGCCCTCGTCATTGCGGCCACCGAAGGCGTCGGCGCCGGCGAACGAGATGGTCTTGGCCTCCTGTAGGCCTTCGAAGAGGTGGGCCAGGGTGTCGAGCTCGACCGGGTAGGCGTGCTCGGCGAGGTCGTACTTGCGGGAGATCGGCCGCAGCATCTCCGCCGCGCCCTGATGTCCCTTTTCGACGACCGCTTGCAGCTTCTTGGGTAGTTCCAGATTGATTGCCATGACTGGGTTTCCGTTCCTAGAAGTCTTAGAGGACCACAACACCCTCGGCGACGCCGAGGACCCGCAGATCGCGGTACCAGCGCTCGACCGGGTGTTCCTTGGTGAAGCCGTGACCGCCGAGCAGCTGGACGCCGTCCAGGCCGATCTGCATGCCCTTGTCGGTGGCGATCCGCTTGGCCAGCGCGGCTTCGCGCGCAAACGTCAGGCCCTGCTCGGCGCGGGCCGCGCCGCGCAGCGTGATGAGTCGCAGACCGTCGAGTTCGATGGCGATATTGGCGGTCATGAAGGCCACCGCCTGCCGGTTGGCGATCGGCTCACCGAACGCCTCGCGTTCCTTGATGTAGGGGATGACATAGTCGAGCACGGCATGCGAGGTGCCGACTGCCAATGCGGCCCAACCCAATCGGGAGTACGCGATGGCCTCGGAATAGTCCTGGGCGAAGTCGGCGTCGCTGCGATCATCCTCGCCGAGGCGGTTGTGCAGCGGCACCGCGACGTTGTCGAGGGCCACCCGGCCCAGCGCGGCGGCGCGCACGCCCATCGACGGATCCGCCTCGACGGTGACGCCTTCGGACGAGGCCTCCACGATGAACAGCGCGGGCTTGCCGTTGAGCTGGGCGGCGACGATGAACAGCTCCGCGCTACCCGCCGCGGGGACAAGCGATTTCACGCCGGAGAGCCGGTAGCCGCCCGGGGTGCGCACCGCGGTGGTTTTCAGTGCGGTGGGATCGAACAGCGCGTGCGGTTCGGCGATGGCCACACTCGCCTGCGGTACCTTCTCGCCGGCGAACTCGGGCAGATAGGTGGCCTGCTGGGCGGCGCTGCCCCAATGGGTCAGCGCGGACGCGACCCCGGAGGGCGCCAAGATCGGCAGGGCCAACCCCATGTCGCCGTAGGCGAGCGCCTCGGCGACCAGGGCGCCGGTCACCGTGCTGCGGTGTTCGGCGATGCCGTCGAAGTTCTCCGGGATGTTCAGCGAGGTGATCCCGAGCTCGGCGGCCTTGGCGATGAGGTCGGCCGGGTAGGTGACCGCGGCGTCGGCGTCGTGAGCGGCCGGGCGCAGGATCTCCTCGGCGAACTCGCTGACCGTCTCGACGATCATCTTCTGGTCGTCATCCGGGGTCAGGTCGAAGTAATCGGACTCCTTCGGCGCGAGCCGGGTGGGGGAGCCGCCCAGGTTCTGGATCTTCTTGAACTGACGGGTCGACGCGCCGGCGGCGGAGAACGCCGTCTTCACGCCGTACCGGATGCCCTTGTTGAGCGGATCGCGCAGGCCGTAGCGGTCCAGGAACTCCTGGCCCATGAGGGGAGTGAGCAGCGCGATCCCGATATCGGTCGCGGTGCGCTTGTGCTTTTGGAGCCCGACGGCGCTTTCCGGGCCTTTGCGCTGGGGGCGAGATTCGATCTGAGTCATTTCGGCAGCCTCTTTTGGTGGGGGCAATGCGTGATGACCGTATCTTACTCCGGAGTAAGATAGAAAAAGGCTGTAACCAACCTCACAGTGTGGCCAGAACCGCCGCATGCAGCCGGCCGTTGGTGGCCAGGGCGCTGCCGCCATGCGGTCCTGGAGTGCCATCGATACTGGTGAACGTGCCGCCGGCCTCCCGGATCAGGATGTCCAACGGCGCGATGTCCCACACCTTCACCTCGGGTTCGCAGGCGATGTCCACGGCACCCTCGGCCACCAGGCAGTAGGACCAGAAGTCCCCGTAGGCCCGCACCCGCCACACCGCGTCAGTCAATGTCAGGAAACTCTCCCGGCGGTCGTCCCACCCCGTCGTCAGGTCCGAATAGGACAGGCTCGCCGAGGCCAGATCGCCGACCCCGGACACCTGGATGCGGCGAGTCGCGCCGCCGAACGAGGTGTGCGCGCCCGCCCCCGCCCCGGCCCACCAGCGCCGCCCGAGCGCCGGTGCGCTCACCACACCGACGGTGGGCACGCCGTCCTCGATCAGTGCGATCAGCGTGCACCACACCGGGACGCCGCGGACGAAGTTCTTGGTCCCGTCGATCGGGTCGATCACCCACTGGCGGCCCGTGGAAGACGTTGTACCGCCGAACTCTTCACCGAACACGCTGTCATCGGGCCGGGCCTGGGACAGCGCCGCTCGTAGCGCCTCCTCGGCGCCCTTGTCGGCATCGGTGACGGGGGTGAGATCGGGCTTGGTCTCGATGTGCAGATCCAGTGCGCCGAAGCGGGCCATGGTCAGCTCGTCGGCCTGGTCGGCCAGTCGCAGGGCAAGGTCGAGATCGTCGGCACTCATGCCCGCAGTCCTACCATGGCTAGGTGATCGAATTCGCGATGATATTGCTGTTGGTCGGTGCGCTGGTGCTCATAGCGATGCCGTGGATCCGCAAGCGCCGCGAGGCAGGGGGCGGCGGCATGGGTGGCGGTATGGGCGCCGGCATGGCGCCCGGCACGCTGCTGGTCACCGGCGTCAGCCCACGCCCGGACGAGGTCGGCGAGCAGTTCGTCACCATCAGCGGCGTCATCAACGGGCCGACGGTCAACGAGCACGTCGTCTATCAACGTCTGGTCGTCGACGTCAACCAGTGGCCCACCATCGGCCAACTGATCGACGTCGTCTACTCGCCGAAGAACCCGGACAAGTGGGGTTTCGCCCCGTCGGCGCCGCCCCCGCCACCGGCACCCGAGACCTACCCGACCGTCTGAGAGGACACCCCGTGCCCCAACCGCTTCCGGCCGGACTGATCGAGCTGCTGCGCAAGCCCAGCCCGTGCTTCGTGGCCACGCTGATGCCCGACGGTTCACCGCAGCTCACCGAGACGTGGGTGCACACCGACGGCGAGCACGTCGTGCTCAACATCGTCGGGGGCTCCCAGAAGGACCGCAACATCGCCCGCGACCCGCGGATCGCCATCAACGTCGCCGACCCCGACGAGATCCGACGGTTCTACGCGATTCGTGGCCGGGTCACGGCCACCACCGCGGAGGGCGGCCACGAGAGCATCCACGAGATCTCGCAGAAGTACCTGGGCATCCCGTACCCGTACTTCAGCGGAAACCCGGACGAGACGCGGCTCATCCTCACCATCGAGGCAGACAAGGTGACTCCGCCGCCCGGCGAGTGATCAGCCCGCGAGATTGCGGTTCTCGCGTGAAAGTGCGAGTGCGGATGTCGACAACGACAATCTCGCGACCAGTGCGGCGACGGACGGATGCGGCTTGCGTAGCCTGCCGTCCCAGCCGCGCGCGATGAGCGCGCGATAGGCGCGGACGAGGATCTCCGCGTCGCTGTCCTCCTTGATGATGCGCAGCACCAGCCATCCCATGCGCTCGACCTGCGGCAGCACGCGGAGGTCCTTGACGTACTGGTAGCGGTCAGTCTGGTGCTGCCCGCCGTCGTACTCGATCGCCACCATGAAGTCCTCCCAGCCCATGTCGAGCGTGCGGAGCGGTCGTATCCCGGAGACCACCTGGATCTGCGTGCGCGGAACCGGGAATCCGGCGTCGACAAGCAACAAGCGCAGGCGCGTCTCCTGAGGCGATGCGGCGCCACCGTCGACCAGTGGGAGTAGGGCGCGCAGCTGTTTGAGGCCACGGGCACCGCGGTATCGCTCGGCAAGCGTCAGCACCTCCGGGGGCCGGAAGAACGTCGCCCGCTGCAGGGCGTCCAGGCGAGCGAGGGCGTCGTGGCGATCGATGCGTCGACCGATGTCGAATGCGGTCCGTGCGGGCGTCGTCACCGGCACGCAGTCCTCGACGGTGATCTCGTCGGGCGCCAGGCGGTCTCGCTGCACGATGATCCCGGCCGGCGCACGGCTCACGTCCCAGATCATCTCGATAGGGATGTCGTCGTCGACCCATTGCGCGCCGAGCAGGGCGGAAGCGGCGACGCCGGCGACGACCCCGTTACGGCCGGAGCGCAGGTACGCCCCGTCGATGCGCTCATCCAAGGTGAGTTGGTGACCGCGCGGCATGTAAATGTTGCGGTGGACTCGCTGGTAGCAACGGCGGAGGTCGTATTCGCTCACTGTTCCGAGTGCGCGGGCCTGGCTCCCGACGATCAGGTTCCTCATGGCCGGATAGTCCCCTCGGGCACCGACAAGCGTCCGCGAGATTGCGGTTATCGCGCGAAAGTGTGAGTGCGGATGTCGATAACGACAATCTCGCGGTAGGGAGGGCGCGGGTAGAGCGGAGTGGCGAAGGGAGGGCGTCAGCCGTGCGCGATCCCCAGCAGTTCCGCGACGCTGGTGAGCTTCACCCGCGGCCGGTGCTGCGCATCGCCGGTCGCGCGCTCGTGGGAGTCGATGCGCGCCCAGTGATCGTCGGTGACCAACATCGGTTGGCGCGACAGCAGCCATTGCGCCAACTCGGCGTCGTGGCCCGCATCGAAGCCGGGCTCGCCGAGATCGCCCAACAACGTCTGCACCGTATCCGCGGAGTCCTTCTTGTTGCTGCCGATGACACCGGAGGGCCCGCGCTTGATCCAGCCGACGACGTACTCGTGCTCGCGGCCCTCGATGCGCCCGTTCGCATGCGGGATGGTGCCGGACTTCTCGTCGAACGGCAGTCCGTCGACGGGCACACCGCGATACCCGACGGCGCGCACCACCAACTGCGCCGGCAGCTCTTCGCGTTCGCCGGTGTCCTTGGCCACCACACGGCCGCCCTCGTCGACCAGCTCGTTGCGGCCCAACACAATCGACTCCACCCGATCGGAACCGCGGATCTCGATCGGTGAGGTGGCGAACCGGAACACCACCCGCCGCTTCGCGCCTTCGGGCTGCATCTCCGCGTACTGCCGCAACACCTTGATGTTCGTCTTGACGGTCTTGTCGGCGGCCTCGAGGTCCGCATCGGTGATGTGCTCGAAGTCGGCGCGCTCGACGACGATGTCGACCTCGGCCATCTGCTCCATGTGCCCGAGTTCGCGAAGTTCCATCGTGGTGAACGGCGCCTGCAGCGGTCCACGCCGGCCCACCACGATGACCTCTCGGACACCGCGCGGCCCCAGCACGTCCAGCGCGTGGTCGGCGATATCGGTCTGCGCCAGGATTTCCGGGTCGCTGATCAGGATGCGCGCCACGTCGAGTGCGACGTTGCCGTTGCCGATCACCACCGCGCGGTCGGCGGACAGGTCGGGGGCCACCTCCCCGAAATGTGGATGCGCGTTGTACCAACCGACGAAGTCGACGGCCGCGACGCTGCCGGGCAGGTCCTCGCCGGGGATGCCCAGCACCCGGTCGGACTGGGCGCCGATCGCGTAGACGACGGCGTCATAGCGCTCGGCCAACTCGGCGGCCTGCACGTGCTCGCCGACGGAGATGTTGCCGAAGAACCGGAACCGCGGGTCCGCCGAGATCTTCTCGAACTGCGCGCTGATCGACTTGATCTTCGGGTGGTCGGGGGCGACGCCGGAGCGCACCAGTCCCCACGGGGTGGGCAGCATCTCCAGCATGTCGACGCGGACTTCGAGATCGGACTTCAACAGCGAGGCGGCGGCAAAGAACCCGGAGGGGCCTGAGCCGACGATCGCCATGTGGTACGGGCGCATGGCAAGCCTTTTCGTGAGGCTGGTCGGCGGCGCGCAAGGGGCTGTCGCGACGTCACCGGACCGGTTACCAGCCCGATGCTAGCCGCGCACCGGCGATCGAGGGCGGAGTCCGGAGAAGCGGCCGGTAACCTCAACAGTCGTGGATCCTGACCGTCTTGCCGATATCGCCGCCCTCGACACCACGTTGACGACCGTGGAGCGGGTGCTCGATGTCGACGGTCTGCGCGGCCGCATCGAGACACTCGAAGCCGAGGCCGCCGACCCCAACCTGTGGAACGACCAGGCGCACGCGCAGAAGGTGACCAGCGACCTGTCGCACGCACAGAACGAGTTGCGTCGCGTCGAGGAACTGCGCCAGCGCGTGGAGGACCTGCCGGTGCTCTACGAGATGGCCGCCGAAGAAGAAGGTTCGGAAGGCTCCGACGCACTCGCCGAGGCCGATGCCGAGCTGACCAAGCTGCGCGAGGACATCGAGGCCATGGAGGTCCGGACCCTGCTGGCCGGGGAGTACGACCAGCGCGAGGCGCTGGTCAACATCCGCTCCGGCGCCGGCGGTGTGGACGCCGCGGACTGGGCCGAGATGCTGATGCGGATGTACATCCGCTGGGCCGAGGCGCACAAGTACCCCGTCGAGGTGTTCGACACGTCCTACGCCGAAGAGGCCGGCATCAAGAGCGCCACCTTCGCGGTGCACGCCCCGTACGCCTATGGCACCCTGTCGGTCGAGCAGGGCACCCACCGGCTGGTGCGCATCAGCCCGTTCGACAACCAGGGTCGGCGGCAGACCTCGTTCGCCGAGGTCGAGGTGCTGCCCGTGGTGGAAACAACGGACCACATCGAGATCCCCGAGGGCGATATCCGGGTCGACGTCTACCGCTCCAGCGGCCCCGGCGGCCAGTCGGTCAACACCACCGACTCGGCGGTGCGCCTGACCCACATCCCGACCGGCATCGTCGTCACCTGCCAGAACGAGAAGTCGCAGCTGCAGAACAAGGTGTCGGCGATGCGTGTCCTGCAGGCCAAGCTGATGGAGCGCAAGCGTCAGGAGGAGCGCGCCGAGATGGATGCGCTCAAGAGTGACAGCGGCAGCTCGTGGGGCAACCAGATGCGCTCCTACGTGCTACACCCGTATCAGATGGTCAAAGACCTACGCACCGAATTCGAGGTCGGTAGCCCGGCAGCGGTTCTCGACGGAGACATCGACGGCTTCCTGGAGGCAGGGATCCGTTGGCGCAATAGGAAAGATGATCAGGACTAACGCACTGACCAACAGCTATAGCGCATTGTCAGTGGCCGAACACTGGCACGACTTCTGGCGCGGCAACATCGGCGAGTGGATCATCACCAAGGGTCTGCGCATCGTGATGCTGGTGATCCTGGCGATCCTGCTGGCGCGGTTCGTCAACTGGGCGGCACAGCGGATCA
Source organism: Mycobacterium sp. ITM-2016-00316 (assembly GCF_002968335.2). Taxonomy (NCBI): domain Bacteria; kingdom Bacillati; phylum Actinomycetota; class Actinomycetes; order Mycobacteriales; family Mycobacteriaceae; genus Mycobacterium; species Mycobacterium sp. ITM-2016-00316. Next base: position 1,752,797 of record NZ_CP134398.1, read on the forward strand.
GCAGGCGCATCGACGCCGATTTCCGGGAGAGCGACGCGCTGGTGCGCACCGAGACCGCCAAGCACCGCCAGGCCGTCGCGTCGGTGATCTCCTGGGTGACCATCGCGCTGATCTGCGTGGTGGTGCTGTTGCAGATCACCGACATCCTGGCCATCCCGCTGGGCTCGCTGGTCGCGCCGGCGGCGGTGCTGGGTGCGGCGCTGGGTTTCGGCGCGCAGCGCATCGTGCAGGACCTGCTGTCGGGGTTCTTCATCATCACCGAGAAGCAGTACGGCTTCGGCGACCTCGTCACGCTGACGCTGGGCTCGTCCAACGATGCGACGGGAACGGTGGAGGACGTCACGCTGCGCGTCACCAAACTGCGCACCAGTGACGGTGAGGTTTTCACCATCCCCAACGGGCAGATCATGAAATCGCTCAACCTGTCCAAGGACTGGGCGCGCGCGGTGGTGGACATCCCGGTGCCGACGAATGCGGACCTCAACGCCGTCAACGAGCTGCTGCACGCCGTCTGCGAGAACGCCATGAAGGACCCGGCGATGAGTGATCTGCTGCTGGATCAGCCCCAGTTGATGGGGGTGGAGAGCCTGGAGCTCGACACCGTGAATCTGCGGATGGTGGCGCGCACCCTGCCCGGTAAGCAGTTCGAGGTGGGACGGCAGCTGCGGCTGCTGGTCATCGCGGCGCTGGCCCGGGCCGGCATCGCGACCAAGGCCGAGTCCACGTCGCTGGCCGCCAACTCCGAGGTGCGCGAATGAAGCTGATCTCGCGCCGGGCCGGTGATGACGACAAACGCTGGCCCGGCTATGTGCTGGGCGGCCGGCTGCGGACCTCGACGATCGGGCTGATCGCGGCGTTCCTGTTCACCTCGTGGCTGTATGAGACGTACAAGCCGCCGCCGGAACCGGTGCCGGCGACCCAGATCGTGCCGCCGGGCTTCGTGCCCGACCCGGAGTACACCTGGGTGCCGCGCACCAACGTCGAGGTGCCGCGCACCACGTACCCGACGACCACCACGACGACGACCACCACCACGACCGAGCCGCCGACGACCACGACGACCTCGCCCACCGACCCGACCGAGACGACGTCACCGGGCGACACGCCGACGTCGCCGACGGAGACCGCGCCGACCACCACGGTGGTCGACCCGGACGGTCCCAACGGGCTGATCCCGCCGATCACGCTGCCGGTGCTACCGGGGTCGGCACCGACCCCGGCGCCGCAGTCGACGGCGACACCGCCGCCGCCTGCACGCAGCGCGAACTGACGCGCGTCTACACTGGCGTGCCGTGATGATCACCCTCGACAAAGTGAGCAAGCAGTACAAATCCTCTGCTCGTCCGGCACTGGATGACGTCTCTCTCAAAATCGACAAGGGTGAGTTCGTCTTCCTCATCGGGCCGTCGGGGTCGGGCAAGTCGACGTTCATGCGTCTGCTGCTGGGCGCCGAGCACCCGTCCACGGGCGATATCCGGGTATCGAAGTTCCACGTCAACAAGCTCTCCGGCCGGCACATCCCGAGCCTGCGGCAGGTCATCGGCTGCGTGTTTCAGGACTTCCGGCTGCTGCAGCAGAAGACGGTCTTCGAGAACGTGGCCTTCGCCCTCGAGGTCATCGGCAAGCGCGGTGACGTGATCAACCGGGTGGTGCCCGACGTGCTCGAGATGGTCGGGCTGAGCGGCAAGGCCAGCCGGCTGCCGCACGAGCTGTCCGGCGGTGAGCAGCAGCGCGTCGCGATCGCGCGGGCGTTCGTCAACCGGCCGTTGGTGCTGCTGGCCGATGAGCCCACCGGCAACCTGGACCCGGAAACCAGTAAGGACATCATGGATCTGCTTGAGCGGATCAACCGCACCGGAACCACGGTTCTGATGGCGACGCACGACCACCACATCGTGGACTCCATGCGTCAGCGCGTCATCGAACTCGAATTGGGCCGCCTCATCCGCGACGAGCAGCGCGGCGTTTACGGAATGGATCGCTAGTGCGTTTTGGCTTCCTGATCAATGAGGTTCTGACCGGACTTCGTCGCAACGTCACGATGACGGTGGCGATGATCCTGACGACCGCCATCTCCATCGGCCTGTTCGGCGGTGGTCTGCTGGTCATGCGGGTCGCGGATCAGTCCCGCGACATCTACCTGGACCGGGTGGAGAGCCAGGTCTTCCTCACCAACGACGCGTCGGTCAACGACCCGAACTGCGATGCCGACCCCTGTATGGCGTTGCGCGCGCTGATCGATTCGCGCGAGGACGTGCGGTCGGTGCGCTACCTCAACCAGGAGGAGGCCTACGCCGACGCGATCAAGAAGATCCCGGCGTTCAAGGACGTCGCCAGCAAGGACGCCTTCCCGGCATCGTTCATCGTCAAGCTGGAGAACCCGGAACAGCACGTCGATTTCGACGCCGCCATGCAAGGCCAGCCCGGTGTGCTCAACGTGCTGAACCAGAAGGATCTGATCGACCGGTTGTTCGCGCTCTTGGACGGCATGTCCAACGCGGCCTTCGCGGTGGCGTTGGTGCAGGCGATCGGCGCGGTGTTGTTGATCGCCAACATGGTTCAGGTCGCGGCGTATACGCGGCGCACCGAGATCGGCATCATGCGCCTGGTCGGCGCGACCCGCTGGTACACCCAGTTGCCGTTCCTGGTGGAGGCGATGCTCGCCGCGTTCATCGGTGTGGTGCTGGCGCTGATCGGACTGCTGACGGTGCGCACGTTGTTCCTGGAAAAGGCGCTCAGTCAGTTCACCCAGGCTAATTTGATTGCGCCGCTGGACTTCGCCGATATTCTTTACATCGCGCCGATCCTGCTGTTCGTGGGTGTGGCGATGGCCGGCGTCACGGCCTATGTGACGCTGCGCCTCTACGTACGAAGATAGAAGATGGCGAAAAAACCAGATAAGGCTGCCGAGAAGGCGAACAACCACGTGGTCGCGACCAATCGCAAGGCGCGCCACAACTATTCGATCCTGGATGTGTACGAGGCCGGGGTCGTGCTGGTCGGCACCGAGGTGAAGAGTCTGCGTGAAGGGCAGGCCTCACTGGCCGACGCGTTCGCCACCGTCGACGACGGCGAGATCTGGCTGCGCAATCTGCACATCGCCGAATATCACCACGGCAGCTGGACCAACCACGCGCCGCGACGCAACCGCAAACTGCTGATGCACCGCAGCCAGATCGACAATCTGGTCGGCAAGATCCGCGACGGCAACCTCACTCTGGTGCCGTTGTCGCTGTACTTCGTGGACGGCAAGGTCAAGGTCGAACTGGCCCTGGCCCGCGGTAAAGAGGCCCGCGACAAGCGCCAGGATCTGGCCAAGCGCGATGCCGACCGGGAGATCACCCGCGAGCTGGGTCGGCGCAACAAGGGTATGAGCTAGTCGATCTGACCTGACGCCACGCACGCACGATCCGCAGGGACCGGCCTCCGCGGCGATATAGTGCGCCCCACGCGGCCAGACGCACGGGGGAGGGCGGTTGACAGTACGACGCTCGCGTCTCCGTCTCCTCGTGCTCGTCGGCCTCAGCACGCTGGCGTCGGTCAACGCGATGGCGTTCTGGGGCGACTCGGTGGCCGACACCTGCGCGCTGATCCTGCAGATCTGCGCGGGTGTGGGCGCGGTCATCTGCGGGGTGACCGTCGCGCGGCGCCGGCACGGTGCCGACCGGTGGTGGCGCCTGGTGTTCGTCGCGGCGCTGGCGACCTGGATGCTCGGCCAGACGCTGTGGCGTCTGCACGTGGCCGATTCGGCGCCGGTGCTGGTGCGCGCCGTGTACCTGTCGATACCGGTGCTGGTGTTCACCTCGGTGGTCCTGCTGGTGCGCTCCAGTGGCGGGGTGATGTCCCCGCCCGACAGCCCGTTGCGGCAGCCGTTCGTGACCAACGCCCTCGACGGCGTCATCGCCGGGCTCGCCTTCCTGATCCTGGCGGTCATGAGCGATCTGGGAACCCGGTTCTCGGCGTCGGACCCCGCGATGCGGGTGCTCGACGTCATCTTCATCGGCGCGGAGATCTTCGTGGTCGGCACCGTCGTGCTGATCGCGATGATCTATGACCCCGGCCGTCCGAACCGGACGAACTTCCTGCTGCTCGCGGGTGCTCTCCTGCTGATGGGCACCGCCAACCGGCTGCTGGCCTACCTGCAATCGGTGGATGTGCCGGACGCGCAACTGTGGGCCGGTCTCGGGCTCATCATCGGGCCGGTGCTCGCCGGCTTCGCGTTCCTGCCGACGGCACCGCCGTCCGACAATGCCTTCCGCCGTCAGGACTGGCCACAGCTGCTGTTGCCCTATCTGGGCTTCCTCGGTGTGGCGGTGCTGTTCGCCTTCCATCTCTACATCGAACGCGAGCTGTCCCTTGCCGCCGTCATCCTGACGGTGCTGATGGTGGCGTTGGTGGCGACCCGGCAGGTGCTCGCGACGCGCGCGGAACGCTCGTTGACGCAATGGCTGTATTGGGCGCAGCGCGGACTGGCGCACCAGGTGCACCACGACCCGCTGACCGGGCTCCCGAACCGGACCCTGTTCGCGCAGCGACTCGACGAGGCCATGCGGCACGGACAGTTCGTGCTGATCTTCATCGACCTCGACGACTTCAAAGAGGTCAACGACCGCTACGGGCATGCCGCCGGCGATGAACTGCTGTGCGCGGTCGGGGAGCGGCTGGGGCGGTTCGTCGCCGCCGACGACACCCTGGCCCGCATCGGTGGCGATGAGTTCGCGATCCTGATCGAGGGTGGCGACGATCACGGCGAGCAGTTGGAGGCCTCGGCCGAACGGCTGCGGACCGCGTTGCGCGAGCCGTTCCCGGTGCACGGCTCGTCGCTGCGGGTGAAGGCCAGCATGGGGCTGGTCCGGCCGCAGACCGACGGGTTACCGCAGACCTCCGACGATCTGCTGCGGCAGGCCGATATCGCGATGTACGCGGGCAAGCGCATGGGTAAGGACACCGCCGTCGTCTACCAACCGTCATCCGGGGCGGTGGTCGACTTCCCGACCTTGCTGCGCGTCTCCAAGGGCAAGCCGCCGCCCGGGTTCCGGCTGGTGTACCAGCCGGTCGTGGCGCTCGCGGGCGGCACGGCGGTGGCGGTGGAGGCGCTGGCCCGGTGGACGGCGGCCAATGGGATCGACATCTCGGCGGAGACCTTCGTCGCGGACGCCGAAGCGGCCGGCCTCGGTGCGGACTTCGACGCACTGGTGCTCGACCTGGCGTGCTCGGAGGTGCGCGGGCGTGGCCTCGATATCGACATCCACGTCAACATCGGTGGGGCACGGCTGGGGAATCCGGGGTTCGAGTTGCAGGTGCGCAAGGTGCTGGAGCGCTACCGGATTCCGCGCAACCGCCTGGTCCTGGAGATCACCGAGACGATGCCGATCGTCGACCTCGACCGGGCCGCGCGCCAGATCGGCCGGTTCGGTGAACTGGGTGTCAAGGTCGCGCTGGACGATTTCGGGTCGGGCTTCAGCTCGCTGACCTATCTGCACGCGTTGCCCGTCGACATCGTGAAGCTGGACCGCAGCCTGGCCTCCGGCAGTAATCCCGCGCGGGATCAGACGCTGTACCGCTCGGTGATCACGCTGTGTGATGCCCTCGGCCTCGAGGTGATCGCCGAGGGCGTGGAGACCTCCGAGCAGGCCGAGATGGTCGCCCGGGCCGGCGGCCGGCTGGCCCAGGGGCACCTGTTCGGATGGCCGGTGCCGATCACCGAGCTCGTCGCCTCGTTGTCGACGGTGCACGGTCAGACTTAATCGTTGGGGTCTTGTCGGTGTGGGCGCTATGATGGTGAGTCCTGCCGAATGTCGGCGGGGGTGCGAGGGGCTGAACGGTTTCGACTTCGCGCATCGAATCAAGGGAAGCGTGCCGGTGCAGGCAAATGACCACCGTAAGCGTCGTTGCAACCAATTAAGCGCCGATTCCAATCAGCGCGACTACGCACTCGCTGCCTAAGTAGCGATGCGTGTCTGTCAGACCGGGAGCGCCCTCGGCCCGGACCCTGGCATCAGCTAGAGGGACCCACCCACGGGTTCGGTCGCGGGACCCGTGGGGACATCAAACAGCGACTGGGATCGTCATCTCGGCTTGTCTGCGTGACCGGGAGATCCAAGTAGAGGCATAGCGGACTGCGCACGGAGAAGCCTTGAGGGAATGCCGTAGGACCCGGGTTCAATTCCCGGCAGCTCCACCACAAGGGGAAGGCCGCAGGTCACACGACCTGCGGCCTTTCTCGTGTCTCAGACCGCGCGGACGATCAGTCGGGATTCGCCGCGTAGCGCATTAGGACCGTGCCGCCCGGAAAGGTGCGGTTCTCCAGCAGTCGCAGCGAGATCCACGACGGCAGTGCCGGGAAGAACGGTGTGCCGCCGCCCACCGCGGTGGGCGCGATCACGATCCGGAATTCGTCCACCAGACCGGCCTGCACGATCGGTGCGGCCAGCGTCGCGCCGGCCAGCTCCAACTGGCCGTCGGTCTCGGCTTTCAGCCTGGACACCACCTCGACCGGGTCGCCGCGTTCCAGGCGCGAGTTCCAGTCGACGGACTCCAGCGTGCGGGAGAACACCACCTTGGGCATATCGCGCCAGGCGCGGGCGAAGTCGATGTCGAAAGCGGTGGCGTCCGGGGCCTCGTCGGCGGTCGGCCAGTGCGCGGACATCAGGTCGTAGAGCCGCCGGCCATAGAACGACAGGTCTGTTGCCCGCGCGAAGTCGTTCCAGTACTGGTGCAGTTCTTCGCTCGGATCGGACCAGTCGATATTGCCGTGCGCGTCGGCGATGTAGCCGTCCACGGACACATTGAAGCCATAGATGAGCTTTCCCATACAGATCAGACTGCACCGGCGGGCGAACCTCATCGCCGACCGCGATCACCAAAGCGGGGACGCCGTCGAACAGCGGTGTCACGATGGCGCCGTGACCCAAGGACCAGGACGTCTGCTCGGGAAATCCGCGGTGATCACCGGGGCGGCGTTCGGCATCGGCCGGGCCACCGCGGTGCTCTTCGCGCGCGAGGGTGCGCGGCTGGTGGTGACCGATATCCGGGGTGCGCCGCTGCTGACGCTGGCCGACGAACTGCGGGCGGCCGGGGCCGATGTCGAGACGGTGATCGGTGACGTCTCGGTGCACGACGATGCCCGGCGGATGATCGCGGCGGCGACCGAACGGTTCGGGCGTCTCGACGTGCTCGTCGCCAACGCCGGCATCATCCCGCTCGGCGATGCGCGGGAGATCACCGTCGCCGGCTGGGACGAGGTGATGGCCATCGACGGCCGCGGCATGTTCCTGACGTGCAAGTTCGCGATCGAGGCGATGCTGTCCACCGGTGGTGGGGCCATCGTCTGTCTCTCCTCGATCTCCGGAATGGCCGGGCAGAAGCGGCAGGCGGCCTACGGTCCCGCCAAGTTCGTCGCCACCGGTCTGACCAAGCACCTGGCGGTCGAATGGGCCGATCGGGGGATCAGGGTCAACGCCGTCGCCCCCGGAACGATCCGCACCGAACGGGTCAAGCAGCTGCCCGACGAGCCGGGCGGCGCGGAGTACCTGGAGTCGATCGAGCGCATGCACCCGATGGGCCGCCTCGGCGAACCGGACGAGGTCGCCAAGGCCATCGTCTTCCTGGCCTCCGACGACGCTTCCTTCATCACCGGTGCCGTGCTGCCGGTCGACGGGGGATACCTCGCGCAATAGCGAGCGGGGAGGCCCCAATTAGGATCGGCGCCATGGGGACAGGGAACGTTTGATGGTCGGCGACAGCACGCAATCCGAGAGTCAGGCCGGCTCGGGCATCGAACCACCCGTCGAACCCAAGATCCGCCGAGCGCTGGGGCTGCTGGAACGATTCGCCCCCGCCATCGGCGCCCACTGGGCCACCGAGCTGTGGTGCACCCCGCCGGTGGTCGACGCCAGCCTGCGCATGCCGCCGGGTGTCCCGGCGAGCGAGCCCGTCGAGGCGTACTGGTCCGGTCACCGGGTCGCGGGGGAGGCCTGGGGGCAGGGACCCGCGGTGTACCTGGTGCACGGCTGGGGCGGGTGCCGCGCGCATCTCGGCGTGTTCGTCAAACCGCTCGTTGCGGCCGGGCACCGCGTCATCGCCTTCGACCTGCCCGCGCACAACGACTCCGACACCGGTGCGCTGGCGCCGGGGCGCACCCACCTGGTCGAATGCGCCGAAGCCGTCAGCGCCTTCATCCGCACCCACGGCCCGGCCCGCGCCATCGTCGCGCACTCGCTCGGCGCCAAAGCCGCCGCGCTGGCGCTCAGCCGCGGCGCCGAGATCGAACGCCTGGTCTTCCTGGCACCGATGGGTGACTTCGATTTCTACCTCGACATGTTCGCCGAGCGGCACGGGTTCGGGCCGCGCATCCGTGACGGTCTGCACCGTCGGCTCGCCAAGCGCATCGAGATGCCGCTGCACGAGACCGATCTCGGCGTCATCGGGGCCACGCTCGCCTCCCCGACACCGCTGCTGGTCATCCACGACCCCGACGACCCCGACGCGCCGTACAGCTTCAGCAAGGAGTTCATCGGCGACTGGCCGGGTGCGGAGCTGGTGACCACCCGCGGATTGGGCCGGTTGGCGCACTACCGGATCCTGCGGCACCGGGCCGCGATCAACGCCGGCGTCGATTTCATCGGCACCGCCCGGTAATCGCTGGACCGTTCTGCCACGCTGTCCACGTGGATCTCATGTGGAGCGTCATCGCGCTGACCGTTGCGACGTTCACGGTGCTGCTCGCGGCCCGCCGGATCCTCATGGTCGGCAGCGCGCTGGTGTTCTCCCGCTACGTCGCCGTGGGCGGGCTGGTGGCGTTCACCGTGACCCGCGACGGCGATCAGCATCGGGTGCGTTTCGAGGTGGGCGGGCCCGGCGTCTTCCACAACGTCACGGTGCACCTGTTCGGTGCGGACGGGATTGCGCCGCCCGCGGTGCGCCACACCATGGCCGCCGGCGACGCCCCGATCGAGTGGGCGTTCCCGCTAGCCGACGCCACGCAGGCCTGGGTGATGGTGACGTGGGTGCGGCCGTATCTGCAGGGCGTCGAATCCGAGGCGCTCGCACAGCGATTGGCGGGTGGGCGGCTCTACGAGTGGCGGTGGTACTCCGAGACCAGCCGCTACGTGCGCACGGTCATCAGGTTTCTCGCCCGACGCTGGTCGTGGGAGTCGTTGCGCGAGTTGCCGTTATATGGGCGGTGGCGCCGTACGTCATCGAACAGCGAGGCCGATCTTCTGGGGCCGGGAGCGACCGCGCCGCCGGGGATCTGAGAACGTCCGCGGCAGCACCCGGCGGAAGGCGCGCTGCGGCAGCCGGCGGCGCACCACCGACCCGGCCACCGAGCCGCACAGGAAGCCCGCGATGAACACCCGCCGCGATCGCCGCCCGCTCGGCCGACCCACCAGGTAGCCACCGATCGCGGCGACGAGGGCGACCCCGACGACGAGCGCGAACGTTGCCACCGCTCGATCCAACCACCGGTGGCGCGGGGCCGAGCCGCCCGTGACCGAACCGAGCGCGGATCGAGATTCAGTTCGCCGGGTCGTCCCCGGATTCGGTGTGCGCGCGGGGACCGCCGGCCACTTGGTCCGCCAGTTCCAGCCCGGCACCGGCGTAGACGTTGAAGGCGATGCCGACGCCGTGCTCCTTGGCCCAGGCGACCTCGTCGTCGTAGCGGGCGACGGCGGCCACCGTGCCGCTGAAACCCGACTCGCGAAGGCATTCCAGTGCGGTCACGTTCGCGCCGTGGCGCGGCATGGCGAGCACGGCGATGCGCACGGAGTCGGAGTGCCGCAGCTGATTCCAGAAGTCCAGGTCGGTGGCGTCGCCCTCGATGACGCGCAGATCGTCGGCCTTGAGCCGCTCAATCCGGTTCCCGTCGTAGTCGACGCCGACAACCCGCAGCCCGTAGTGCTCGGTCAGGCGTTGGTAGGCGGCGAAACCGACTCGGCCCATCCCGATCACCACGACTTCGGCGTCGCCGGCGTCGGCGGGGCGCTCCTCGGTATGCAGGGTGGTTTCGTCCTGGGCGGGCAGTCGCGTCGCGATCTTCTCCACCATGATGTGGCCGCGGCCGTTGATCAGCGCCGACACCACAAAACTGAGGGCCACCGCGATCGACATCTCGACCAGCCAGGCCGGGCCCAACAACCCGGCCGACACCCCGATCGACACCACGATCAAGCCGAACTCCGAGTAGTTCATCAGGCTCAACCCGGCGAGCAGCGCGGTGCGATAGCGCAATCGCATCATCACCAGCAGCCCCACGAACCAGGCTGCCTTGAACGGCAGCAGCACCACCATCAGCAGCGCGACGCCGATGCTCGGCAGGTCCGGCAGGCCGGTCAGACCGATCGACACGAAAAACCCGACCAGAAGCAGCTCCTTGATGTGGAACAGCGACCGCGCGAGCTCGGAGGACGCCGGGTGCGAGGCCAGCAGTATCCCGATGATGAGGGCTCCCAGGTCGCCTTTGATCCCGACCGCGGAGAACAAGGCGTAGCCAGGCACCAACGCCATCACGATGCCGAACAACGACTGCATCTCACCGTGCCCGAGTCGGCTCCAGATCCTGCGCAGAACCCGGGTCAGCGGCCACAGGCCGACCAGCGCGAGCGCCCACGGGCTGGGCAGATGACCGCTGGTGGCGGTCAGGAACACCACCGCGATGATGTCCTGCATCACCAGGATGCCGATGGCAACCCGCCCGTAGAGCGCGTGCGTCTCACCTCTCTCTTCCAGCACCTTCACCACGAAGACCGTGCTGGAAAAGGACAGTGCGAACGCAAGAAGGGCGATCGTCTGGAGGCTCTGCCCGGCCAACATTGCCGCGCCGGCGACGGCGGCCAGCCACAGTGCACAACCACCGAGGACGACGCTGATGACCATGTGCGCCGACGTCGTCAACCACACCTCGCGGCGCAGCAGGATGCGCACGTTGAGCTTGAGTCCGATCGCGAACAGCAGCATGGTGACACCGAGGTCGGCCAGCACCTCCAGCTGTGGCAACTCCTCGACGTCCAGGGCATTGATGACGAAACCGGCGGCCAGGAAACCCACCAGCGGCGGCAGGCGGATCGCCATGGCGAGGCCGCCGAGGCCGAAGGTGACCACGAGATAGATGGCGACAACCGTCATGAGCGGTCGCCTCGCTGCTGGCACGACATGGCATGACCGTAAAGGGTCTCGCGCGATGTCGCGCACCGCGCGAGACCGGGCCTTGGGCGACCGCGCTCGAAATCTGTGTGACGGGCGCCTCGGCTGCGAACTATCCCGCGCCGTCAGCCGGTGGTGCCTCCGGTGTCACGGTCTGCGTCTCGGTCTGGGTTTCGGTGACCGTGCTGGTGCTCGTGCTGACCGACGTGCTCGGCGTGGTGGTCGTCGTGGTCGTGGTGGTGGTCGTCGACGGGGTGGTGGTCGTCGTCGTGGTCGTCGGCGCGGTGGTCGTGGTGGTCTCCGGGGTGGCCGTCACCGTTTCGGTCGGCACCGGCGCCACCGCCGACGTGGTCGCCGCCTCCGAGGACGACGTGGTCGACGACGTCGTCGTGCTGGTGGACGGCGACGAGTCACCGCTCAGCGCGTTGACGATGCCCCAGATCGCACCGACCAGCACCAGCGCGGCGATCGCGCCGATGACCACCAGCGCCGCGGGTTTGCGGTACCAGGGCTGCGGCGGCTCGGGTGGTTCGCCGCCGCCGGCGTAGGGATCGGCCGCCTCATACGGCTGGGTGTAGTCGCTGTAGTTCGCGGCGTACTGGGTGGGTTCGTCGTCGTCGGAGTAGTAGCCGCCAGGTCCGTTGTTCGCCATAGTGCTTCGACCGTACGACGTTCGGATGACGAATTCGGGTAACGCGCCGGGCGTGCGTGAAACGGCTCAGCCCTCGCGGCGTGCCTTGGCCCGACGTTTGCCCTCGTGCATGGCGGCGACCCGGGCGACCGGGATGGTGTGGCCCTGCTCGATCAGATCGTCGGGCAGCCGTTGCGGCGCCGGCATCGCCTCGGCCCACGGGTCGCGGTCACCGAGGCGCTCCAGCGCGGTGTGCACGGTGAAGTCCGACGGGTGTACGTCGCCGAGTTCGGACCAGGAAAGCGGGAAGGACACCGTGGTGCATGGCTTTCCCCCGTCGCTTCCCTCGCCCCGACCCCGCAGCCGCGGGCTGTACGCCGCCGCCACTGTGGCCCCGCCGGAGCGGGTGGCGTCGACGAACACCTTGCCGGCCCGGTCCTCGACGATGAAAGCCGTTGTCGCGATGGCCGGATCGAGCGCCTCGGCGCGGGCGGCCAGCGCCCGGGTCGCCGCGGCCACGTCATCGCCGGAACAGAAGTCGTCGACGGGCACGAAGATGTGCAGCCCGCGCGAGCCGCTGGTCTTCACCGCGCCCGTCAGCCCGCAGTCGGCCAGCGCCTGGCGCACCAGCTCGGCCACCGCGACCACCGCGGCGAAGTCCTCGGCGTCGGGCGGATCCAGGTCCAGGATCAGGTGGGTCGGTTGGTAGATGTTGTCGGCCAGGCCGAGCGCGGGGTGGTATTCGACGGCGCGCTGATTGGCCAGCCACAGCAGGGTGCGGCGGTCATCGCACAGCGCGTAGTGGACTTCGCGGTGCGAGGCCTCGGCCCAGATCGGCACGGTGCGCACCCAGTCCGGTGTGTATTTGGGCACGTTCTTCTGCATGAAGGGCGCGCGCCCGCGCAGCACCCGCAGCACGGTCAGCGGCCGGCCGGTCAGCACCGGCAGGATCCGGTCGGCGACCGCGTCCAGGTAGTCGACCAGGTCACGCTTGGTGGTCCCGGCGTCGGGACCCAGCGGCTGATCCAGGTTGGTCAGCTCGACGCCGGCTCGCTGCTCGTCCGCGGTCATGGCTCCACCATAGGATCGTGGGATGACTGTCGTCCTGGCCGTGAAGTGCGCCAACGGGATCGTGTTGGCGTCGGATTCCCAGATCACCGATCCGGGCCGCGGCCTGACCTTCCCCGCGCAGAAGCTGCACCCGCTGGGGCAGTCCGCGGCCTGGGGCGGCAGCGGCTCCCGGGCGGTGCTCTACGACGTCGAGCAGTTGTTCACCGAGGAAGCCGAGGCCATCGTGGAGGCCAAGGACATCGGGCACGCCATCCAGGCCCGGGTCCGGCCGATCCTGGAGCATCACTACGAGAACTTCATCGCGCACGTGCCCGGCCAGGACAAGGCCGGCACCCCGGCCACCTACATCCTGGCCGCCGGCTATGTCGGGGACCGGCCGTTCATCATCGATCTGGACCCGAACGCGCTGCTCGGTCATCACGAGGAGACCGGTTTCCAGGCGGTCGGCAGTGGCGCGCCCATGGCGCAGCAGGCGCACGCGTTGCTCACCCATTTCCAGATGCCCGATCGCGATGTGGACTACGGCGTGGTCGCGGCCCTGCGGGTGCTCGATGCGCTGGACGCCTCGTCGTCGAGTGTCGGCGGGCCGATGGATCTGTGCCGGATCACCCCGGGTGAGGGCGCTCAGCACCTGACGCCCAAACAGGTCGACGCGGTCCGCAAGGACGTGGCCCGGTGGGTGAAGCTCAAGCAGCAGGCGCTCGACGACCTGTTCGGCTGAGTCTGTGAAGTTGCTGTCAATCCGGCGCATCGGTTGGCAATTGTTAACTTAGCTACGTAAATTACGCCCGACAGCGATTCTGTAATCCCGACGGGCCACAAATGAAGACCACCACCGATCGATCCAGGATCGCGCATCTCATCCGGGTGCTCTCGGTACCCATCGTGCTGGGCTGGCTGGCGCTGACGGTGGCGACCAACGTGCTGGTGCCCTCGCTGGAAAAGGTCGGCGAGGCGAACACCGTCGGGCTCAGCGCCCGGGACGCGCCGGCGATGATCTCGATGCGCCAGATCGGCGCCAACTTCGAGGAGTTCGACTCCGACAGCAACGCCATGGTGGTGCTGGAGGGCGATCAGCCGCTCGGCGCCGAAGCCCACCACTACTACGACGGCCTCATCGACAAGTTCGAGGCCGACCCCGCCCACATCCAGCACGTGGCCGACTTCTGGGGTGACACCCTGACCGCGGCCGGCGCGCAGAGCGCCGACGGCAAATCCGCCTACGTCCAGCTCTACCTGCACGGCAACCAGGGTGAGACGCTGGCCAACGAGTCGGTGGAGGCGGTCCGCGATATCGTCGCGCAGACCCCGCCGCCGCCCGGGCTGCAGGTCTTCGTCACCGGCGGCGCACCGCTGATCTCCGATCAGCACCACGCCGGCGACAAGAGCATCGCCAAGGTCACCATGATCACCCTCGGCGTCATCCTGCTGATGCTGCTGATCGTGTACCGCTCCATCGGCACCACCGTGCTGATCCTGCTCATGGTGTTCGTCGAACTCGGCGCCGCCCGCGGTGTGGTGGCATTCTTGGCCAACGCCGGGGTGATCGGGCTGTCCACCTTCGCGGTGAACCTGCTGACGCTGATGATCATCGCGGCGGGCACCGACTACGCCATCTTCGCCGTCGGCCGCTATCAGGAGGCGCGCGGTGCCGGGGAAGACCGGGAAGCCGCGTACTACAGCATGTTCGGTGGTACCGCGCATGTGGTGCTGGGGTCCGGGCTGACCATCGCCGGGGCCATGCTGTGCCTGTCGTTCACCCGGCTGCCGTACTTCCAGACCATGGGGGTGCCGTGCGCGATCGGCACCCTGGTCGCGGTGCTCGCGGCGCTGACACTGGGTCCGGCGGTCATCACGATAGGCAGCCGCTTCGGCCGGTTCGAGCCCAAACGCGCCATCCGGTCCCGGGGCTGGCGCCGCATCGGGGTCACCGTGGTGCGCTGGCCCGGACCGGTGCTGGTGGCCAGCCTGGCGCTGGCGCTCATCGGTCTGGTGACCCTGCCCGGCTACAAGACGAACTACGACGCCCGGCGCTACCTGCCGGCGGACCTGTCGGCGAATGTCGGATACGACGCCGCCGAACGGCATTTCAGCGCCGCCCGGATGAACCCCGAACTGCTGATGGTGGAGAGCGACCGCGATCTGCGCAACCCGGCCGACTTCCTGGTCATCAACAAGATCGCCAAGGGCATTCTCGCCGTCCCCGGTGTGGCGCGGGTGCAGACCATCACCCGGCCCAACGGAAAACCCATCGAGCACACCACGATTCCGTTCATGCTGAGCCAGCAGGGCGCCACCCAGACGATGAACGAGAAGTACCGCCAGGACCAGTTCGCCGACATGCTCAAGCAGGCCGACGACATGCAAACCAATATCGAGACCATGCAGCAGCTCTCGTCCGTCACCGAGCAGATGGCCGCCACCACCCACTCGATGGTGCTCAAGACCACCGACATGACGCTCGACATCGCCGAAATGCGGGATCACATCGCCGATTTCGACGACTTCCTGCGGCCCATCCGCAACTATTTCTACTGGGAACCGCACTGCTATGACATCCCGGTCTGCTGGACCATGCGGTCGGTCTTCGACACCCTGGACGGTATCGACATCCTGACCGCCGACATCCAGGAGCTGGTGCCCGACCTGCAGCGCCTGGACACGTTGCTGCCGCAGATGGTCGCGCTGATGCCGGAGAACATCCGCGTCATGGAGAACATGCGCAACTCGATGCTGACGATGTATCAGACCCAGAAGGGCATGCAGGATCAGGGCTCGGCCATGCAGGAGAACTCGACGGCCATGGGGGAGGCCTTCGACGCGTCCCGCAACGACGACACCTTCTACCTGCCGCCGGAGGCGTTCGAGAACGAGGACTTCAAGCGCGGGATGGAGAACTTCATCTCACCCGACGGAAAGTCGGTGCGGTTCATCATCAGTCATGAGGGTGACCCGGCCACCCCCGAGGGCATCGCGCACGTCGACCCCATCAAGACGGCCGCCAAGGAAGCCATCAAGGGCACCCCGCTGGAGGGCTCCAAGATCTTCCTCGCCGGCACCGCGGCCACCTACAAGGACATGCACGACGGTGCGCAGTGGGATCTCGTGATCGCCGGGATCGCCGCCGCCGCCTTGATTTTCGTGATCATGCTGCTGATCACCCGGGCCCTGGTGGCGGCCGCGGTGATCGTCGGCACCGTGTTGTTGTCGCTGGGTGCCTCCTTCGGCATGTCGGTGCTGCTGTGGCAGCACCTGATCGGGCTGGAACTGCACTGGATGGTGCTGCCCATGTCGGTGATCCTGCTGCTGGCGGTGGGCTCGGACTACAACCTGCTGCTGGTGTCCCGGTTCAAGGAGGAACTGGACGGCGGGCTCAAGACCGGCATCATCCGGGCCATGGCGGGCACCGGATCGGTGGTCACCTCGGCCGGGCTGGTGTTCGCGTTCACCATGGCCTCGTTCGCGTTCAGCGATCTGACGGTGATGGCCCAGGTCGGCACCACCATCGCGCTGGGATTGTTGTTCGACACCCTGGTCGTGCGCTCCTTCATGACACCCGCGATCGCCGCCCTGCTGGGCAAGTGGTTCTGGTGGCCGCAGGTGATCCGTACCGAGGCCTCGCAGCGCCGCCTGGCGGCGCGGGGAATCGACGTGCCCGCGTAGGCTGGGTGCATCGACAATTCCCGGCACGATCCCATCCGCGTGGCCGTGCTGGCGCCGATCGCGTGGCGGACACCGCCGCGGCACTACGGCCCGTGGGAACAGTTCGCCTCGCTGCTCACCGAGGGTCTGGTCGCCGCCGGGCATGAGGTCACCCTGTTCGCCACCGCCGACTCGCTCACCTCCGCCGAGCTGGTGTCCACCGCGGCGGGCGGCTGGTCCGAGGATTCGTCGATCGACGCCAAGGTCGCCGAATGCCTGCACATCGCGTCGGTCTTCGAACGCGCCGCCGACTTCGAGGTCATCCACAACGGATTCGACTTCCTGCCGCTCACCTACAGCGATCTGGTGCGCACACCGGTGGTCACCACCATCCACGGGTTCTCCTCGGAGCGCATCGTCCCCGTCTACCGGCGCTACAACGATCGGGGCGCCTACGTGTCGATCAGCGACGCCGACCGCCACCCCGCCCTGCGCTACGCCGCCACCATCCACCACGGCATCGACACCGACCGGTTCGCCCTACACCCGGAGCCCGGTGAGCATCTGTTGTTCTTCGGTCGCATCCACCCCGACAAGGGCACCGCCCGTGCCATCGAGGTCGCGCGGCGCTGCGGCCGTCGGCTCGACATCGCCGGAATCATCCAGGACGAGAACTACTTTCGCGAGGCCGTCGAACCCCATATCGACGGCGAGACGGTGCGCTACCTCGGTGCCGTCGACGCCGCGGGACGCGCCGAAGCGCTCGGCGGTGCGCACGCGTTGCTGCACCTCATCGACTTCGACGAGCCCTTCGGCTACAGCGTGGTGGAGGCGATGGCCTGTGGCACACCGGTGATCGCCTACAACCGGGGCTCGATGAACGAGCTCATCGAGCATGGGGTGACCGGATATCTGGTGGACGATCCGGACTCGGCGGTGGCCGCCGTCGGTGCGGTCGGCGGACTGGACCGTCCGAAGATCCGTGAGCTGACCGAGGGCCGCTTCACCATCGCGGCGATGGTCGACAAGTACGTGGACGTGTACCGCGGTGTGATCGGCGGGCGCGCGTGACGCCGTGGTGGAAGTCGGCGGTCGTCTACCAGATCTATCCGCGCAGCTTCGCCGACTCCAATGGGGACGGGATCGGGGACCTGGGCGGCATCCTGGGTCGGCTCGATCACCTCGCCGCGCTCGGGGTCGACGTCATCTGGCTGTCACCGGTCTACCGCTCGCCGCAGGCCGACAACGGTTACGACATCAGCGATTACCACGATATCGATCCGCTGTTCGGGACGCTGGCCGATATCGACACCTTGATCGCCAGGGTGCATGCGCTCGGGATGAAACTGGTGATGGACCTGGTGGTCAATCACACCTCCGCCGAGCACCCGTGGTTCACCGAATCGCGCTCCTCGCTAGATAATCCGAAGCGGGACTGGTACATCTGGCGTGATGCCCGCGACGGCGGCGAGCCGAACAACTGGGGATCGTTCTTCTCCGGGCCGGCCTGGAGTTGGGATCCCGGCACCGAACAGTTCTACCTGCACCTGTTCGACCGCACCCAACCGGACCTGAACTGGCAGAACCCCGAGGTCCGAAAGGCGGTGCAGGACATCATGGTGTGGTGGCTGGACCGCGGTGTCGACGGATTCCGGATGGACGTCATCAACTTCATCTCCAAGGTCGACGGGCTGCCCGACGCACGGCCGGTGCCGTTGCAGCGCCATGTCATCGCCTTCGACGGGTTCGCCGACGGGCCGCGCGTGCACGACTATCTGGGCGAGCTGACCCGCACCGTGTTCGGCGGCCGCGACGGCGAGTACCTCACCGTCGGTGAGATGCCCGGCGTGACGACCGAGCGGGCCCGCCTCTACACCGACCCGGCGCGCGGCGAGGTGGACATGGTGTTCCAGTTCGAGCACATGGCGATCGACCAGAGTCCCACCGACAAGTTCGAGGACCGCGGCCTGGACCTCGTGGCGCTCAAAGCCACGATGCACCGTTGGCAGGCCGCGCTCGCCGACACCGGCTGGAACAGCCTGTACTGGAGCAATCACGATCAGCCGCGGGTGGTGTCCCGGTTCGGTGATGACGATCTCGCGTACTGGGCCGCCTCGGCCAAGGCGCTGGCCACCGTGCTGCACGGGATGCGCGGCACCCCGTTCATCTATCAGGGTGAAGAACTCGGCATGACGAACCACCCGTTCCGGTACCCGCAGGACTACCGGGATCTCGAGGCGGTCAACTACTACGACGACGTCCTGGCCCGCGGCGGTGACACCGCGCAGGCGCTGGCCGGACTGGCCCGGATGAGCCGCGACAACGCCCGCACCCCCATGCAGTGGGACGCCGGCGAGCACGCGGGGTTCAGTACCGGCGAGCCGTGGCTGCCGGTCAACCCCAACCACCGCTGGTTGAACGCCGAGGTGCAAACGGCCACCACGGATTCGGTGCTCGCGCACTATCAGGCGCTGATCCGGTTGCGGCACGAGCTGCCGATCCTCGCCGAGGGCGACTTCACGCCGGTGTTCCCCGACGACCCGCAGATCTGGGCCTACACCAGAGCGACCGCGGAGCACCGTCTGTTGGTGATCGCCAACTGCGGCCGCGACACCCGCACCGTCGACATCGGCGCGGAATGGGAGGGGGCGCAGCTGCTGCTGGGCAACCTGCCCGGCACCCCGGCCGGGTCGTCGTCGCTGGAGTTGCCGGGATGGGATGCGCGCATCTATTCGATCGCCCGCCACGCTGCCGCACGCCGCCGACCGGCGTAGAGTCGAGGAATCGACGGCGTCGAGCCGGGGAATCAACTCCCGGCCCTGAGCACGCCGTCGTCTGCCACGAGTCAGAGCTACCCGTCCTGCGAACGGGGAATCGGCATGCGCGGCTGTGGTATCTCATGACCTACTGCATCGGGGTACTGCTGGAGGACGGCATCATCTTCGCGTCCGACTCGCGCACCAACGCCGGGGTCGACAACGTCGCGAAGTTCTGCAAGATGTCGGTCTTCGAGACTCCCGGTGACCGGGTGATCACCTTGCTGAGCTCGGGCAACCTGGCCGGCACCCAGGCCATCATCAGCGTGCTGCGCCAGCGCTGCGCCGACGGTCCGTCGCCCACCAATCTCCTCGGCGCCACCACCATGTTCGACGCCGCCCGGCTGGTCTCGGACGCGATGCGCGAGACCGAGCAACGCGATGCGGGCTACCTGAACAAAAACCCGACCGGTTTCAACGCCTCGTTCATCATCGGCGGTCAACTCGCAGGCGAACCGATGCGACTGTTCCGCATCTACGCCGAGGGCAACTTCATCGAGGCGGGCACCGACACCCTGTTCTTGCAGACAGGTGAGGCCAAGTATGGCAAGCCGATTCTGGACCGGGTGCTGACCCCGCAGACATCCCTGGCGGATGCGACGAAATGCGTGCTGGTGTCCTTCGATTCGACCATGCGCAGCAACCTGTCGGTGGGCATGCCGATCGACCTCATCAGCTACCAACGGGACAGCCTGTGCGTGCGGCGACGCCGATTCGACGACGGCGACCCGTATTTCACCGCGGTCAGCGAGGCCTGGAGCGAAGGCACCCGGACGGTGTTCGCCAAGCTGCCCGAAATTCGTTGGTGACCAACCGCCATGGCCCGCCTGCTGATCACCTGCGAGCACGGGGGCAACGGGGTGCCGGTGCCGTTTCGTCCGCTCTTCGTCCGGCACCAGGACCTGCTCGATACCCATCGCGGCTGGGATCCCGGTGCCCTGGTGATGGCCGAGGCGCTCGCCGCGGCGTGCCGGGCGCCGCTGGTGTCGTCGACGACGAGCCGGCTGCTCATCGACCTGAACCGTTCGCTGGGCCACCGGCACGTCTTCTCGCCGATCACCCGGGCGGCACCGGCGGCGGTTCGGGACCAGATCGTCGAGGAGCACTACCGGCCCTACCGTGACGAGGTCGAAAGCCGTGTCGCGCAGATGGTTTCCAGCGGGCAGCGGGTGATCCACCTGTCGTCGCACAGCTTCACCCCGGAGCTGGACGGCGTGGTGCGCCGGACCGACGTCGGACTGCTCTATGACCCGCGCCGGCCGGGGGAGGTCGAGACCGGTATGCGCTGGCAGCGATCATTGGCGGCGGTGGCGCCGCAGCTGCGGGTGCGGCGCAACTATCCGTACGCGGGCAAGGCCGACGGCCTGACCTCCCATCTGCGCAAGCGTTTCGCGCCGGGCGACTACGTCGGGATCGAACTGGAGATCAACCAGCGCATCGTGCTCGCCGCCGGCCGGGCCTTCAGCGAGCTACGTCGCGCGCTGATCGACTCGCTGCACGCGGTCACCGACCCCGAACTGCACCGCGAAAGAACAGGCAGGACACCATGAAAATTCATGTCGGCTTCGAGATGATCTTCGACTGCCCCCAGCCCACCCCGATGATCTTCAACCTCAACGTCCACTTCACCCGTGTCTCCGACCTGATCGGCCGCGACGTACTGGTGGTCGACCCGGCCGTCCCGATGAAGGCCTACCGCGACGATTTCGGCAACTGGTGCACCCGGATCGTCGCGCCGGCCGGACGCACCCGGGTCTCGGCGGACTCGATGGTCAACGACAGCGGGCTGCCGGATGTCCTGGTCCCCGGGGCGCAGCAGGTGCCGGTGCCGGACCTGCCCGACGAGACGCTCATCTTCCTGCTGGGCAGCCGGTACTGCGATACCGATCGGCTGTCGCAGACGGCGTGGGATCTGTTCGGGCAGACACCGCCGGGCTGGGACAGGGTGCAGGCGATCTGTGATTACGTGCATCGGCACATCACGTTCGACTATCAGCGCGCGGACAGCACGCGCACGGCGCTGGAGGCGTTCACCGGGCGGGTCGGCGTGTGCCGCGATTACACGCACCTGGCGGTGGCGTTCTGCCGCTGCATGAACATCCCGACCCGCTACTGCACCGGTTACCTGGGCGATATCGGCATGCCGCCACCGTACGGTCCGATGGATTTCGCCGCCTGGTTCGAGGTCTACCTCGGCGGGCAATGGCACACCTTCGATGCGCGCAACAACATGCCGCGCATCGGCCGGGTGCTGATCGCGCGGGGCCGCGATGCCGGCGATGTCGCGCTGAGCAATGCGTTCGGGGCGAACACGCTGTCGAGTTTCCGGGTGTGGACCGACGAGGTGGCCTGAGTTCGCGCTACCTGCCAGGACCTGTGTTATGGCGTCTGCGTCAATTATGCTCGAAGGCTATGCCCGAAACCTCGTACGCGCCATGCGGCGAGTTGAGCCTGGCGTATCAGATCTTCGGCGCCGGACCGGTCGAGCTTGTCTTCGTCGGACCGATGGTCAGCCATATCGAACTGTTCTGGACCATGCCCGAATTCAAGTCGTTCTTCGATCAGCTGGCCGCATTCTGCCGCGTCGTGCTGTTCGACAAAGCCGGTGTCGGACTGTCGGATCCGGTGCCCCGGGTGCGCACCCTCGATGACCGGGTGACCGAGATCGAGGCCGTCCTGGATGCCGCCGGTTTCTCCCGGGCGGCGATCTTCGGGATGAGCGAGGGCGGCGCCCAGGCCGTCTACTTCGCGGCCAAGCGGCCCCAGCGCACCCGGGCGCTGATTATCTACGGCTCCTTCGCCTACCTGTCCGGTGGCGGATGGGACGAGGTGCTGGGCGACCCGGAGGCGCTGTCGGCGCACCTGGTCGGCGAGCTGGGCGCGAAGTACACGCCGTCGCTGGAGCAGATCCGGCGGATCCAGGCCTTCGCGCGCGCCGCCCGCTCGCAGTGGGGCAGCGGCGCGAGCGCGATGGCGTTGACACCGTCGGTGCGCTCGCTGCGCCAGCTCGCCATGTTCGAGCGGATGGCTTCGAGCCCCGGAATGGCGCGTGCCACAATGGAATCCAACTTCCACATCGATCTGCGGCCGGTGCTGCCCACGCTCCGCGTGCCCACCCTGGTCGCGCATGCCCGCGGCGACGGCGTGCCGGTGCAGTGCGGCCGGTACCTGGCCGACCACATTCCCGGCGCGAAATACCTCGAGGTCGACGGTGTGGACCACGCGCCGTGGCTGACCGAACCGGACACCATCCTGACCGGGATCGAGGAACTCCTCACCGGCGGCCACGGGGCGGCGCCACCCGCGCACCGGGCCCTGCGCACCGTCCTGTTCACCGATATCGTCTCCTCGACGCAACACGCCGCCACCGCGGGCGATGAGCGGTGGCGGGCGGTCATCGAGCGTTTCGGTGAGATCAACGCCGAGCGCGTGCAGCGGTTCGGGGGCGCCGTCGTCAAGAGCACCGGCGACGGTCACCTCGCGACGTTCGACGGCCCGACGCAGGCCATCCACTGTGCCGAGGCCCTGCACGCGGAAGCCGAAATGCTGGGCTTCGAGATCCGGGTCGGCATCCACACCGGTGAGTGCGAACTGCTGGATGCCGACATCGCCGGCATCGCCGTGCACATCGCCGCCCGGATCATGGGGCAGGCCGGCGCCGGCGAGATCGTCGTCTCCCGCACCGTGCGTGACCTGGTCGTGGGTTCGGGGAAGAGCTTCACCGATCGCGGCAGCGTCGAGTTGCGTGGTGTGCCCGGTAGTTGGCAACTGCTCGCGGTCGACCGGCATGGTGCCCGGTCGGATTCGGCGGAGGCGCACCTGGCGTCGACACCGACGCCCGGGCCGCGGGCCACCATGCACCGCACCGACCGCGCCGTGGAGGTACTGGCGAGGCGCACGCCGTGGATGCTGCGCGGGGTGGCGCGGCTGTCTCCGATATCCGGGCGCGGCCCGAAAACCGGCTGACCGGCGGCAAGAACATTCTCGGTTGCTGCGGCAGCCCCGTAGAGTGGCGGCATACCCGTCCTGGGCAGCCCTTTCGCTGGGACGTGTTTGAGCAACGCTGGAGCTGGGAATGGTGGCCGGATGACTGAAGACCGGGTGATCCATGACGCCGCGGACAAGTTCGCCCCCGAGGAAGTCGCCCTGCGCCCCCGCAACGTGCAGTTCGACTGGTCAGACGCGCCGCTGCACTGGATTCCCGGCGACCCGTACGCCTCGCATTCGGTCACCGCGCTGAACCTGTTCCTGCCCGTCGCGGAGCGCTGGTTCAGCAAATTGCTGTCCGACTCGCTGGTCTACGTGCGCGACGAGCACCTGCGTGAGGAGATCGTCGGGTTCATCGGCCAGGAGGCGGTGCACGCCCGCACCCACGACAACGTGCTCCAGGAATACCTGCGCCGGCACGGCATCGACCCGGAGCCCTTCACCGACCAACTGGAATGGGTGGCCGGCCAGTACGAGCGGCGCGTCGAGCAGGCCGAGCCGGCCAACCGGCGCAAGGCACTGGAATCGGGCTGCCACGCCCTGTGCGCGGCCGAGCACTACACCGGCGTGCTGGGGCACTGGGCGCTCAACAACCGCTGGGATGAGCTGGGCGCCGACCCGACCCTGACCGACCTGTACCGCTGGCACGGCGCCGAGGAGGTCGAGCACCGGCACGTCTCGTTCAACGTCGCCAAGTACTTCGGCATGGACTATGTCGCGCAGGCCCTCGGCGGGGTGATGGTCAGCGTGGTCTTCTTCGCCATGATGCTGCGCGGCACCAAGTACCTGGTTCATCAGGACCCGGCGCTGCCGAACATGCGCTACCCGCGGCTGCTGTGGCAGCTGCGCAAGTCCGGTAAGACGGGCGCGCTGCCGACGTTCCGCTACCTGGGCGCCTCCGGGCTGACGCTGCTGCGCCGCGACTACGACCCGGTTGACGAGGGCAGCACCGCCCAGGCCGTCGCGTACCTCGCCACCTCGCCGGCCGCCCGCGCCACCCATGGGTGACCGGCTGACCCGACTCCTGCGGCCCTATGACGGGCAGCCGCCGCCGGGACTGTACGGGAAGTCCTCGGACCTGCTGATCCGGATTGCCGGCGCGGCGGTCCCGCATTTCCTGTCGGTGGTCACCCGCCTCGGCGGCGACAAGGAGCTCCCGGAGCTCCCGCGCCGGACAAACCGGCGCGCCGTGGTGGTCGACGCCCGCACGGTCGTCGCCCGCGATCCCGATGTCGTCGCGCTGACGCTGGTGGCCGCCGACGGCGCGGACCTGCCACAGTGGCATGCCGGCGCCCACATCGACGTGCACCTGCCGTCCGGGCGGACCCGGCAGTACTCGTTGTGCGGGGACCCTGACCGCCCCGATCAGTTCCGCATCGCGGTGCGCCAGATCCCCGGCCAGGACGGCGCCTCGATCGAAGTGCACGGACTGAGCGTGGGTCAGGTCATCGAGGTCAGCGGACCGCGCAATGCCTTCATGATGCCGCTGCCGGGCTCCGGATCCCGTTCGGAGCGGCTGCGTTTCATCGCCGGCGGTATCGGGATCACCCCGATCCTGCCGATGGTGCGTCTGGCCGACCGCCTGGGCATGGACTGGTCGCTGCGCTACACCGGCAGGCACCGTGACAGCCTGCCGTTCCTCGACGAGCTCGAAGCGTTCGGTGACCGGGTACGGGTGATCACCGACGATGTCTCCGGATTGCCCGCGCCCGCTGACCTTCTCGACGATGTGAACGCGTGGACCGCGGTGTACGCCTGCGGGCCGCCGCCGATGATGGATGTGGTGCGCGCGGCGGTCCCGGACCGCGCCGAACTGCATATCGAGCGCTTCTCGCCGGTGCCGGTCGTCGACGGCCGGCCGTTCGAACTGGAGTTGGCGGGAAGCGGCGAGATCATTTCCGTGCCCGCCGACCAGAGTGCGCTGGCCGCGCTGCTTTCGGCCAAGCCGGACGTGAGTTACTCGTGCCAGCAAGGTTTTTGCGGCAGCTGCGCGCAGCAGGTGGTGGCCGGTGCGGTCGAGCACCGCGACCAGTTACTGACCGATGAGCAGCGCGAGCTCGGGCAGATGCTGCTGTGCGTGTCACGGTCGGCGGGTGGTCGGCTGGTGCTCGACCTCTGAGCCGCTACAACTGCAGCTGTCCGCCGTCGACGGCCAACTCGGCACCGGTCATGTAGCTGCTCTGGTCCGAGGCCAGAAACAGTACGGCAGAGGCGATCTCGTCGACGTGGCCGAGGCGTTTCATCGGCACTCCGGCGGCCATGCCGTCCAGCAGGTCCTGCTCGTGTCCGGGCTCGGCGAGACCGGCCAGCCCGGGGGTTTCGATGGGCCCGGGGATGATGGTGTTGACCCGGATCTTTCGGTCGATCAGTTCGGCGGCCCAGGTGCGTCCCAGCGAGCGGATCGCGGCCTTGGAGGCGGCGTACATACTGAACGAGGGCACACCCCCGGTGGCGGAGGTGGAGCCGGCCAGCACGATGGAGGCCCCGTGGTTGAGCAGCGGCAGTGTCTTCTGCACGGTGAACACGGTGCCGGCGACGTTGCGGTCGAAGGTGTTCCGGTAATGCTCGAGCGTCACATCGGGCAGCGCGGCGAAGTCACCGCCACCGGCATTGGCGAAGACGACGTCGAGACCCTTTCCGCGCGCGCCGATTTCGGCGGCCAAGGTGTCGAGATCATCGGGGTTGCTGATATCACCCTGGACGCCGCGGGCGTTGCCGCCGATCGTGGCGACGGCCTCGGCGAGGCGGGCGCGGTCGCGGCCGGTGATGAAGACGTCGGCGCCTTCGGTGGCGAAGCGGTGGGCGGTGGCCAGGCCGATGCCGGATGTGCCGCCGGTCACCAGTGCGGTCTTGCCGTCGAGTTGTCCCATGATCGGGCTCCGTTTCATATCGGGTTCATACGGTCCACCCGATATAACATAGGTGACGTATCACCTATTCCTGGGTCAGGATGGTCCACAACTTGACGATGTGGTCCTCGGCGATCTCCGCGACGTCGAATCCCGATGCCACCGCGGTGTCATCCGGGGTGTGCACCTCCCAGGCCAGAAAGCCCAGACCGCGGGTCTGGCGGACGGGCCCCGCGGGGACGAAGTGCAGGCCGGTGAGCTTTCCCTGCAGTTCGGCGGCCTTGGCGTCCAGTTCCTCGTGGCCGGTGGCGACGCCTTCGTCGTCGAACCACTGCACAGTGGGGGAGTAGGTGGTGGCGATCGCCGCGGCGCGGCGCTGCGGGTCACGCTCATCGAAGACGGCCAGCAGGTTGGCTTCCATCAGGCGGGTGATTGCGTCGCTCATGAACGACCTCCAAGTGAGTGATATTTCACTCAAGACTAGCGCGGCGCGGGCGGCAGCGAGCTGTTCAGGTTGAGATTGACGTGAATATGTTCCAGCGCCGCGGTGAACGGGGCGAGCAGATTGTCCGGCAGCGGGTCGAAGAACAGGCTGCGTACCAGGTCGACATGCGCGGGTGCGGCGTCGGTGATGGCGGCGCGGCCCCGCTCGGTCAGCACGACATTGCTGGTGCGGCCGTCCTGGGTGCTGGGCCGGCGTTCGGTGAGTCCGCGTTCCTCCATGCGGCGCAACTGATGTGACAGCCTGCTGCGCTCCCACCCGATGTGGGCGGCCAGATCGCTGACCCGCATCGACTGGTCGCGGTTACCGCTCAGTGCCACCAGCACGTCGTAATCGGACAGCGACAGGTCCGAATCGGCCTGCAGCTGGCGGTTCATCTCGTAGTTCATCCGCAGCTGCACCCGCATATAGGCGACCCATGCGCGTTGCTGTTGCGGGGTCAGCCAGTCCTGCTTGGTTGATATGTCCCGCTTTTTCGCCGTCACCCCTACAGTGTGGCCGATCCGCGGGCGGTCAGTAAGACCAGCAGCAGATCGCGGGAGTCCTGGTCCTCGGGCGAGTCGTACAGCTTGTCGCAGGCCAGTTTCACCAGCCGGCGCCAGTTCGCGTGCGATATCGCAGGCTGGGCGCCGAGCAGGCCGCGCAATCGCTCCACCGCGCCGGTGTCATCCGGGTCGCGGTACACCGCGTCGCATGCTGATTGGATCTGCTGTCGCAGTGCCGAATTCACGTCTGGAAACCCCCGCTTCACAGGCCCGCTCCATGGCGTGCCATATGTGCATATTGCATTACCCCATCGTCATATGGCAACACCGGACACTTGTATGCTGAACCAGCACTGCCGTACTGTCATCGGGTGGCTGCAGCTGTGTTTCTTCGGGAGCCGACGCCGGCCGTGCCGTCCAGTCGGGAGCGAATCGTCGATGCGGCCATCAAATCGTTTTCCCAGCACGGGGTTTCCAACACCCCGCTGCGCGCGGTGGCCGATGCCGCCGGCGTGAGCGTCGGGCTGGTGCAGCACTACTTCGGGAACAAGGCCGGCCTGACGGCGGCGGTCGACGAGTACGTGCTGCGGGTCTTCGGCGAAGTCCTCGAATCGGCGCCGCTGCCCGAGCCCCCGGGCGATCACTCCGTGGAACTGCGCGGCCGCTTCGCCAAGCTCTTCCACAAGTATCCCGAGGTCACCGACTATGTCGCGCACGCGCTGAGCCAGGGTGACGAGATCGGCAACGTCATCTTCGACGGGCTGCTGCGCATCAGCACCGAACAGGGCGAGAAGTACGCCGAGCACGGGCTGGTTCGCTCGGACCTCGATCTGCTGTGGGGCACCATCAACCCGCTGATCCTGCGTGTCGGCGCGACCATGCTGCGCCATCACATCGAACGGCACATCCCCGAGCCGTTCTACACCGTCAGCCAGTTGAACCGGTGGGATTCCGCCGTGACGGCCCTCATCCGCAAGGGGCAGTTCACCGCGGAAGCCGCCGATATCTAGTGGGCGATCCGCGAAGCTGAAGAGGGGTGAGCTTCGCGGATCGCCACCTTTCAGTCGGCCCGCGCGACCGCGGCCGCACTGCGGTCGCGGGCCCGCTCGGCGGCGTCGACGAACGCGCCGAACAGCGCCATCCGGTCGGCGGTCGGGCCGTCATCGTCCTCGGGATGCCACTGCACGCCCAGGAAGAACCGCTTGGGATCCTCGATGCCCTCGGTGATGCCGTCCAGCGCGCGGGCCGCCACCACCAGCCCACCGCCGACCTTGTCCACGGCCTGGTGATGTCCGTTGCGAGCAATGATGCGGTCGGTGCCCAGGATAGCCGCCAGCCGGGTACCGGGGATGATGTCGACGGGTTCGTCGACGAACTCCGGCTCCCCGGGTGCGCCGTGGTGCAGGGCGTAGTCCTCGATATCGCCGATGAGGGTGCCGCCGCGGAAGACGTTGAGCAGCTGCGAGCCGCGGCAGATGCCGAAGATCGGCCGGTCGGCGGCCGCGGCCGCGGCGATGGCGGCGAACGCGTCGCGGTCGGCGCGGCCGTCCACCCCGTAGGTCGTGGGGTGCGGGGTGCTCATGCCGTAGCAGGAGTTGTCGACGTCACCGCCGCCGAGCAGCAGTAGTCCGTCGAAATACGCTGCCGAGGACGGGTTGTCGAGCGGCACGGTGGTGTCGAAGAACTCGAAGTCGGCGCCCAGTTCGTACAGCGTGCTCAGCGCGACCTTGGTGAACCGTCTGATCAGTGCGACGTCGGCGTCGCTGACGTCGGGGTAGTTCAGCGAGGCCAGCACGCAGATGTGGGCGCGCGGCGGCTCCGGTGTGGGCAGGTCCGGCAGCACATCCCGCAGGTGCACGACGGCGGTCATCGATTGGCCTTTCGTTTGCGGGCACGGTCCACCAGATCGGCGAACAGCGCTGCGTCGGTGGGGGATACGGCGTGCCGGTCCTCGGGATGCCACTGCACCGCGAGGATATCGGCGCGGCGGTGCTCCACGGCCTCGATGACAGCGTCGGCCGATGTGGCGGTGACCACCAGGTCGCGTCCGAGCCGGTCCACCGCCTGGTGGTGGTAGGAGGACACCTGGATGCGGTCGGCGCCGACGATGGCGCGTAACTTCGAGCCGGGTTGCACGTCGACGGCGTGAATGCCGTTGTGGTGCATGATCTCCGGTAGATGCTGGTACAGGGTGCCGCCGAGGGCGACGTTGAGCACCTGCAGCCCACGGCAGATCGCCAGCACCGGGATGCCGGTATCCAGCAGTGCCTTCATGACGCCGAGGTCGAAGTCGTCCTGGAAGGCGACGGTGTCGGTGGTCTGCGGGGCGGGCTCCGCGCCGTAGCGGCCGGGTTCCAGGTCGGCGCCGCCGGGCAGCAGCACCCCGTCGAAACCCTCCAGCCTGCCGGGTAGTTCGGCGAGCGGGTCGGCGGCCGGAGGGTGCAGGATCACCGGCTCGCCGCCGGCCGCCCACACCGACTCGCAGATCGCCTCGGCGGCCAGGGTCGCCGAGAAACGCAGGATCGGTACCTGCGCGGCCCGGCGGCCGGTGACCGCGATCAGCGGACGCACGGTCAGAACGGGTAGTCGAGGGTCGGCAGGTGCTGGGTCCACACCTGCTGCAGCCGCCCGGAGTCGATGAGCCGGCCGAGCGCGCCGTCGATCTCGGCCAACGTGTCGGGCCGGTCCTTGGCCACTGCGATGCCCCACCGGTTGGCGGTCTGCACCGTGAACGCCAGTTCGTAGTCGGGGTGGGTGGCGCCCAGCGGCACAAACACCACATCGTCATCGACGACGGCGTCGACGTCCTTGGCCAGCAGCGCGGCCAGCATATCGGCGTACACGTCGTCGCTGCCCGCCCCGAACGCGACCGGCTCGGCGCCGGTGAAGGTCTGGGCCAGCGCCATATTGGTGCTGTTCTCGATGGCGGCGACCTTGCGGCCCACCAGATCGGCCGCGGAGTGGATATCGTCACCGCGCCGGATCAGCACGCCCTCATGGAAGATCGCGTACGGGCGGGTGAAGTCGACCTGGGCCCGGCGTTCGGCGGTGATGCCCTGCCCGCACAGCACGGCGTCGGCGTCCCCGCGCTGCACCGCGGGAATCATGTCCACCCACGGCACCCGCACCCATTCGATCTCGCGGCCCAGTTCGGCCCCGAGCGCCGCGGCGACGCCGGGCTCATAGCCGTCGCGGCCGTTTTCCGGGGTCCAGAGCGTGAACAGCGGTGGGGCCTCGGCGTCCAGGCAGGCCAGTCTCAGGGCCGGGGCGAGCGAAGCGACGGGAGAAGCTTCAGTGGTCACGGGGCATCGTTCCAGTACATTTCACGCTCCCAGTCGGTGACATATCCACAGAATCGCGCCCACTCATCGGTGTGGAAGTCGACGAGCAGTGCGGAGAGTTTCGGGCCGAACGCCTCGGTGATCACGGTGTCCTTCCCGAAGGCCGTGATGGCGTCACCGAGGGTCAGCGGCAGTGCGGGGAAGCGCTCGTCCTGTGGGGTGTCATAGGAGGACCCCTGGCACGGCGTACCAGGGTCGGTGGCATTCTTCATGCCGTCCTCGCAGGCCGCCAGCAGGATCGTGTGGGAAAGATACGGGTTGACCGCGGCGTCGGGCAGCTTGTATTCCAGGCGCCCGTTGGCAGAGAGCCGCACCGTGCAGGTCTTGTTGTCCAGGCCCCAGTTGATCTTCGAGGGGGCGAATTGCCCGGCGTCCCAATAGCGTTTGTAGGAGTTCACCGTGGAGCCGTTGACCAGCATGGCGCCCGCCGAATGGGCCAGCAGCCCGCCCAGGGCGTGCTTGCCGATCTCGGAGAGGTGCAGTTCGGTGACGCCAGGGTCGACGAGCACGTTGACGTCGTCGCGCCACAGGCTGAAGTTGTGGTGGCAGCCGTTGCCCATCATGCCGGTAGCCGGTTTGGGCATGAAGCTGGCCTGGATGCCGAGTTCGCGGGCGACCTGCTTGCAGATCTGCCGGTAGGTCGTCAGCCGGTCGGCGGTCAGGTTGGCGTGGTCGTACATGAAGTTCAGTTCGACCTGGAACTCGTCCTCGTAATCGCCCTCGATCATGTCCAGGCCCAGCGCCTGGGCGTATTCGACGACCTTTTTGACGATCGGGCGGTTCCGTTCCAGATGCTCGATGTGGTAGGCCGGGCTGGATCCGGGCCGGAACTGTGCTTCCAGACCCTCACCCTGCCAGGTCATTTCGGGTTCGCAGCCGGTGCGCAGTTCCAGGCCGGTGCGGTCGGTGAACCCGGCGTGCGCGCGTTGCAGCAGGGCCCGGGAATCGCAGGCCAGTTCGATCCCGGCGTCGACGGTCAGGTGGTCGGGCTCGTAGAGGCGGCAGAACACCCGGGCGAAGCTGGTGTCCCAGGGCAGCACGGCGAAGGTGTCCAGATCGGGGATCGCGGTGTACTCGGGGGCGTTGACCCCGCCGGCCAGCAGCACACCTTCGCGGGTGCCCTGCAGGTTGGCGATCGCGGTCTGGTGCTGCTGCACCCCTTTGACGGCCAGGCGCTCAAAATGCCGCGCGGGGGCCACCTTTCCGACCACCCGACCGGTGATGGTGATCGCCTGGAAGTAGACGAACTGCACGCCGCGCTCGGAGATGGTTTCCAGGACGTGAGCCAGGTGTGCGCTGGTGGCGTTGGTCTGCCGGTGCGCGTCGAGCGGGGTGGTGGTCATCGGATCTCCTGGGTCAGGGGGCTGGGGTGAAGCCGATGGGAAGGGTGATGGGCCCGGTGTTGCCGGAGTCGGGAAGCCAGGTGGCGCCGGGCAGTTCGTGCGGGTCGACCATCCGTCGGGCCAGCAGCGGCAGCGCCTCGCTCATATCGGCGCGCGCGACGAAGTGGCCCAGGCAGTAGTGCAGGCCGCCGCCGAACCCGAAGTGCGGCTTGCGTTCCGCGGTGATGTCCAGGCCGGGTGTGTAGACGCGTGGGTCGGTCCCGGCGGCTTCGGCGTAGAGGTGCACGGTGGTGCCGGCCTTGAGTTCCACACCCTCGTATTCGAAGTCCTCGACGACCTCGCGGGTCACCCAGCGGGTGGTGGGGTTCAGCCGCATGATCTCTTCGACGGCCTTGCCGCCCAGGTCGGGGCGTTGGCCGAGCAGCCGCCACTGGTCGGGACTGGCGAGGAAGGTCTGCATGGCCAGGCCGAGCTGGTTTCGGGTGGTGTCGAAGGCGGCGAAGATGAGCATGGTCAGGCCGTCGCGCAGTTCGTCGTCGGAGAGCCGGCCGTCCTCGGGGTCGGCGGCGTTGACGAAGGCGGTGACGAAGTCTTCGCGCGGATGCGCGCGGCGGTCGGCGATCTGGGCGTCGCAGTAGTCATAGAGGCGGGCCAGGGCGGCCTCTATCTCGGGCAGGTCGTCCTTGAGGGTGACCGCCATGGCCAGCCCGATGGTGGTGGCCTCCTTGGCGAGGATGCGCCAGTCCTGTTCGGGGGTGCCGAGCATGATGGCGGTGACCCGCGCGGAGTACGGCTCGGCGAACTCGGTCATGAACTCGCAGCGGTCGGGTGCGGCGAAGGCGTCGACGAGTTCGCCTGCCAGCGCCTGGAATCGGGGGACCTGCCCGGCGATGAGTTGCTGGGTGAAGGCCGGGGTCATCAGGCGGCGCAGGCGGCGGTGTTCCTCGCCCTCCTTGTTGAGCAGCCAGCTGGCCCACCACCGGGCGAAGGGGCCTTCGGTGACGCCGTTGTGCGCGGGCCAGGCGATGCTGCCCTGGCGGAGTTGGCGGCTCTTGAGCAGTTTGTTCATCTCGGCGTAGCGCAGTACGGCGATGCCGTACGGGGTGGTGGCGTACCAGCTGCGTTCGCGGGCGTCGTGCACCTCGGCGGAGGTCAGCGAGAATTCCGGGTCACTCACGTCGAAGTGCGGAACCTCATCGAGGGGGACGGGCGACATCGGGGCTACCTCCAGGGTGCGTGACCGGATGCCTTTAAAGACTCTAGAAAGAGAGGATTAATGTCAAGGGCTGCGAGTTAAGTCTGGGTAACCGCTCGTTCAACTCTTTGCGACCGCAACGGACCAGCCGTTGCCGAGGGGGAGTTCGGCCACCTCGTGGAACGTGTCGTCGTCGGTGGGCACGGCGCCGAGCCGGGAGCCGACCAGCCAGCGCGGGGTGTTCGCGGCAATGACACGGCGTTCGGTGTTGACCACGACGGCGTCCTCGTCGGTGTGGCGCAGCACCTCGATGAGCCGGCGTTCGACATCGCCGACGACCAGGTCCGCGCCGGCCACGCCGAGGAAGGTGCCGTCGGCGATGACCGGGATGGTCGCGGTGATGGTGTACATGTCCGAGCCGCTGTAGTCGACATACGGGCCGTAGGCGACGCGCTGCTGGCCGCGCTGGGCCAGCTGGTACCAGTCCATCTGCAGGTAGTCGTAGACGTCGATGCTGGTCGGATCGAAGTTCAGCCGCAGCCGGGCGACCCGCTCGTTGTGCCGCTGCCACCACGCCATATAGCGTTCGCGGCCCTCGACCACCGAGGGCGCGGCGACGAAGCCCATGCCCCAGATGCCGTGTTCCTCGGTGAGCAGTTCGGCCAGCAGGCGCTGCAACCCGGAGAAGTGCGTCTCGGTGAGCGCCGCGCGCGGTGGGCGGCTGCGCAGCACCTCCTCGGCGACGGCATCGAGCAATCGGTAGAACGGCTCGACGGCGTGCGAAGCCTCGGCGGCGAGCTCCTGTGCGGTCATGACCCGGCTGCCAGATTCATGTTCACCGTGGTCAATCGGGGCAGCTGACTCATCGCGTGGTCTTCGGCGAGCCGGCGCGCCTCGGCGGCGTTCTCGGCGGCGACCGCCGCGGCGATGGCGTGCTGGGTGTCGACGTAGGCGGCGACGTCGATGTCCGGGCCGATGGGTAGCCAGATGAGTCCGGCGAGTTCGGCCTGCAGGTTCGCTTCGCGGCGGGCCAGCCGCGCGGATTGGGAGGCGACGGCGATCTGGATGTGGAAGCGGCTGTCGGCGCGGATCCGGTCGCCCAGGGTGGCGGCCGCGCCGAGTTGGTCGGTGAGCGCGAACAGCCGTCGGACCGCGTACGGGGCGGCGCGTTGGGCGGCGAGCTTCGCGGCCTGACCGGCGATGGCGGTGTGTTCGTCGAACAAGTCGCGCAGGTCCGAGGCGCTCATCGCGGCCAGGCGTTCGGTGAGCTGCTCGACGGGCGGGCCCTCGGGGCGGCGGACGAAGGAGCCGCCGCTGCGACCGCGCCGGGTCTCGACGAGGTGCTGTTCGCGAAGGGTGGCCAGGGCTTCGCGGACGGTCATCGGGGCGACGCCGAACTGGGCGGCCAGGTCCACCTCGACCGGGAGGCGTTCACCGTCGTCGAGCAGGCCGAGGTGGATGGCCTCGGTGATGCGCAGGACGATTTCGTCGGCCCGGCCGACGGGGGCGTCGGGGGCGACCAGGGGAGACAGTGAGGACACCACTGTTGCCTCCCTCCCCGTTGGCCTGACGTCGCAATGTACCGGATCAGTGACGAATTCTGCCGTTTCGGGGACGACTTAAACAATAGGACTGTAGTTTTTCGCTCATTCGGTTTCCCGCCCGAAGGAGAGCAGCTCATGACCACTGCCACGCCACCGACTTCCCGCCCCGATGACGCTTCTCATCCCGATGACGACGCCGCGCACCTGCACGCGCTGGGCTTCAAATCGGAGTTCAAGCGGGATATGAGCCCATGGGCGAACTTCAGCCTGGGGTTCACCTACCTGTCGCCGGTCGTCGGCGTCTACACGTTGTTTGCGTTCGCGCTGGCCACCGGTGGGCCGCCGATGATCTGGAGCTTCCTGATCGTCGGTGTGGGCCAGCTGCTGGTGGCGCTGGTGTTCAGCGAGATCGTCGCGCAGTTCCCGGTCGCCGGCGGGGTGTATCCGTGGGCGCGACGGTTGTGGGGGCGGCGGTATGCGTGGATGACCGGGTGGGTGTATCTGGTGGCGCTGCTGGTCACCATCGCCTCGGTCACCTACGGTGGCGGGCCGTTCGTTGCCGCTGTCCTCGGTATCGAGGCCACCACCGACAACATCATTCTGTTCGCGCTGGTGCTGATCGCGGCGGCGACCGCCATCAACTTCCTGGGCACGAAAGTTCTTGCCAAGGCGGCGATCATCGGCTTCGTCGCGGAGATCATCGGCGCGCTGGTGGTGGGTGGCTGGCTGCTGATCGCGCACCGCGAGCACAACCTGGGGGTGCTGTTCGACAGCTTCGGCACCGGCGGTGACGGCAACTACATGTTCGCGTTCGCGGCGGCGGCGTTGATCGGCATCTACCAGTACTACGGCTTCGAGGCGTGCGGTGACGTCGCCGAGGAGGTGCAAGACCCGGGCCGGCTGATCCCCAAGGCGATGCGCCGCACCATCTACATCGGTGGTGCGGCAGCCACTTTCGTGTGCCTGGCGCTGATCCTTGCGGTGGCCGACATCCCCGCGGTGATCGCCGGCGAGGACACCGACCCGGTGAGCACCGTGTTGAACGAGGCGTTCGGACCGTTTGGGTCGAAGGTGATCCTGGTGGTCGTGCTGATCTCGTTCCTGTCGTGCGCGATGAGCCTGCAGGCCGCGGCGAGCCGGCTGGCGTACTCGTACGGTCGGGACGGGATGATCATGGGATCGTCTCTGCTTTCGAAGTTTTCGGCTACCCGGCATGTGCCGCCCTACGCCTTGGTGATCGCGGCCGTGGTGCCGGCGGTGATCGTGATCGGGTCGCGGTTCTCCACCGATGCGATCACCAAGATCATCAGCTTTGCGGCGTTGGGCATTTACATCGCGTTCCAGATGGTGGTGCTGGCGGCGTTGCGAGCCCGGCTGAAGGGTTGGGTGCCGTCCGGGAAGTACTCGCTGGGGCGGTGGGGGCTGCCGGTGAACATCGCCGCGCTGGTGTACGGCGTGATCGCGATGGTCAACATGGCGTGGCCGCGCACCCCGGATGCCGCGTGGTATGACAACTGGATCGTGGCGCTGTCGGCGGTCGTGGTGATCGGAATCGGGTTGGTGTACATGGTGGTTCACCCGGTGGCTGGTCGGAGTACTGCGCCGTACAGCGATGCGATTCCTTCGGGCCGGCGCTGATTCCGGTCGCCGCCGCCGCGCGCCGGAAATTTTGGGCTCTGAGTTGCCCACCTCTGAGCGACAATGACTATTTCCGCTTGGCTCTGCGGTGATGGCGCAGAAGTGCGAGTGAGTCGCGCCCTGAGTGCAGGATGTATGGCATGGCAGTCACTTGGCGGGGCGTAGGGCTTCTTGGTGTTGTTTCGGTGCTCGCGGGTTGTGCGACCGACGACCCGGTTGCCCCACCGGCGACGTCTTCGGCAGTCGCCGAACCGACCGAGACGCAGTCTCCCTTCCAGACGCGTGACGGCGTCGCGTGGTTGACTGCGGCCTGCGGCAGCCCGTCTGTCGGGGATGCGTCGCCGAACTCCTGGCTTCCCGGTGCCGACCCGGTGGCGCTGTGCATTACTCCGCCAGGGCGAGATGGCGTTCTGGTCGGTGTGTACGAAAATCCCGCGGCGGCAGCCAGTGACCTGGGCACCATCGGCGTCGAGCATGGCTATGCCACCCGCACCGACGACCGAGGAAGAACGTGGGTGTTCGTCGCCGTTGAAAGCCGCGAATCTGCGCCGCTCGCGTCTCTAGAGCGGTTCGGCTTCGAGCTCTCCTAGGGCTCTGCCATGGTCTTGTCGGTACCGGATGCGACGATGTCCGGCTACTTCAAGCCAAGGAGATTGAGATGAAAAGTGTTGCGATGGCCGCGGCATTGGTCGGTGTTGCGATCGCGATGAGCCCGCCTGCGTCGGCGGAGCCGTCCTGGACTATGCCGAACCTGATTGGCATGGACCTGCAGGGTGCGCAGGACGCGATCCAGTCGGTGAGCGGCGGGCAGGTTTGGTTCAGCAGTTCGACCGACCTCACCGGTCAGGATCGTGCGCAGATGAGCGACCGCAACTGGCAGGTATGCAGCTCGACGCCGGCGCCGGGTGGCACGTTCACCGTGAGCACCAAGATCGACTTCGGTGTGGTGCGGATCGATTCCGAGGAGTGCCCGTAGCCCGCAGTCGTACCTTGACGCGCGGGCCCTGCGGTGCGCGCTGTGTCAGCCAAGACCTGCTTCAAGCATCTGCTCGACCTCTTCGATGGACAAGGTCATCCAGTGGCTCGCGATCGTCGCCCTCGATAATGGCAGGATTGCGACTCCGGTAGCGGCATGCAGTTCCACCACATACTCCCGATCGGTGGGCTCGACTCTTACGCCGGGCGCCATTCCAAGTGAGTTGAGGCGCACGCCGAGATGCTCAGCGCGGAGGACACTGCGCGCCACCGAACCCCACGTCCAAATCAAGTACTTTTCCGCCAGTTCAAAGGTAGAGAATCTCGCCGTATCGTCGTAGCGTTTGCCGCGATCGTCAACCTCGTCGATTACCCACCAGGTGCCTTCTCGCCTAAGGAAGAATGATTCATCCGCGGACTTGAATCGGATGAGGCAATCTTCGTCGGCCTCGGATACAGATACGTCGGTCATACCTGACAGCCGTGTCCATTTGATCCACTGCTCCGTTAGCCGTGTGAAGTTCGACATCGGCCTTCAGTCCTCTTTGCTCGGGTTCGTCGAATGAGGGTCTGAGCTTCCCCACGAATCGACGCCTGCTTTGCCGATGGTCTCAATTTCGTTGATCGACTTCGACATCAGATGACTGAAAATTGTGGCCTCGGGCTCGAGTAGCACGGCTCGACCCTCAGCGGACCGGAGCTCGTAGATACCCTCTGCCAGAGCTATGGCTTCAACGTTGGGCGCGATTCCACGCAGATAGAGTTCCCGGCCAACGCTGGTGAGGCGGAGCACGTTCCGCGCGGTGGATGCCCAGTGCCAGACGAGGAAAACCTCGGCGAGTTCGAACGTCGAGAATCTCGCGACGTTCTCACGCAGCTGACCACGATCGTCGACCGTGTCGACAAACCACCACTCGGCATCTTCGTGGAGGTGAACCGAGTACTCACTGGATGTGTAGCGGATTTCGTTGTCAGAGAGCCGATCCGACACTTGGATTTCTCCTAACCCGCACAGCGGCGCCCAGGACAGCCAGTTCCTGGTGAGGCGACCGAAAATACTCTCTCCTGTCATGGGGATTTTGGCGGACCAAATAACTCGTCAGCGACCATGTTCTCCAATGTGATGAGTTCCTCGCACGATCTCTGCGTCTTCGCGGCGTCCGCGAAGAGCTCCTCCACTCCGGTCATATTTGCTTTCAGCCAGTCCAGGTCTTCAGTGCTGATGGTTCCCCCAGCGGCGACTGTTCCGTCGAGATGTCTGCGAATGATCGAGAGGCGAAACCAGTTTTCTGGCGCGATAGCCGCGGTCGGGGCCGCTGCGAGTGAAATCTGTCCGCGGTCATTCGTGACAGACCAGCTCAGTGTGTTGCCTGTAATGATCAGCTGCGCGCCGGTCAAGGGTGAGCCGGACGTGCTGGATCGCGTAATGCTGTACTGAGGGTCGAGGTAGAGAAAATCGAAATACTCAAGAAACACCTCGAGTAGGTGCTTCATCTACTGTCCTCCGTTCGCCGGTGGCGCCATCGTATTGGTGCGTGTGCGCTGGTACCCATGGGACTCGGGGGCTACGGGGTGAGCGCCGCCGCCAGCATCCTGGCGGTCAGCGCGACCATCGCGTCGCGGTCCGAGCCGGGTGGGCGCTGCAGCGCCATACGAAGGCAGGCACTCGAGGTCACACCCATCGTGACGAACACCAGATCCTGCAACTGGTCGGCGTCGAGGTCCGGTCGGGTGCGGCTTGGGATGGCATTGCCCAGTGGCAGCAGGCTGCGTTCGATCTCGTCCATCGCGGTGTGATTGAGGTAGGCGGGGATGTCGAAAGATGAGGAGTTTAGCGCCGCGTGCAGGATCGGTGCGTGCTTCTCGTAGGCGGTGGTCAGGGTGTCGACCACGATGTGGGCGGCATCGGGAACATCGCGGTCCATGGCGGCGCTGACCCCGCGTACGAGTTCGAAGGAGATGTCGCGCGTGGCCTCGTCGACCAGCTCGGCGAGGATGCCGGCGCGGTCCGGAAAGTACCGATACACAGTGCCGATACTGACGTGCGCGGTGTCGGCGATGGCCTGAGTAGTCAGCGCCTGGATGCCCCGTTTGGTGATCAGTTGCAGGGCGGCGTCGAGCAGTCGGCGGCGCATCTCGCGGGCCCGTTGCTGCTGGGGCCGGGACCGGGCTTTGGTGGCCATTCTCATCTCGTTCAAAGGTGAGTAGTAACTGAGGAACTCTCATGTTTGCATGGAGGCATGAGTATTGCCAGTGAAACCGCTGTTCCGAGGGCCGATATTGCCGTGCAGCGGTACGGGCGCGCCGGCCAGGACTGGGTGGACGGCGTGTATGTCGCCGACCCGTTGGCCGATGCGGTGGTGGCGGTCTTCGCTGAGCTGCCGAAGGGTGCGGGCATGGCGATGTTCCGGACGGCGCTGGCCGAGGGCATCGACGCGGTCCCGGATGCGCCGGTGGCACTGCGGGACCTCTTCGCCGAGGTCGATACCGAGCCCGCGTGGCTGGACCATTCGACGTTGGACCGGGCCGCCGGACATCTGGTGCGCCACATGGCGTCCTACGGGATCGTGCTCGGCGCAGCGTCGTTGACCAAGGGCGCAATGAACCAGGTCGCCGGCATGCCGCTGGTGATCACCAATCGCTACACCAGCCAAGCCGCGGTGCGTTCGCTGGAGGTCGGATCGTGGATGGAGACGATCCTGACCCCGGGCGGGTTGCGCCGCTCCGGTGCGGGATTCGCGACGACGCTGCGGGTGCGGCTGATCCACGCGTTCGTGCGGAAGTCGCTGTGGGACAGCGGTTCGTGGGATGCGCAAGCCTGGGGTGCACCGATCCCGCAGAGCTTCATGGCGTTCACCATCGTCGAGTTCGGGAACATCGCGTTGACGGCGATGCGGCAGCTCGGCGTGCGGTACACCGCTGCCGAGCTGGACGACATCTTCCACTTCTGGCGCTACGTCGGATTCCTGAATGGGGTTGGCCCTGAGCTTAATCCGACGTGCGAGGCCGACCATGTGCGGATCGAGGAGTTGTACGCGCTGACCGGGAGCAACCCCGACCAAGGCGACCGCGACTTCGTGCGGGCGCTGACCCACGACTACTTGGCGGTCGAGATCGCCGACCTGCTGCCGGTCGGCGGGCGCTGCGTGGGTGTCGCCGTGGTCAACGGGCTGACGCGGGCGTTCCTCGGTGACGAGGCGGCCTCCAAGCTGGGGGTGCCGGACACGGTGTTGAAGCATCTGCCTTCGGTGATCAGCCCGGTGGTCGGGGGAGTGAACCGGGTGCTCGGCGCGGTGCCCGGGGTTTCGCAGTGGCGCACTCGGCGGGCGCTGGCCGGCTACCCGCGGGTGATGGCGCAGCAGCGCAAGCGCTACGGCATGGCGCATGACCTGGTGGATGCGGCGCCCGATCATGGTGGGCACCCGGCGGGATCCTGAACAGGCTCTCAGCAAGTCCGCGGGCTGCATCGCCGAATCGTCGACCAGCGTTCATGCTGGTTGTCGCCGAGTACGAGCGCAGCCACGGGGAGGCCGCACAGCGCGTCCGCACCGCCATTTCGCCTGGACGGCGAACCTCGATTACTCGCCGTTAAGCCGCAGCCTCTAAGCTGCGGTCTGACGCTCGCGGTGGATTGCGCCGCTCTTCATCCCGCACCCACCCGAGGACACCTTGATGGCGATCGCCGATGTTCCCAGCTACCTGCATCTCAGTAGCGCGGACGTCGAAGAGATCGCCTACGAACTCGACGCGATCCGCCAAGACGTCGAGGACTCGCTCGGGGCCAAGGACGCGGCCTACATCCGGCGGGTCATCCATTTTCAGCGGGCGCTCGACGTCGCGGCGCGTCTGGTGATCGCCGGCAGCCGCTCCAAGAAGGGCTGGCTGCTGGGCACGGGCGCGCTGGCGTACGCGAAGTCCCTCGAGAACATGGAACTCGGCCACAACATCTCCCACGGCCAGTGGGACTGGATGAACGACCCCGAAATCCACTCCAATACCTGGGAGTGGGACATGGTCGGGCATTCCGCGCAGTGGCGGTACTCGCACAACTACCGGCATCACGTCTACAGCAATGTGCTCGGCATGGACGAGGACATCGGCTACCGCCTGCTGCGGGTGACCGAGGACCAGCCGTGGCGCTGGTGGTATCTGGCGACTCCGCTGCGAAACCTGGTGTTGGCGGCGATGTTCGAATGGGGCATCGCACTGCACGGGCTGCACTCGGAGAAGTTGCGGGGTGAGCCGGCGGTGTTGGCGGTCGAGCGGCGGAAGTTCGTCGGCAAGGCCGCCCGTCAGTTGGCCAAGGACTACGTGTTCATGCCGGCGCTGAGCTTGCGCCGATGGCGGCGGACCCTGGCGGCCAACGTGGCGGCGAATACGCTCCGGAATCTGTGGGTGTACGTGAACATCATCTGCGGGCACATCCCCGATGGTGCGGAGACGTTCGATCCGGCGGTGGTCACGGATGAGACCCGGGGTGAGTGGTATCTGCGGCAGATGCTGGGGACGGCCAACTTCGAGGTGAGTCCGTTGGTGGCGCTCTCGGGCGGGCACCTGTGCTACCAGATCGAGCATCATCTGTTCCCGGATCTGCCGAGCAATCGGCTCCGTGAAGTCAGTGTCCGGGTGCGGGAGCTGTGCGAGAAGTACGACCTGCCGTACAACTCGGCTTCGCTTCCGCGCCAGTTGTTTCGGACGCAACGGATTATTCATGGGTTGGGGATTCCAGACAGGCTTTCGCCCGCTGGCCGCAGCAAGTAGCTTTCGTCGCCGCTGTATGCGACGACTGTGATCGATCGTTTCACATAGAATTGGTGCACCGGCGCCTCCTCATGGTGCGATATTCTGCAGATTCTGGAGTCGCTGGATGGGGAGCTATGGCGAGGAATCTAGAAGTAGAAGTCGACGGTCTACGTACGGCGTCGTCTGCAAGCACATTGGTCGCTGCGGGTCTTGCGGATGGTCCGGTGACGGAGTCGGTGAGTGGTTTAAGGCCGAGTGACGCAGGAATCTCGGCGCTGGACGCGGTATGCGCCGAGGTGCGGATCAGGCAGTCTGACCGGATCGCGCAACAGGCGGCCCATCTGTCATCCGCCGGCGCCCGCTACGACGACGCGGACCATGGCAGCGCAGCCGCTCTTGACGGGGCAGTTTGAGTCCGACGGCTACACAGACGGTGCTGCCCACTCGATCTGAGGTCGCGGTCTGGAACACGTCGGATCTCAGCAGTGCAGCGACCCGGTGGGAGCAGTCGGCGTCGGCAGCAGAATCCGCCTTCGACCAGCACCGTCAGAACATCGCCAACCCGGTATGGGTCGGCGAGGCCAAGGATGCGGCGTTGCAGCGGGTGACCGCGGACGTCGCCGTTGCACATCGACAGGGCGACGCACAGCGTCAAGCTGCTGTGATCGCAGCCCGCGGCGCAGAGGACATTCGCAGTGCTCAGCAGCAAGTACTGGAGGCAATCCACACTGCCGAGGCTGACGGCTTCCTGGTGGGTGAGGACCTGACGGTCAGCGATACTCGCCAGTACGACGCGCAGACCGCGGCGACGCGTGTTGTCTCCGCCATCGAGTATGCCGAAGATATCCGTTGGCGCGCCGAACAACTCGTTCAGACTGATGCACTGGTTGGCAAACGGCTCGAAGCCAAAGCCGAGGAACTTGCAGGCATCCCGTTCGACGGAGAGGACAGGAGCAAGGCGCCCGAAGACCAGGTGCAACTCGTCGGCAACGAGTTCAAGCTCGGTCCAGAGCTAGGCGAGAATCCGCCGTTGTCAGAGAGTCGTCGTCGGGCTCTCGAGTACTCCGAGAAGTGGGCGGAAGGCTTTAATCCCGAATACGAATCCCTTGGTGGTGGCGACCTGGACTGTACGAACTTCGCTTCTCAAGTAATGCGGGCCGGCGGGTTCGATGACGTGGGCAACGACATCGATGATTGGCGTCGTGGAGACAGCGACGACTGGTACTACCAAAATGATGGCGCGATACTTCCGGGGAATACCTCGTCCAAGACTTGGACGCTGGCGAAAGAGAACCACAATTTCGTGACACAGCATTCGGGTCGAGGCGACATCGTCGGAGTGGTGCCGACGCCCAGCAGTAACGGGCTGGATCCATTGGCGCCTTCAAAGGCGGGGTTGCTTCCCGGAGATCTCATTTACTACAAGGACGCCGACGGCGGCATCAACCATGTAGCGGTCTACGCCGGCCAGCAGACGATCAACGGTGTGCCAACTGACGTTATCAACCAGCATTCCGGTGGAGTAAAGCTGCACGATGACTGGATGCCTAACTCAGCGGAATACACTCATGCGCCAGCCCAAGTCGAGTTCGTCCATCTGAGGTACCCGGGGGAGTGAATCCATGATGGAGTGGTACACCGCGCACCGGCGCGTTTCGTGGACTGCTGCGGCGGTGCTTGTCGTCGCGGTGGCCGTCACGGTCTGGCTGTTGACTCTGCCGTCTAACGATGATGGTCTGTCGTTAGGTGACTACGGTCCCGGCAAGCAACAAGAGTGGGCAGATCGACT
This sequence comes from Mycobacterium sp. ITM-2016-00316, assembly GCF_002968335.2. Lineage (NCBI taxonomy): Bacteria > Bacillati > Actinomycetota > Actinomycetes > Mycobacteriales > Mycobacteriaceae > Mycobacterium > Mycobacterium sp. ITM-2016-00316. The sequence goes on from NZ_CP134398.1 coordinate 1,796,490, forward strand.
CGTGGCGGGTCTCAACACGCATGACGCAGAACAGGTTCCGGTTCTTCGCTTGAAAGGCGGGCTATCGCTGGAGCAGCGCGACTCCATCGAAGCGGCCATGCCGGCGACGGGCTGCGCGTACGAACTGGCAGCGGTGCAGGATCGTGGGGAGCAACGAGGACAACAGGTTCCGGGGTTGTCCTCGGCAGCTTCGACCTACCGCTTCGACGTCACGGTCGAGGAGCGGTGCCTGGGGCAAGCGTCGCGCACCCGCGAACTCGGGGTCGTGGCGATCGCCGAGATGGGTTACTGGGAGCCGTTCTACTTCGCGACCAGCGGGTGAGCCGGAACGATCAACTTGCCGCCGGTGGTGGCGGCGGTTGGGCTCTGGCAGAAGGCGGTGCGGCGTTGGGTCTCGCGACGGGTCCGTTCGCGCCAGGTGCCGTCCCGGTATTCGCCGTTGCAGGTGGCCTTGTCGGAGGTTTCGGGGGCATAGAAATGGGCGAGTTCGTTGGGGAGGCGTTGTGTCCGAACTAAATCTCCCCAAGCCGGCGAACTGGGCCGAATCCGGCAGGTACGTGTTGTGGGCGGGACTCATCGTGTCTGTGGGGGTGGCCTACTTCGTTGTCCGAGGAATCCTCGCCGGACTGCGGGGCAACTATTTGACGACGTGTTTGATTTTCGGCTTCATTACGTTTCCAGTCCTGATGATGGCTGCTCTTCTCCTGGCGGCAGCCGGCAAGACGAAGACGCGGACCTCCAGCGACGCAACCGGGTTCACCGTGTGGCCGGATAAGCGGTTCACCATGCTGTACTTGACCGGACTCGCGGTGATCGTCCCCTCGGCACTGCTGCTCGCGTTCTTCATCCCGCGCGGTGCGATCGACATTCCCATGACGCGAGGGCTCCAAATCTTCTCGCCCCCGCTGTTCCTGGCAGCTGCCGTGTGTGCGGTCATCGGGCTGACCAGCTGGGTGCGGCGCGGGGGAGTGGGATACATCAGGCTCAGTCCGGCAATGGTCGAGATCGCCGATGTAGTCAAAACCCGAGCGGTGGAATGGGATGACATTGTCGGCATCAAGGATCACTCCGAGACCAAGGATGGCAAAAGAGCCGGCAGGTCGGTGGTGCTGTCCCTGCGCGATGGCAGCGAGAAGGTCGTTGGCGGCCTCAATTTATACGTTCCCCGCGGTGTGGCCGTGTACTGGTTGGTGCGGCACTACTGGCTACATCCGGAGGATCGGATGGAGTTGGTCGATTCGAGGGTCGATGAGCGGTTCCGCGATGGACGATTCGATCTCAGGTAGTGCTGAGATCCTGGTGCCACGTTGATGGGCTGTTTTTCGGCACGGCGGCAGGTCAGTTGTCCCTCTGCCGAGAAATCGGCTCCGCGAAGTCGGTGTCCGGGTTCGGAAGCTGTGCGAGAAGTACGACCTGCCGCACAACTCGGCTTCGCTACCGCGCCAGCTGTTTCGGACGCAACGGATAATTCACGGGTTGGCCGTACCCGAGTGGGTGACGTTGTGGGGCCGGCACGTGCCGCTGCGCCGGCGGAGAAGTGAGTAAGTCACTGCCCGCCTTGTAGCGACAAAGCAGCGACAACTCACGTGCTGCCGGTAGTGGCCGAAGCCGCAGTTCATACGGCACGATGGGGATGTGCCATTGTCCGAAGCGGGCCTGCTTGGCGCGGCAGGCGGCGTCGTGTTTGCCCGGGGTGAGGACTACGTCGGGTATGTCCGCGGGCTGCGGGTCGCCGACACGAAGGCGTACGCGTCCGTCCAGGCCAAGCGGGTGTATACCGTGGAACTCGATTGGTCCGGTTCGGTGCTCGGTGGATGGTGCACCTGCCCGCATTTCGAGGACGGCCATTTCTGCAAGCACCTGGTCGCAGTCGGGCTCGCCGCGATCGACACCGGCCGCGTCGCAGTCGACCTTGACGCCAACGGTGCACCCGATACGGCCTTGGATGACGCGGTGCGGGCGATGGATCTCGATGAGCTACGCGAGCAGGTGCTCGATCTTGCCCGCCGCGACGACAGTGTGCAACGGCTGATCGAGATCCGAACCATGGCAGCGTCGAGTGATGGCGCCGAGGCCGCACCTGAGCTGGATGCCTATGTGCGAAACGCACTGTCGTTTCGCGGCTTTATCGACTATCGGCGCTCGTTCGACGTTGCGGGCGTGGCCGCTGACGTGCTCGACGAGTTGGAAAGCTACCTGGACGGTGGGGCCGCCGAGGCGGTGCGCCCCGCGTTACTGCGAGCGGTGACCCGGTTGCGCAAGATCATGGAGGAGGCCGACGACTCGTCGGGGTCGATCGGCTTTGAATGTGAAAGGGCGGCTTCCCTTTATGCACGGGCGTGCCGATTGGGCCGGCCCGATCCCGTCAAGCTCGCCACCTGGCTGGTGAAATTTCGCGCCGACTCGCCGGGCTGGCCCGAACTGGTCCTTGCCGATTTCGTCGACGCGTTCGACGAACCTGCGCTGGCGACCTATCGGCGGGCGGTGGCCGCGGTGGACCGCAAGTACGCCGACCGAGAAAAGTGGACTCGGTCGGAAATCGACCGAATGGTACTTGAACTTGCCGACCACGACGGCGACGTCGACCAAGCCGTCGACCTCTTGAGCCGACGCGACCACCCGCAATACGGGGCGATCGTGGATCGGTTGCGGGCCGCCGGCCGAGCCGATGAAGCGGTCGGGTGGATTGACCGCGCGGTCACCGAGGGCCGAGTATCCAGTCACGGTGGCGGCAATGACTTCTGGTTGAGCCCCGATGCCGTTGCGCAGACCTACCTGAGCCTGGGCCGTCTCGATGACGCTCTCGATGTCATGCGGGCCGACTTTGTCCGGCAGCCTTCGGTTCCCACTTACCGTGTCTTGCTGGACTTCGCGACAACCATCGATCGCGCCGACACCGAACAGGCATGGGCGCTCGAGCATGCGGAGAGACTCGCGGCGGACCGATTCGCCCAGGGCGCGGTTCTGGTGCAGCTGTGGCTCAGTGAGGGTGATATCGAGGCCGCGTGGCGGGCCGCAGATCGCTACGGCCCGGGCTGGGCCTGGAAGGAACTGGCGCAACGCGGTGCTGATGCCCGACCCGTCGCCGCGGCTGACCTGTACCGTCCGCAGCTGGAGACCGATTTGCGGTATCCCAACTCCAAGATCTATCCCGATATCGCTGCGACGCTGGCCACCATGGCGAAGCTGTACGAAAAGGGCGGACGCAGTGCCGATTTCGCGCTCTTCATGGCCGAGATCCGGCGGGAGTACGGCCGACGGCCATCGTTGATGAAGGCACTCGACGCCAAGAAACTCTGACGTCCAGTGCTTGCTACCCCGCAATCGGTCTGCGTACATCCAGGTGGGCAAGGTCGGCAGCGACGCGCCCGGCCGCCAGCCCGGTGGCGTTGGACGCCGACACCGCCCGGGCGATGGCGGCCGGGAAGAGTCGGTCGAACAGGTCGTCGGCCGCCTGGCTGCGCGCCGCCAAGACCGGTAGCAGCTTGTCGTGATCGACGTTGGCGGCGGCGTCCGAACTGGCGACGGTGAGACGTTCGCCGATGCGGAGGGCGTAGGAGACGAGAAACGATTGACGGAATGATCTCGTTCTGGCCTGCCCACTGGCGTTTTGGCGTCCCGCGGCCAGCATGGCCCGGTTGGCCTGCACCAGCAGCGACGTGGTGAGCAGCTCAACGGATTCCAGGTCAGCATCGGCGCCGACGATGGTGACGAAGCCGAGCTTCTCCGCCCACACCATGCGACAACGATTGGCCGTCGCCACTGCCTGCACCAGCGTCGCCTTGGCGCCGGCGTAGGGATTGTCGATCCAGAGCCGCCGCGCGGCCGCCTCTGCCGTGCGGCCGGCCTCGTGGTTGTTGATGGCGTGGTGCAGCGAGTACCTGCTCATCAATTCTTGCGCCTTGGCCGAAAGAGCCTCGGCCTCCTCGGGGAACCTGGTGGCCTCGGCCTTTGCGAGTAGTCCGCGCACTCGGCCGAGCACCTTGGCGTCGGCTTCGCCGACCACCAACGCGGCGTGCCGGCTCGCGCCGGGCAAGGGCAGCAACGGCTCCAGGACCGGAAGCCGCCCCAGGAACCGGAGCACGTTCAGCACCACCGCCAAGGCCGCGCGATGACTGACCGCGCGTCGGTCGGCCCAGTCCCACATCTGCGGCGCGTGGGCGGTGGGATCGATCCCCGCGGACAGCGCATTGAGGTCCGCCCGCCATCGAGGGTGCAGTGTTGCGGTGGCGTACTGCGCAGACTCGCGCACGATCGCCTCGGCCAGATAGTCGGTCGCCGATGCATCGAGGTGGCGACGAACAAGTTCGTGGAGGTCACTCGGCGACCAGCCCGCCTCCCACGCCCGGCCGATGGCACCGGCCATGGCGACTTCGGCGGCGGTATCGAGGTCACGGGTCCAGCCGGAAAACTCCTGGATCAGCTCAGCGGCGTGGACATCGGCGTCGTGGTCGGGACAGTTCGCCGAGGCGTACAACGCCGCGACGAGGTGGTCGAGTAGGACGATGCGGTCATGGCCCGGCTCGGGCTCGCGGTGGTCATGCTGAAATGAGGCGCGGCGGCGGGCCTTCTGCTTGGCCGCGCGCTTCTGGCGGTTGTGTCGGCTCATGTCCGGATTGTGTCGGAGGGGTACGACAGGTCACTGGTCGCTCGGGTACGCACGTTGGCGGTGCTCGGACCGTCGATGGGTGGCGCGGCGACGGCGATGTCGATACGAGCATCTGCAACGGTCTCCTTGTCAACTGACGATGCAGGGCCCGTTCGCCCCGGCATGATGGGTGTCATGGACCGAACCTGGGTGAACCGGCCGATGCGCGCCGTCGGGGCAATTCTCGCCGTGGTCGCGGCGCTGCTGTTAGCGCCGGCCGCGGGCTTCGCGCATGCGGCGGTCGCGGCGCCTGCCGGCGATGTGATCTCCATCGGTGACCCGCATGCGGTCGGGCAGGTCGATCTGTATCTGGATCCGCTGTGCCCGTTCAGCGGTCAGCTGATCCAGGAACAGGGGGACGATATCGGGCAGCGCATCGAGAACGGCTCGCTGCATGTCAACCTGCGGTTGGTGAACTTCCTCGAAAAGTATTCGGCCAGCGGCACATACGACAGCCGGGCCATCTACGCGGCGTTCGTGGTGGCTGGGCAGTCACAGTCCAGCGATGTCACATGGCGTTTCGTGCAGCAAATCTTCTCCGCCGAGCACCAGCCGCACGAAGGTGGCTCCACCGATCTGGACAACAACCAGCTGGCTGATCTGGCCGCCGGTGCGGGAGCCCCACCGGCCGCCCTCGACCTCATCAGGATCGGCCTGCCGATCGGTTACGACGCGCGGGTGATCGCGGCCAATAACCTCGCTCTGCTGCACCAGTTTCCGGAGCCGGGGGTTCCACTGGTGTTGATCGACGGGCAGCCCATCGATGGGAATTCGGACTGGTTGGGTCAGGTCGCGGGCTGACCCTCACGGGCGGCCCAAAGGAAACGTCGGACCAATCAGCTGGGCGAATGCCTCCCGCGACGCGGCCGGTCCGGGCGGCCATGCCTGCTGCCACTCCCGCAGGGGCACATCGGCGTCGGGTTCGAATCGTGCCGTCATGAGCCGGTACTCGTGATCGCGCCAACCTTTCAGCCGCCAGTCACCGCCGGCGAACTCGCTGAGCCGTTCGGCCTGGCGCTGTTGAACTTCCGGAGACGCGCCACCGCGCAGCCCGATGCCGTTCATCAGGCTGTGCCGCCCCAGTGCGAAGGGGCGGAATCCCCACACCTGGGCGATCGCGTCGTTGACGGAGCGGCAGTCCGCGCAGGCCAGCCAAGACCACCGCGAGATTCCGCCTGCCGTGGCGCGGAAGCAGACGATGCACAGGTCGTCGTGACGCGAGACGTCGACACCCTCCCACTTCTGCGGGGAGTCTTCGTGGCGGCAGGATTGCCACAACGTGCGCTGCACCGGTCCGCGCAGGCCGCCGCACGGAATATGTACCGAGAGTTCGGTGATGCGTTCGCGCAGAGCAGCATCCGCCGCTGTCAGGGGTTGGTCGGTCATCGTTCGCCGTTCCTGGCGGCGCCGCGTTCGGGCGCCCACCGCTTGCACTGTCGTGCCCGCTCTTCCCCTGGGGCACCGTGCGGTGGCGCGCGGTTGCCGGGACGACGGGCCAGGTACCCGAACAGTCGTCCGCTCGTGAGCTGTCTCCGAGGATACGGCTCCACTCCGACATGTCGGTGTCCCGCGATATCCTGAAGACAGATTCCAGACCTGCCCGCCGAGTTCATCGGCGCGAGGCGATGGTCGGCACACACCACTGATGGGCCGCCTTTGACGAGGCGGACGAAGGAGGTACCGATGAATGGTTACGACGTAATCGGCGATGTCCACGGCTGCGCCGACGACCTCGAGGCATTGCTTGCCCTGATGGGGTACGCCGTCCGCGAGGGCGCCTACCGGCACCCCGACCGCACCGCGATCTTCGTCGGCGACCTCATTGATCGCGGGCCCGATCAGCTGCGGGTGCTGCAGACGGTCAAGGCGATGATCGACGCCGGCAGCGCGCGAATGGTGTTGGGCAACCACGAGTTCAACGCACTCGCCTACGCCACCGAGTGGCCGCGCGGCTCGGGCAAGTACCTACGGCCGCATGACGACCCCGGCAATCCGGACGCGGCGAAGAATGAGAGACAGCATGCGGAGTTCTTGCGTCAGGTGACGGGGCAGGCGCGCGCGGAGTACCTGGCCTGGTTCCGGACGCAGCCGCTGTGGCTGGACCTGGGTGGGATCCGGGTGGTGCATGCCTGCTGGCATGAGGCGTCGATGGCGGCGCTCGGTGATGACCGGATCAGTACCGATGAGCAGCTGGTGCGGGCTTCGACGAAGGGCGACCCGATGTATGAGGCGGTGGAGACGCTGCTCAAGGGACCCGAGATCAGTCTGGTTGAGCATCGTCAGCCGCCTTACCTCGACAAGGACGGGCACTCCCGCGGTGCCGCCCGGCTGCGGTGGTGGAATGGCACGGCGACAACGCTGGCCGACCTCGCCGAGATCAGCAGCACCTTCACGACCCAGCACGGCGATCCCTACCCGCCGCTACCGGATATCGAAGTGTCACAGGACTACGTCTACGACGAACAGATCCCGGTGTTCTACGGGCACTACTGGCGCCAAGGCTCGCCGCGGCATCTGCACGACTGGACCGACTACGCCGCGTGCGTGGACTTCAGCGCGGTCAAGGGCGGGGCGTTGACGGCGCACCGGTGGTCGGGGGATACGCAGATTGATCCGGCCCACTACGTGTGGGTCGGCAGCAGCGTGGGGTGAACGGAACGGGTTGGTGGATCACCGGGGCAGTCATCTCCGCCGTCGCGAAACCTCCGTGACCGTCAGCAGTCCGGCGCGTCAACCATTGGCGCGAATGTAGGCCGCGAACCCGGGAATGGTGAATCGCAGCTTGCCGCGCCCAACCGCCTCGATATAGCCGCCGTCGATCAGCTGCTGCCGGGGTCGGCTCACCGCGGTCGTCGCTACCCCGAGTTCGGCGGCGATCGCCGCGCGCTCCACCGGGCCGTCCCCGACTTCGGCCATGGCCGCCAGGAACCGCTGCTGCTCGGGTGTGACGCGGGTCAGGCGGGTACGAAACAGGCCCGTCATGCGGTCCTCGATCTCCTCCTCGGCCCGCCGGACGTGGCCCACGTTGATCGTGCTCCCGGCGGTGGGACGGGCGATCTCCCAGGTGGAGTCGCCGATGAGCTGCACCTTGTGCGGGTAGCCGGCGGCGAGCTCGATGGCGGCCATGATCGCCTCGTCAGACCAGGTGACCCGGTGATGCTCGGCGGGCAACCGGATCGCCTCGGCAACGGCGACGTCGGTGAGCAGGCCGAGTTCGACGAACCGGGACCGCTCGCCGAAGGTGGCCGCCTCGGTCACCGCCGGCGGCAACGAGGGCAGGCCGGCGGCGATCACCGCGACCGGTATGGCGTCCGGGGCGCCATCGAAGTGCTGCAGCCCGATCAGCAGGCTCTTGCGATCGCTCAGTTGGGCTTCCTGGAACTCGTCGACGAACACGACGAGCCCCTTGGCGGCATGCGCGCGGCTGAACCGACCGGCATCCTCGAGCAGCTTCTCCAACACGGCCGAGCCCGCCGCTTTGTCCTTGGCGGAAAGCGTCGCGCCGACCTTGACTCCCGGGATCCCGAACTCGACCTGGACCTGGGCCAGTCGATCCAGCAGCGCGTTCGCCCGGTCCCCGAAGGAATGGTCCTTGACCGCCGCGCTCAATCCCTGCGCCATATCGGGCGACATCGGTCGGTCATCTCGGCCGGTGACCCACACGGTCAGGAAGCCTTCGGCGAGCGCGTCGCGCTGGGCCATCCGCAGCAGCGACGTCTTCCCGAGGCCACGCGGAGCATGGAAGGCCAGCAGGGGCCCGCCGGAACGCCCGAGCATGCTCAGCCGGGCTACCTTGTCACGGATGAGCTCGCGTTCACGGCCACGGCCGGCCAGGTATTCCGGCAGCGACCCGGGTGCGTACGGGCTCGGCTCCATCGGCACACCTCCCGCATAGTTCGGTATAGATCACCCAGAAGTATACGGATCTATACGGGCGGCCTGCGAGTCACCTTTCGCCCAGCTTCACGCCTGAACGGTGTGCGGGTAGGCGCCCTCTTCGCTGTCGAATTTCTCACGTACGTCGTAATCAGCCGCATTGACAGCAGCTTTCGCGTACTCCTGCATGTCACTCGCTGGGTAGCCGGTGAGGACGGGCGGCGCCGTGCGAAGACTCTCATCGATGGTTCCACACGTTCAGTTGATGGACTTTTGCCTGGCGTGATGACAACTGCTTCGCGCAGCGCGGCGACGAGTGCTTTCGACCTATCCGCCGGCGTGGGATCCGGGTGGCCCGGCGTGGCGGCCATGGCGTTCTCGAGCAGGCAGCCGGCGCAGACGGAGAAAATATGCGCTCAGGTAGGCGATCGGAAAGACACCAAGCGTGATCGCAGACGCGAGGATGAGTTGGTTGCTCTGACCTGAGGCAATTCCGGCTCCGAGAAGTGCATCGCGGTATCCGAACGCTGCTCCGGCGATGACGATTCCTCCGGCCGCAATAGCGGCGAGCCACGGACTGCCTTCGCCGAGGAAAAACGACACAATTCCGAACGCCAGAACGGCTATTGCCACCAGCAGGCGCCACCACGATCGCTTGGCGGTGACTCCTGCGCCGTAGGGCTGTGGTGATCTGCTGTAGAAGGAGATTGCGCGGCCTTTGAGGCTCAGAAACGGCGTGTAGGCGTACGCAACGAATGCCGCGACGACGCCGGCCAACGCCAATGCGCCGACCGCCGATTTCCACCCTTGCGGCTGCGCGATGAAGTATGCCGAGATGGCAGTTACCGCGGCTCCCGCCCAGTAGGTGATTCGACCAGCCCGCATGTTCTTGCGCGGCGCGAGAGCCATCGCGGCCAGTCCCGCAATTGCCGATATGAAAGCGACGTCGTCCATCATTTTCCGGAGAGCCATTCGTACGCTAACTGTCCTGCATTTTCGCCGTAGATGGCGCCGACTGTGCCAAGGGTGGCGGCCCCGATGAACACGCCGGGAGGGCCACCGAACGCACCAATCTCAGCGCCGACAGCCCCAAGCGCCCACGCGCCAGCCATTCCACCACCCGTCTTCGCTGCCACCTGTCCGACAGGTGCGCCGTTCTGTATTTCGTACAGTCCGACTCCGAAGCCGACGAGATTTCCGGCGACACCCAGGCGACTGCCGACCGACTTCAGCGCCTCCACGTCGCTTGGTGTGTACGTCTTGACCGACTCTTCCCAGTGGCTGCCGGTTGGGAGGGAATCGGCGGTCCTGTCGAATGCTTCCTTTATTCCAGCCATCGGCTTTCCCGCCGCGGAAGCGGCATCGACCAATTCCTTGGGGATGATGCCGTGGGACATGCTGCTCGCGGCCTGTGCCGCGCCATCGGGCGACATTCCCGCCTGCACGAGCTGTTCCTCTACGCGGGAAATCACCAAGGCGCGAGCGTCGGACTGGCTCTGGTTGATTAGTGCGGTTGCTTGGTCAGGAGAGATCGGCGGTGTATCGAGCAAGCCCTGTTCGAGTTTCTGTTGGAGGTCGAGTCGAGTCCGGGCCTGGCTACGTGCATCGCCTCCGAGAACCGGGTCCGCGGGAAGCGGGCCGAGTGAGTTTGCTGTGTGGTAGTCATCGAGACGTTGGCCGGCGTAACGAACCTCTTCAAGCGACGCGGTCGGATTGTTGACGGTCGCGTAGTCACGGAGGCGCCCGGCCGCTGCTTGCTTCTCCGGTGTCCACGGTCCAGGTGAGCCGACGATCGCTTGGTCGGCCGCGCGCTGTCCACTGCCATATTGATCCGCGTCAGCAATTGCATTCTCGGTCGAAGCCGCTTCCTGTCGGCCTTCACTATCTGTCAAAGGGCTCGACTCATAGCCTTCCGAGGCCATTTCGAGGCGGGACGTGTCCAGTTGACTGGCGTAGCCGTCGCGAATTGCGTTCATCTCGTCGACCGCCTGCCGCGTTCTGTCAATCGCCAGTTGTTCGAGTTCAGACGTGTCTACGGGTTGGCCGTTGGCGTTGGCGAAAGCGATCTCACGAGTGATCTGGTCATCGATCATGCGGAGTGCTGCGTTGAGGTTGCCGACCGAAATATCCCCACTACGCTGAGCTTCAGCCAAGGTAGCTGCGATGTTCTGTAGGTCCACAGCCACGCGATCAAGTTGCTCGCGATTGAGCTGCAGGGACTCCGTGGCCCGACGAACTTCGGCCGAGTCGTTGATTGGATGCCCGCCTCCGTCTTGGCGGTCCCATGCGGCCTCGAATCGCTGCTTAGCGGCTAGAAACTCTTCCGTTGTCTCGCTAGTACACACTCCGGCGCCGCGAAATGCGGTGGCGAGTTCGCTGATCTCCCCAGGCGACCCGCTCTGGACCGTGCGATTCAGTTGCCACGGGTCGCCGCCAGCATTCGCGGCGAGATTGTCAGCGTCGAGGTGCCGAAACTGATCGGTCATTGCCAGTCAGCCGATGGTGCGTGCAGCCGAGTCCAGATTCTGTTGACTCGCCGCGTCTTCCGTTGCAAACATCGCCGCACCGGACTTCGCCTTCTGAGCCAAGATCTCAAATCCCTGTCGACTTGCGTGCATGGCGGCCACTTGCGCTTCGTGGTGTCGTTGCAGAGCGCCTTGGAACTCGTGCGCGGCGTCGAAGTCGCCGAACACACCACTTGGCATAGGCGCCGAAGCAAAGTGATTAGCTCCACGCCGCACGATCTCTCCAGCGCTCGCCGAGAAATCCGCCCCCATCCGCAGCAGATCGGTATCGATGATCATGTGCACTCCCCTCGCCAGGAGAGTCTATCGGGTCCTGCTTACCCGCTACTACACCGATTTCTCTTGCGTTACTGCACCTCGAAGCCGTACTTCACCAGCGGCGCAAGAGGCTCGGCGTTGTGTCCTTCGGCGAGAAACAACCATCTGAGGCCCACTTCATCAGACCGGGCGGCGTACCGGTGGGCGCCGTCGATTGCAGCGATATCGGCGCGCAGGTCTTCTTCTCTTTCGTATACGCCTACGGTCATCGCCAGACCCCCGGGGGCTGTGAGACAGATGCCTGAGTCGGATGCGCGAGGCAGTGGCGGATCGGGGAGATCCTCGATGATCATCGGTCCGCCGCATGCTGCGACGATCCATGCGAATCCGTACGGCGTCCGGAACGGCTGGAGCGGTGGAGTCGTTGGTTGAGTCATCGCGGGCGCAGTAGTGGTGCCCGGCGTAGGCGAATCAGATCGCTCATTAATCAAGTACGTGATCCCAGCGGCGGCAATCACAGCCAAGAGTGCCGAGTCAATCACAATGATCGCCTTGCTACGGCGCAGAGACGCGTCCAGAAACTGGCTGCCGGCATTCCACCATCACTCACAGCCAAGTTTCTACCTCACAGAGGTTCGGTGCATGTAGATCGAGCTGCGCTGGTCGCTGGGGCTGTTGTCCACTCCGATGCGCGCCCCGGAATCGAGCAGGCGCTCGGCAAGTGCATTGCCCGCCGCGTCAGGGACAGGCGTCCGGGGTACTCCGCCGTGGTCAAGTGGCTGGCTGCGCGACTTCCGGACGGTGGGCGGCAATTCCAGGGCGGTGATCTGGATCGGGGCGCGGCGGAAGTGATGGAGGCTTTCCTTCTCTTCACCGGCGATCCTGCAGCCATCCGGCTGCGCGACCTACTGGCTTCGGTCGGAGGCAGAGTAGTTTTCCATGCCGGAGTCCCTCACGGACGCCGATAAAGCGTGGTCTTCTCGCAGCCCCGGGTTAGCCTGCGAGCGTGGATGTCGGACTTTACGAAACGTTGCTCACCGAGCGCCTGAATTCGGCACTCGCTCATGACACTGGACTACAGGCTGCGCTCAGCGCAGTAGACGACGCCGAACAGGCACTCGTCCTCGCTCGGCACCTCAGCCCACTCATCGAGCGCCAACTGCGAGCAGCCCGAGGTGCGGACGAACGAGCGCAGCTGACCCGAAAGATTCTTGCCGCACTTGGGGACTCCGACCTACTGTCCGAGAACATCTACCAAGATGACCCGACCAAGATCCGGCGGTTGGATGCTGTGACGGCTGATGTGGTGGGTTCGGTTCGGCCGCCACGGCCGGCGACGCCACTGTCGGATGCCGCACTGATGACCAACGCGCGCAACGAACCAACCTTGGCTGCCGAGCTGCGGGCGGAGCTTGCCAGTGCTGACCAAGTCGACTTGCTCTGCGCATTTGTGAAATGGCACGGTCTACGCCTGCTCGAGCGTGAGCTCAACGAACTGCGCGAACGCGGGGTTCCATTGCGGGTCATCACCACCACCTATATCGGTGCCACCGACGCCAAGGCGCTGGACCGGCTGGTCGATGAGTTTGGTGCCGAGGTCCGCATCAACTACGACACCAACATGACACGGCTGCACGCGAAGGCGTGGCTGGTGCGGCGCAACACGGGGTTCCATACCGCATACGTCGGCTCGTCGAACCTGTCGCACTCAGCGTTGGTGGACGGCCTCGAATGGAATGTGCGGCTGTCGGCGATCGCCACGCCGCACCTACTGGAGAAGTTCCGTGCCACATTCGACTCCTACTGGGAGAACCGTGATTTCGAGCCCTATCAGCCCGCCGCGGACGGTGATCGACTGCGCAACGCCCTCGAGGTCGCGTCAGGCAAGAAAGCGCGCGATCCCTTCGAGATCACTCTGTCGGGATTGGAAGTCACGGCGAAGCCGTACCAGGCCGAGCTGCTCGAACAGCTGGATGCCGAACGGGTGCTGCACGACCGGCACCGCAACCTGATCGTCGCGGCGACAGGCACTGGTAAGACAGCGATCGCCGCGCTCGACTACCGCCGTCTCCGCGAAGCGCGCGGCGCAAATCTGAAGCTGCTGTTTGTGGCGCACCGCAAGGAGATCCTTGAGCAAGCGCGCAGGATGTACCGGGAAGTCCTCACCGACGGCACATTCGGCGAGTTGCTGGTGGCTGGTCAGCAGCCGGAGAAGTGGCGTCATGTCTTCGCGAGCATTCAGTCGCTGACGACTGAACGGCTTTCGTCTATTGAGCCGAGCCATTTCGATATCGTCGTCGTCGACGAGTTTCATCATGCGCAGGCGGCGTCTTACCAACGGTTACTCGACCACATCAACCCCGTCGAACTGCTCGGTCTCACCGCGACCCCGGAACGTAGCGACGGAGTCGACGTCCGATCCTTCTTTGACGGACGTACGGCAGCCGAATTGCGGCTATGGGATGCCCTTGAACAAAATCTGCTATGCCCGTTTCACTACTTCGGCATCCATGACAACACGGACCTTGAAGCATTGCAGTGGAAACGCGGCGGATATGACGTCGCGCAGTTGAACGCGCTCTATACCGGCAACGACGCGCGCACGCGGATCGTCCTCGACCAGCTGCGCGACAAGATCACTGACGTCAGCGACATGCGTGCACTCGGATTCTGCGTCAGCGTTGATCACGCTCGCTACATGGCGGAGAAGTTCGAAGCTGCCGGGATCCCGGCTCGGGCCGTTGTCGGTCTCGACGACACAGCTGACAGGCGCGGCGCACTAGCCGCGCTGCGAGACCGAGACATCAACGTGCTCTTCACCGTTGACCTTTTCAACGAAGGTCTCGACATCCCGCTCGTGGACACCGTGCTGTTCCTTCGGCCCACCGAAAGTGCCACTGTATTCCTCCAACAGCTCGGCCGCGGATTGCGGCTTGCGCCCGGCAAGTCGGTCTTGACGGCCCTGGACTTCGTGGGACATCAACGCCGCGAATTCAGATTTGACCAGCGGTTCCAGGCGCTCACTGGCTTGGCGCGCAAGCAGCTTGAACGGCAAGTGGAGGAGGGGTTCCCGTTCCTTCCATCGGGTAGCCAGATCATCCTCGATGCGGTGGCGAAGGAGCTCGTCCTTGCCAATGTGAGACAGCAGGTTTCGCCGAAGAAGACCGCTCTGATCGCCGAGATACGTTCCTACCAGCATCACGACCTCTCGGGCTATCTCGACGAGTACGAGCGAAGCCTCGACGACATTTTGCGCCCCGGGCGATCGTGGACCACACTTTGTCGCGATGCAGGCAAGCTGAGTGATCAGCCTGGGCAGCGAGAGTCGGATCTAGTGAAGCGGCTTAAGGCCGTCGCGCACGTGGACGACCGTCGCCGTGCCGACGCCTATCAGGCGTTGCTCGGCGGCGTCACTCTGGGCGGCTCCGTCACTGAACGCCGCCTGGCTGAGATGCTGTTTTACTCGTTGTTTCCCAATGGCGGTGGATTCGATAACGCCGCAGATGGCGTGAGTGCCGTACAGGCTGAACAGGTCGCCGACGAGATGAGGCAGATCGTCGACATCGCCTTCGACGCCGCGCGACGCAGCACCTACGACCTGGGCGCATTCATCCCGACGCTGTCCGACGTGCCGTTATCGCTCCACGCGACGTACTCGCGTGAGGAGATCTTGGCAGCCCTTGGTTGGACTGCCGAGGGACGTAGTCCGGCGACGATGCGCGAGGGTGTCGCGTGGTGCCCGGCGGTGAATGCCGACGCCTTCCTAATCACGCTCAAGAAGTCCGATACCGACTATTCGCCGACGACGATGTATCGGGACTTCGCGCTGAGTCACGACCTGTTCCACTGGGAGTCCCAGTCGACGACGTCAGCGGCCTCGCCGACCGGGCATCGGTACATCAACCACCGCACTACCGGCTCGCACATTCTGCTGTTCGTGCGGGAGACCAAGAAGTCCGTGTTCGGCGACGGTGCACCGTACGTATTCCTGGGCCCGGCGGACTACGTGTCACATGAGGGGGAGCGGCCGATGGCGATCACGTGGCGCTTAAGGCAGTCGATGCCAGCGGAGGTGTACCTGGGGGCGCGGGCCGCGGTTGCGTGATGTAGCCGATGTAGCAAACGACACGCCGAAGCACACCCGGCCGCAGCCCGCAATTTCTAGCGACCCCCGTCAATATTTGCTGCCGTAGGCCGGATATCGGCCGATTGGTCGGTGACTTGTCCTAAAGTGCCTATCAGTTGTTCAAGGGGAGGCGCATTGTCGGACAATCGAACCTTGTCGGAGTGGATCAGCGACGAGGAGTACCGCTGGCGTGCGCTGTTGCAGCCTGTCAGCCTGGTGATCGAGGCCGACTTCTCCGAGGATGATATCCGCGAGGCGCAGCGCAAATTTGGGGCCACGGTCCGTCAGCTTGAGAAGCAAGAGATTCCGTATCGCAAGATTATCAAGCGTTACCCGGCGTTGACCCTGCTGACGTTGGTGGGGCATGCCGCGCTGGCCTACGACCACGGCGCGTATTGGGAAAGTTACTGGGACGAGCTGGGGATGGCTCGCAACGCCGACTTCGAGAACGACATCCGGCGGAGCATCGTCGACATCCTCGACAAGTTCTCGCTGGCAAGATTCCCCGACATCGAACGCGACAGCAACCGCAAGTACGTCATGATGCTCGCCCTGCACGCGGGCATACCGATCCACTCATTACGTGACCTGCTGGTCGTCATCCATGAGCACATCACACAAGGGCGCCCGGCAACCGGGGCCGCCGTCATGGAATGGCTGCAGGAACCTGGCAAGGAATACCGGACGTCCACGTTGGACGTGCCAGTGCGGAACTTCTTGATCAACGGCGCTGAATTCGCCGCCGACATCCTCGACCGAATCATCGAGTTCATCCAGGAAGCGACAGTCGACCCGACCATCTTCGATCGCGAGTTGAATGCCGGGACCACAGGTTTGCCCACTGTGCTGCTCGAAGAGTTGGTTCAGCAGCTCAAAGACGCGCCCCTACACATCCGGAGGCGTCGCATCGGCGCCGGCACGTTGGCGCAACCATCGGTGACCTACTTGGTCGACGACGACGAGATTGTCCTGGAACTGCCCACGCCTACGGATGGCACCGACTCACCCTGGCGGGTCTCGTTCGACGGCGAAGTGCGGGAAATACTCGCGGGCCGACGCTGGGGCGAGGGAAACCAGACTGCCGTCGCGCGCGCTGCGGTGCCGGGCCCAGTTCGTGAAGCTATCGTGTCCCATCCGGACACCCCATCTTCATCCATCGCGTTGGTCGTGCAATCGGACCCGCTCCTCATCTTTGATGAGACGGGGCGGTGGATCGCCCGGCGTGACGGTCTGAAGGACTGCGTATGGGCGGTGTTTCCCGAGGACCACCAACTGGTGGATGCCTACTCAAAGCAACCTGTTGAGTATCGCGACACGGGAAATCCCGCAGGCTGGCACCGTTGGCGAAGCGTGTTCGTCGAACTCGACGACATCGGCGCTCTGCAGCTGTACCGGGACGGCACGGCGGTGGGTACGCAGCGCCTAGTTCGCAAGGACGCCCGTCCGCGTTTCGTGCTGAGCGAGCCGGCGGTCGGTGTACTCACGCCAGAGGGGCGCTCCGTTTATACCCAGCGCCCCTGGGTGATCCTGCCATCGACCCACGCGGATCCGCCTCCAGAATGGAAAGTCCAGGTTCGCCGAGTGGGCGAGACCGATTTCTTGGTTAACGAGACGTGGCTGGGCGAGGATGAGGAGACCAGCGTCGATCCGTTCGACGACGCCGAGGAAGCCCAGCTCGGATACTTCGAAATTCTGGTGACCGGTCCGATGGGTTCGGATGCCCGCTGCGTTGTGTACGTGTTTGAGGGCCTCCACGCTGGCTTTGAGCCTGTCATTCGGGTACCAGCGCTGGGCGGCTTGTCTGTCTGCACCGCAGTGGTCGAGGCTGAAGGATGCGAGGGCCTTCCTCACGAGCCGATCACGTTCGACAGTCGCGTAATCGAGCGGAAGCTCGATGTCCGTAACGACGTCATCGCCGATTCGGTCATTCTTCGACCCCCGCACGTCGAGATCCGTAGCGGTGAAGCCGGGGTCCCTATCGCGTGGCGAATGACTCCTGATGTCAACGATCCCGAAGACTTCGCCCAAGATCGATTCGTCGCGATTCGCGCGCCGGGGATCGGTCGAGTCGATTTCGGCTACTTCTCCGATCTTGGCGATCTGATCCAAGCCGACACGAGTCCCCGACGTCGGCAGAACGACGTATTCGAGACGCGGACCCAGCAATTCGCCGATACGGCGCGCCACCATCCGACGGGCCGCGTGGTGGCCACCTTGCATACCGAAGCCGGTCCAGTCGACGTCACCGTTCTCCTAGCGCGTCCGCGGTTGTTGGCCTCTGCTGTGCATCTGGTGAACAACGCACTGGAATTCAGCGACGTTGCGTCGGTCGATGACCTCGCCGTGCACGTCTGGAGAATGACCGCTCCTTGGCAGCCCCCGGAATCATTCCCGGTGGTCGACGGGAGCGCGACGTTGCCCGATCATTTCATTGGACACGGTGAGCTGCGGTGCCAGCTCTTCGTCGACGACCCGTGGGTGGCCGTGGACCCACCGGCGGCCCCGTCTGCGTCCGCGTTCCAAATCGAGCAGCCGGGCTGGTGTGCCGACGGCACAGCAGAACAGGTGATGCTTGCCCGGCACGTCGCCACGGGCGAATCCGCTCTCGACGAAGTGAGCGTGCGGCCCGAAGTCTGGACCGCGATGGCCCGGTTGCACGCCGATGGCAAACCTAAGCGTTTCGCAGGTCTGATCAGAATCTTGACCGCAGATCCTCGACCCGCGTTGGAATGTTTGGGCGACAGCACGATCTCTGCCAACGACAAGATGGCCATGCTGATCCGCAGTGAACTCGTCAACCACAACTTCACGGCTGACGACACCTCGAACGAGCTGCATCCACATCCATGGTTCGGGTGCATGGTTGAACTCGCCGACCTGCCGTCGCTTCATCACCGCCGCCATAAAGTTCCCGCCGAGCGCGCAGAGACGTTGGCCTACTTGCGAGACCGCGGCGGCGAACCACTCACGGAGCTACTGCGCACGGGTAAGACCGCAAAATTCCACGACACTTGCTTTGATTCTTCGGTACTGGAGTTGAGCTTCGTCCCGGGTAACCGCATCGAATCGAAACTCCACGAGATCCAGCAAGTGCCCCACGCGCAGCTGGACCATGCGAACCTCAGGGCCGGCATCTATGAGGCGTTGTGCGGGCGAACCCAGTGGGGAGCATTCGGATGGTCATCAAACTTTGAGCAGCAGTTGTCGATGGTCCTCACGCCGCTCAAACGCGCCTCGCGCCTCGCGCACGAGACCATCACCATGCGCCAGGACGGGGTGCGCGGCATCGATACCGTCGAGCACCCGTGGATGCTGATGTCCGTCCAGTCACTGACCCTTGCGTTCCTTGCGCGCCTCGAGGCCTACGGTCGCATCGAAGGCCGCTACCTGAACTCTGGCCTGCTCAGGGACTGGTCGCAGATGGCGAAGTTCTGTCCGACCATGGTGGCGAACGATTTATTGATCGCCGAGGCAGTAGTGCTCTATGACCGACGCGGCGACCTCATTGGAGAAGATGCATGATCGACCGGCTTGACCCGCTGGAAACCGCGAAGCAGATCGAAGGAAGTTACAAGCGCTACCTCAAGACACTCCTCGCTCCACGGGATGAACGCCTCGCTACGGCGTTCGACGCCGAGATTGATGCCAGCACCTTGTTGACCAAGGGGCCGATTCTTGAGATGACACCGCCCTACGAGACCGGCGCAACGTGCCGCGAGCTGATCGCCGAAGGTGTGCTCGATCAAGACTTCGATCGGATCGGTTCGTCGTTTCCGTTGGACCAGAGTCTGTACGTGCATCAAGAGACGGCAATCCGCAAGTTTGTCGCTGGACGAAACCTTGTGGTGAGCACGGGAACTGGCTCAGGCAAGACAGAGAGCTTCCTTATCCCGATCATCAATTCACTGATCGAAGAATCCCGCAACAGCACTCTCGGTCCAGGAGTCCGCGCGCTGCTGCTGTACCCGATGAATGCATTGGCCAACGATCAGCTGAAGCGATTGCGGGCTGTGCTTGCCTCGTTACCTGACGTCACCTTCGGCCGCTATACGGGGGAGACCCAGCAGCGGGCCGACGACGCCGAAGCCGAGTTCCGGCAGGGCAATCCAGGAGTACGACGGCTGCCGAATGAGCTGCTGAGCCGCGATGAAATGCAGGCGACACCACCACATTTCCTGCTCACGAACTACGCGATGCTGGAATACCTGTTGCTTCGCCCGGCCGACATGGTGCTGTTCGACGGACCAAACTCAGGCACGTGGCGGTTCATCGTCATGGACGAGGCACACGTGTACGACGGCGCACAAGGCTCCGAGGTCGCGCTGCTGATCCGCCGCCTCAAGCAACGTGTCGCATCCGGTGCAAACCTGCAGTGCATCGCGACATCTGCGTCATTGAACGGATCTGTCCGCAATGATCCGCACGGCGAGGCAATGGAGTTCGCCCAGAATCTCTTCGACGCCAACTTCGAGTACATCGACGGCGATCTCGCCCGACAAGACTTGGTTGAACCGGTACGCAAGAAACACACCCCCACTCCGACATGGTCGCTCACGGGCGAGCAGCTCCTCGGGTTGCGTAGTGGCTCGGTCCAATCCGCCGATGTGCTTCCATCAACGGCTGCCGCCGAAAAGTTGGCCAGTGAGCGGTCGATGGTCGAGCTCAAAGACGCACTGAGCACGGGCCCGGTCGACGTGTACGCCCTCCGTGACCGATTGTGGCCCGGAGACGAGCAGTCCGCAGAAAAGCTCGATGCCCTGGTTGAGCTGGGCAGTGCGACGCAAGACGACGCAGGCCACCCCGTACTCTCCGCGCGCTACCATCTCTTTGTCCGCGCCACAGAAGGTGCATTCGTCAGTTTCAACGAGCCCGGCCCGCGTGTATTTCTCGCCCGCCACGAGATCGATCCCGACACTGGCCGAGCAGTTTTCGAATTTGGAACATGCCAGCGCTGCGGAGCCGTCCATCTCGCCGGCGATCTTGACCTTCGCAAGGGCCAGGATTACTTCGTCCCCGCGAAGGCCGCCGATAGGTCGGTCAACTGGTTAGTCCTCGCCGATGAACAGGGCGACATAGTCCGTGACGAGGACGAGCTCACCCTTGCCGACAACGACGCGAAGTCCGGCACCTCCGACCCCACCACCCGCCGACTGTGCACCGGATGCGGCCTGCTGACCGACGCGGCCGCGACCGGCTGCACCGGACCGCAGTGCAATGGCGCACAGCTCCTCCTTGTTCGCGAGCATCCCCGCGCCACCCGCGTGATGAGCCGCTGCACCGAATGTGGCACACAATCACGCCAGGGTGTTCGCCGACTCCGCACTGATGTGAATGCCGCACCCGCGGTCGTCACCACAGCCTTGTATCAGCAGCTGCCTGAAGCGGCCGATGAGTCGGCAGACCAGGTCGGTGGAGGGCGCAAGCTACTGATGTTTTCCGACTCGCGTCAGTCAGCGGCCTTCGCTGCACCCTACTTGGACCGTACCTACACACGAATGTTGGAGCGGCGCTACATCACCCAAGCGCTGCGTGATCCGGCCGCGGCAGATGGTTCTCTCACAGTCAACGACCTCGCCGTGCTCACACGGGAAAAGGCAGACGCGGCCGGGCATTTTCCGCGCGCGATGGGACGCATCGAGATAAGCAGGGAAGTCAATCAATGGGTGTCGGGCGAATTGATGACGTTGGAGACCCGCCAATCGCTTGAAGGTCTCGCGCTGATGCGCGTCGAACTCAGGCCACAGGCTTCGATTCCGCTGCGCGGATTCACGGCGCTAGGACTGACGGACACCGAGTCCTGGGCGTTGCTCAATGAGCTCGTAAAGACCGTCCGACTCCAAGGTGCTGTGACGGTGCTGGATCACGTCGACGTGAAGAACGAGCGATTCGCTCCACGGAACACACGGGTCCGAATGCGCTCGACCGGTTCGGATCGCGCCAAACAGATCATCAGCTGGAGTCCCA
This sequence comes from Mycobacterium sp. ITM-2016-00316, assembly GCF_002968335.2. Classification (NCBI taxonomy): domain Bacteria; kingdom Bacillati; phylum Actinomycetota; class Actinomycetes; order Mycobacteriales; family Mycobacteriaceae; genus Mycobacterium; species Mycobacterium sp. ITM-2016-00316. The sequence continues at coordinate 1,817,887 of NZ_CP134398.1, forward strand.
GTGGCACCGGGACCACTAACAGCCGAGTCACGTTCCTACGCAAGGTCCTTGCCGACCTGTCCAATGACACTCCAGCGGAACGGATTCTCGAAGGCTGCTGGAAGCTGCTCGAGTCCAGCGGGCTCCTGGCGTCCGAGGCCGAGCGCGGATCAGGTGGCTACGTCTACCAACTCGACGCCAACATGCTTTCCGTGTCCGACGCAGCGGACAGCGAGTGGTACCAATGCGAAACCTGCCGACTACTGACCGCGTTCTCGGTCCGCGACATCTGTCCCAACAGTCGATGCACCGGGAAGCTCAAACCCTTCGAGCGTCCAGATCCCGCCGGCGACCCGAATCACTACCGGGCGGTTTACCAAACCATGAACACCGCGCCGCTGAGCGCACGCGAGCACACCGCTCAGTGGAGCGCCAAAGAAGCGGCCGAGATCCAGCGACAGTTCATCAGCGGCGCAGTCAATGTCCTGTCGTGCTCCACGACCTTCGAGCTCGGCGTCGACGTCGGCGATCTGCAATCGGTGTTCATGCGCAATATGCCACCCAAGACGGCCAACTATGTTCAGCGGGCCGGGCGCGCGGGCCGTCGAGCGGCGTCGGCCGCGTTGGTTGTCACCTACGCAAACAGATCAGCCCACGACCTTGCGCAGTACCAGAATCCGACGTCGATGATCGCCGGCCAGATGCGCATCCCGTGGGTGCCAGTGGACAATGCTCGCATCGGGCGCCGCCACGCACACTCGATTGCCCTCGCTGCGTACTTCCGTGACCGCTACGACGCTGGAGAAGCGTGGTGGAAGACAGCCGGGAGATTCTTCTCGCCGGAAGACGGCGGCCGTCCGTCACCCGCGGACGGCTTGCAGGATTTCCTGACACCGGTGCCTGCCGCTGTCCAGCAGGCACTGACCGAGGCGCTGCCCGTCGGTGTGCAATCGGAGATCGGAGTGCACGACGGCAGCTGGGTTGCTCCGCTGGTCGAGCTGGTCGAATCGGTGCAGAAAGAGCTGATCCAGGATGTCGCCGATATCGAAGAGCGGCTCGAAGAGTCGATCAAGGCTCGAAAGTTTAGTGTCAGCAAGCAGCTTGAGGAGACCAAGAAGACGATCTTGAGCCGAGCGCTGCTCGGTCATTTGGGCAGCCGAAACATCCTTCCTAAGTATGGGTTTCCCGTCGATACCGTTGAGTTCAACACCCTGAACTCTGCAGACCCGGTAGGGCGCAAGTTGGCACTGGACCGTGACCTGTCGCAGGCGATCTACGACTACGCACCCGGCAATCAGGTGGTTGCCGGCGGGAAGCTATGGACATCTGCTGGGCTGCGAAGGCGACCTGGCAAAGAACTGGTTCGACACAAATACAGAGTGTGCAACGCCTGCGGTCGCTTCGAACGTGGCACTGAGCTCGACCAGTCCGTTCCGTGCCCGAGTTGCATGGAGCCGTTCAAGTCGATCAGGACGATGATCATCCCGGAGTTTGGCTTTGTCGCCGCAACCGATACGAAGGATGTGGGCAGCGCACCGCCGGTGCGGCATTGGCACGGCGGAAGCTACGTCGAGACGCACGGTGACGAGACCGGGCTTCACCACTGGGCCGGCCCTAACGGCATGAAGGTGACTGCGCGCGCGGGCGTCAGGGCGTGGCTGGCCGTCGTGTCCGATGGGTCTGGCGAGGGCTTCCAGATGTGCCAATGGTGCGGCTGGGCGGCATCGGTGGAGCGGGGCAGCAGGCGGCGCAAGCACAACCGGCCCGAGAATGGGCGCGAGTGCGATGGTCCGCTGGAAACGATCTCGCTGGGTCATCGCTATCAGTCGGATATCGCGGAGTTCACCTTCGATGGTGTGCCCTATATGAAAGATCAAGATTCGAACTGGCTTTCAGCGTTGTACGCGATCCTTGAAGGAGCGTCGTATGCGCTTGAGATCACGCGGGACGATATCGACGGGGCGCTGTCGTGGAGTGCCGACCACAAGCGAAGCCTCGTTCTCTTCGACACTGTGCCGGGCGGTGCGGGGTCTGCGAAACGAATTGCAGAGAACATCGAGGTGGTCTTAGAGTCTGCCGTCAAACGGGTGACGAGTTGCGAGTGCGGCGAGGAGACATCGTGCTACGGGTGCCTGCGGTCGTACCGCAACGCGCGGTTCCATGAGGAGCTGTCGCGGGGCGCGGCTCTGAACCTGCTGGGGGTGTGACCGGGATCAGGCAGTGCCGGCACAGTAGACCTCCGCGAGATGGGGAGGGGCCGGGTGTCGGGGTGGATTGGCGATTACGGGTAGTGATGCATTGGAACGGAGAGGACGCTTGCCGTGATGTCGGCTGACGGGGTTCTGGTTGCCAGTAATCCGGCGGTCTCATCGGTAGTGTCTCCGGGGTGAAGCGGTTGTGGACATTTATGCCCAGATCGTGCGACGAGGCGCAATGAAGCCCGACTCTCCGCTCTGGAAGGTCATGGGCGACCCGGCCACTCCCGCCGAGGCCGCCGCGCTGGATGCCTTCCGCGAGCTCCTCCCGGATGACGGCATCACCACTGCCTGGGCGAACCTGACCTTCATTAACGATCAGGGGCGCACCGCAGAGGTCGACGTACTCCTGCTGACCACCCAGGGGATGTACCTGGTCGAACTCAAGGGCTGGCACGGCACGATCCGCGGCAACGCCCAGCGCTGGAACCAGGCGCAGCGGAACGTCGAGAACCCACGACTCCTTGCTGACCGCAAGGCCAAGTGGCTGAAGGGTCTCCTTCAAGATCGAGCACCCAACCAAGCAGCGAGAGGGCTGGTACCGCGCATCCACGCCGTCGTCGTCATGCACGGGGAAGGCAGCACCGTCGAGATTGCGGCTCCCGGTGACATCGGAGTGCTGACCCTCGACGGGTACCACGTCACCTCGAAGCCGCGCCTCCTGAAGCTCTCCGACTTCCTCAAACAGCCCCCGCACGACTTCCGCCAATCGATCGACGTCCAGCGAGCACGGCAAGTCCGCACTCTGTGCGACGCCGTCGGATTCGCCCCGACGCCGAAGGTCCGCATGGTCGGCGACTTTGTGGTCGCCGACGACGAGCCCATCGCCCAAGGCAGGGACTGGCAGGACGTACTCGTCAACCTTCCCGCGTTGCCGAACATCAAGCGTCGGCTGCGCCTGTACGACGTCCCCGCAACCGCCTCACCTGCAGACCGCCAGCACATCGAGCAGCTTGCGCAGCGCGAGTTCCAGCTCACCCAGGGGCTGCGCCACGGCGGCATCGCGGTCCCCATCGACTTCAAGCGAACCGACGACGGCCCGGCGCTGGTGTTCGAGCACGACTCTCAAGAGCTCCCGCTCGATGCCTACATCGCCGGGGAGGGTGCCGAGCTCGACCTCGACCAGCGACTCTCGCTGGTACTCAGGCTGGGCGAGATCCTGCGGTTCGCCCACAACGTCCACCTTCGCCACCGGGCGCTGTCGCCGCGCCGTGTATGGGCAACCCCCGTCAAGGACGCGCTGCCCAACCTCACAATCCGTGATTGGTACTTCGCCCAGCGCGACAGCTCGACTCGCAACGTCTCCCGCCTGACCGCGATCAGTGCGGGAGTTGATGACCTCATGGGCGTTGCAGACCAGGACGACTGGCTGTGGCTCGCACCCGAGGCCCGCCACTCCGTCGAAGGACTCCCACCGATACCACTTGACGTTTACGGATTTGGCGTCCTGGCCTACCTCATCCTCACCGGGAAGCCGCCCGCTGAGACCTTTGTCGAGCTGGAGCAACGGCTGTCTGAGGCGGGCGCCCTCGACCCGCGCGCAACGTCGCCAGGCATGCCCGACGACGTGGCCGAAGTCGTCGCCATGGCAACCCGTGCCGTCGAGTCGGAGCGATTGTCGACGATTGAAGAGGCGCTCGAACTCCTCCGACTGACCAGCGATGAGCTTCGTCGTAGGGACCACGCCGAGGACCCAACGCCGGTGGAAGATCCCGTCGACGCGCAGACCGACGATATTGTCGCCGACCGCTTCATCGTCACTAGTCGTCGTGGTGAAGGTTCTAGCGGCGTCGCACTCGGGGTCCATGACACCGACTCTGACGACCCAAGCCGCGAGCTCGTCCTCAAAGTCGCTCGGACGGAGTCCGCCGCGCGCAGGCTCTCGCCGGAAGCCGACGTGCTGAGAGCGCTCGACCACCGCCGGGTGGTGCGCCTTATGGCAGGGCCGCTCGACGTCGGGCACAGACGAGCGCTTCTTCTCAGCGACGCTGGCAAGGAAACGCTTGCTACGCGCCTCTCCAAAGAGGGGCGGGCGACAGTGGGTCAGCTTGAGCAGTATGGAAGCCAGCTGCTGGAAGCAATGATCTACGTGGAGTCGCAAGGTGTCTTTCACCGAGACATCAAGCCGGCCAACCTCGGTATCACGCCAGATCCCGGGACGCGGAAGCCGTCGCTGATTCTCTTCGATTTCTCGCTCGCGAGTGAGAGCGTGGACAACACGTCATCGGGAACGCCGAGTTATCTCGACCCCTATCTCGGCCGTGGTCGCCGACAAAAGTTTGACCGTGCCGCCGAGTTGTGGGCGGTCTCGACCACGCTCTTCGAGATGGCGACGGGACAGCTTCCGTGGTGGGGTGAGGGTGCCGGCCGTCCTGCCGACCCGAGTGACCCGCCGATCATCGAGCCCACAAGCTTCGAGCCAGCCGTGGCGACTCAACTCACGGCCTTCTTCCAACGCGCCCTCCATCCGGACGCAGGAGCCAGGTTCAGCAGCGCCGACGAGCTGGCGGTGGCATGGCAGGGAGTGTTTGCCTCTCTCGACACAGACGACGACAGCGCAGCCGGAAGCGACGACCTCGCGGACGCGGCGACACTCGATACTCCGTTGGAGCGTGCGGGCCTTTCAGCGCGGGCGCTGTCCGCTGTCTCACGTCTTGAGGTGGCGACCGTTGGTCAGCTGCTGGGCGTCCACCCGACCCGGATCAACTCGATTCGCGGCCTCGGTGAGACCTACCGCAAGGAGATCCAAGCAAGGATCCGCGGCTGGCGAGCAAGACTCAGCGGTGGAGGAGAGGTCTCCGCCGATCAGCCCATGGGCACCGAGCGACTCGTATCCCTCCTGCTGGACCAGCTCAAAGGGACTGAGCGGACGGTGATCGAACGTCTTCTGGGCCTGTCAGGCGACGCGGCACCAGGCGAATGGCCGTCCACAGGAGACACAGCTCAATCGCTTCGGATTACTCGCGACCAAGTCGCGAACGCCGTAGACCGAGCGGTCACAACCTGGGGCAAGAACGCCTCGGCGATCGACAGCGTGCGCGCAGAAGCAGCCACGCTCCTTGCCCGCAACGGCCGGGTGATGGCCGTGACGTCCCTCGCGAACGCATTGGTCGCCCAGCGCGGATCACTGCTCGACGGGGAGGACCGGACTCGCCATGGATCGGCCCTCCTGCGTTTGAGCTATGAGCTCGATGCGCGCATGCCCGAGCCAGCATTGGAACTCAGGCGAGTCATCGGAAAACGTGCCAATGTCATCGCCCTGCGTGAAACTGCGGACCCTGACGACTTAAGGCAAGAATTTCCACCAGCCGACATCCTGACCGAGACGGCTATCGAGTTAGGGCGTCGCGCCGATGAACTCGTTGCGACCGGGATCGTGCCGTTCGCAACCGCACACGCAGACCTCACTGACGTCGTGAACGAGGCCGGGGCGTCTCCGCTCATCGGCCTGACTGGGCGGCAACTCTTGACACTCGCCGCAGCAGTTTCGACGAAGGCGGTCGTGTCGGGATTCGACGAGCTGTACCCGCTAGACCTCGACCCACAGCAGGCAGTGGAGCGTGCGCTACGTGGCAAGCCTGGCCGGCGGATCAGTGAGTCCAATGTTCGTCGCACTGTGGCTGCACGTTTCCCACAGGTCGAGCTTCCCGCCGCGTCGCACCGACTCGACGCTCTCGTCTCCGCGGTCCTGCCCGGGGTGGTGAACCGCAACGGCGTCTACGAGCTGGCGTCCGAGGTGCGTTCCAGCACACATACAGCCTCAAGCCTCACTGTCTTCGCGCCGGTCGCTGTCGCCGAGGCGGCGGCAAAGCTCAAGGAGTCGCTCTCGCGAAACGGCGCCCTTACGTTGACCACACCGCCCAAGCGATACGTAAAGGCGGCACACGAACTACCGAAGCGGTACGGCGTCGAAGTTCTTGATGTCGCGTCACTGGTCGTGACCGCGACACGCGCACTCGCCAGGGAGCACGGGGCAAGTTGGGAGTTCGTCCTCGGCGTCGACGCTGAAAAGCGGGGCGGCGCGGAGTGGTCGAATCTCGTGGGCTTTGTCCAGCAAGCTGTGACACCAGTGTGGGAGGAAAGACTCGCAAGCGACATCCCGTTGCTCATTGTCCACGCGGGCCCCCTTGTCCGATACGGGATGGCAGGGCTTCTCTCAACCCTTCTCGACGTCGGCACGCCGCGACCCGCTGCCCGGTGGCTGCTGGTCGCCAAGCAGGGCAACCAGGCTGTCCCGCTGATGGAAGGCAAGCCCGTGCCACTCGGACCGAGCGGCTGGATAGAGCTGCCCGCCGACCTCTCGCTTCTCACCGAGCCCTCAATTACTAGCAGTACTCCGGGAGTTCAATCATGATCAACTCGTCCGCCCTGCTGGCCGACCTCAAGGGGCAGCTGAGAGTCCTTCAGGCTGACCTGAAACAAGGGGCGGAGGACTCGTCAAGTGCGTGGGGCACGCGTTTGAAGGAAGAGCACGCCGAGGCGTTGCGCCGGGAGCGCACTGGCTTGTCTTGGGTGGACTGGCGTGACAACGAGGTTGACCAGGCTGCTGTCGCGTGGATTATCGCCACGACCTTCCTGCGCTTCTGCGAAGACAACGACCTACTTGCGGGAGCCAAGATCGACGGTCTACCGACCGCAGTCGGTTGGATCGCCGGCCCTGGCGACCGAGTGCAACGTGCTGAGGAGAACCTCACCGCGTACTTTCGCGACAATCCCACCCATAACCGTCGCCACTGGCTTCAGCAGGGTTTCGCCGTGCTCGCTGCCCAGCCCGCCGGTGCTGCGCTGGTCGACCCGAAGCACAATCCGGTGTGGAAGGCCGAGATCAACCCGGAGGTGGCGACCGCGCTGATCACGTTCTGGCGTCGCACCAACGACGACGGCATCCTTATTCACGACTTCACCGACCCCAACCTGCAGACCCGCTTCCTCGGCGACCTCTACCAAGACCTTTCCGAGCACGCCAAGAAGACCTACGCACTGCTGCAAACGCCGGTGTTTGTCGAGGAGTTCATCCTCGACCAGACGTTGACCCCGGCGGTTGCGGAGTTCGGACTCGACGGGCTCAAGTTGATCGACCCCGCTTGCGGGTCTGGGCACTTCCTGCTCGGCGCGTTCGAGCGACTCAACCAGGCGTGGCTCGAAGCTGCGCCGGGACTTGACGCCAAGGAACGCGTGCGCCGCGCGATGGCGTCGATCTACGGAGTCGACATCAACCCGTTCGCTGTCGCGATCGCGCGATTCCGACTCACTGTCGCTGGTTTGAATGCGGCCGGAGAGCATTCGCTCGTCGGAGTTCCGGTGCTTGGATTCCACCTCGCGATCGGCGATTCGCTGCTCGGGGAGTGGGGCGGTGTGCCTGCCGCGCTTGACTTGTTCGAGGAAGACGATGAGAAGCAGACCTACCTGTACGACACCGAGGACTTGACTGACTATTTGGGCATTCTCCAACCGGGTCAGTACCACGTGGTGGTTGGGAATCCTCCATATATCAACGTAGCTGATCCGCTGCTCAGCGATCTCTACCGATCGGTCTACGACACCGCGTACCGCGAGTATGCGCTGTCTGCACCGTTTTCCGAATTACTTTTCCGGCTTGCAATACGCGGACACCAAGGCCAAGGCGCAGGGTACGTGGGTCAGATCACGTCAAACTCGTTCATGAAACGCGAGTTCGGAAAAAAGCTAATTGAGGAGTTTTTCGGTGGGAGCAACCCAACAAATCCTGTCGATCTAACCAGAGTTGTAGACACCTCCGGTGCTCACATCCCCGGGCACGGGACGCCGACGGTCATCCTTATTGGGCGGCGACGCCGGCCGGTTAGCCCCACAGTTCCAGTAGTCCTGCGAGTGAGAGGGGAGCCGGGCCTACCGAGGGACGCAGCCAAGGGACTTGCTTGGACTGAGATTGCCGAGAATTTTAACAAACCCGGTTATGAGGGCCGATATGTCTCGGTTATGGCGTTCGATCGCGAGCGACTGGGAACCTCCCCGTGGACCCTAAGCGGGGGGGTGCCCTTCGAGCATTTGGAGTCAACTTCGACGAGGCGCCTCGTCTCTGTCGCTGCGACTTTCGGTTACACAGGCCAGACAAACGCGGATAGCGCGTTCATCGCGTCGGCCGGCGACTTCGCCCGCGCACAAGTCGAGGAACGGCTATTACGGGATTATGTGGTAGGCGAGGACGTCCGCAACTTTGGAATCGGTGTCGGGAGCGCCGCGATATTTCCTTACCTTGACGGGGCTTTGGTCGCCATCGACAAACATCCTAGTCTGTACAGGTGGCTTTGGCGGCTCCGTGCATCTACTTGGGCGCGGAGGACCTTCTCTAAACGCACCTATAAGGCCGAGCGCCGTACCTGGTGGGAGTGGCACCAGGTTGCCCTAAACCGCGTTGGGGGGCTATCGATCACGTCTGCCTTTGTTGCGACGCACAACCATTTCGCACTGGATCGAAAGGGGCGGATTTTCAATCGTTCGGCGCCAACGATTTGGCTTGCCGAGGGCGCGCCTCTTGACCAGCATCTGGAGCTGCTGGGGCTGCTAAATAGTTCCACCGCTTGCTTTTGGCTTAAGCAGGTGTGCCACAACAAAGGCAATGGTGGGATCGGCGGGGGAATTGGCGATGAGGATTGGGAGCCGCGGTACGAATTCACTGGTACCAAGCTCGCACAGTTTCCGCTGCCCACGATTCTTCCGCGCGCGCGCGGGCGCGTGTTGGACTCTTTAGCCAACGAACTCGGTGCGACCGCTCCGTCTCAGGTCGTGGCGGACTGGGGTGAATCGTGCAATAGGGAGCTCGCCCAGTTGCTCACCGATGCGGAGGCAACTTCCTCGCGCCTCCAGCGCCGCCTGATCTTCGAGCAGGAGGAGCTGGACTGGGAGGTCTACAGAATGTACGGCCTCGTTGATAGCGACTTGACCTACTCAGGCCAGAGCATCGAGGAGATTGCGCTCGGCCAGCGCGCGTTCGAGATCGCTTTGGCCAGAAGAGTGGCGGTAGGTGAAGAGGAGACGGCGTGGTTCGACAGGCACCGGTCGGTGCCGACGACAGAGATTCCGTCAGAATGGCCGGAAGACTATGCCGACCTGGTGCAGAGGCGTCTCAATCTAATCGAGACCGACCGACACATGGAATTGCTGGAGCGCCCAGAGTTCAAAAGGCGATGGGCGCTTGCGCTCTGGGGCGACCAACTCACGTCTGCATTGCGCGACGCGATTCTGGCCCGATTAGAATTGCCGGCGCTGTGGCAAGACGCCGGTGGGCCTATAAATCGGTCGGCGGCTGAGCTCGCAGATGAGCTTCGCAAAGATGCGCTCGTCAAAGAGCTCGCGGCGGCACTTACCGGGAGCCGTGAGCCTGAATTAACTGCCCTAATCGAGCGGCTCGCTTCCGACGAGGCAGTGCCGTTCCTTGCCGCGCACCGATATAAGCCGTCAGGGGTGGAGAAGTTCCGCTCATGGCAGGCCGTGTGGGAGCTGCAACGGCGTGAGGACGCTGGCGAGAAGGTCGACGTGCACGTGCCGCCAAAGTACGCACAGGCCGACTTTCGAAAGACGACGTACTGGAAGGCCCGAGGCAAGCTCGACGTGCCGAAGGAGCGCTTCATCTCGTACCCCGGCGTGGCGCGCGAAGGCGACTCGACACCGGTGCTCGGCTGGGCCGGTTGGTCCCATCGTGATCAGGCGCTCGCTCTAGCCCGCGAGATTCCCGGCCAGCAGGCGCTCGGTGCCGATGACGAAGCGCTGGTGCCGCTGGTGGCGGGGCTGGTGGAGCTGGAACCGTGGTTGGCGCAGTGGCATTCGGAGATCGAGCCCCAGTTCGGCGCCAGCCCAGCCTCGGTAATTTCAGGTGTCGTCGACCAGTATCTTGCCCGAATGGAGAAGACACGCGACCAGGTGACGGCATGGACGCCACCGGTCGCGACCAGGGGACGGAGGCCCTCGCGATGACTGACTTGTCTTTGCCGTTGCGGGATGCGATTGACATTCCGGAGTCCGTCCATGACGACGACTTCGTCCTACAGATTCATCGCGCTCAAGAGGCTGCGTCTCAAACACTGGCCGACTACGTGGTCACCGAATCAATCGCCGAAGCGTTTGACAAGGGCCTGACGTTAGTCGAGGCCACCCTGTCGAGCGGATCGTCCAAGGGCGCGTTCATCCACGGTTCCTTTGGTTCCGGTAAGTCGCATTACATGGCGGTGATGCACCTGCTGCTTTCCCGCAACCCACAGGCAAAGGCTCTACCCGGACTCCAAGCCGCGGTCGCCAGGCATGAGGCTCTACTCAGCCGCAATCTGCTTGCGATCGACTACCACCTCATCGGGGCGGAGTCCTTCGAGTCGGCACTCTTCGGTGGCTACCTCGCCACGATGAAGAGGCGGCACCCACAGGCGGCCGCGCCCGTCCTGCACCGCTCGGATTCGTTGTTCGAGAACGCAGACCAGCTGCGGTCACAGCTCGGAGACGAGCAATTCTTTGCCCGGTTCGAGGCGAGCGGCTCCGCTTCATCTGGCTGGGGCACGTTTGCCACCACGTTGAATCCAGAGTTATATAACGCTGCCCGAATTAAGCCGGCAAGCGACGCCGACCGGCAGCGGGTAGTCGCCGATCTCGTTCGCACATACTTCCCGGCCTTCGAGAACACCGGTACCTGGCTAGACATGACCGATGGCCTCCGGGCGATGACCGAGCACGCCAAGGGCCTCGGTTACGACGGAGTCGTGCTCTTCCTCGACGAGCTTGTGCTCTGGTTGGCAAATCACCTGCGCGACACCGCCTTTATCCAGACCGAAACCTCCAAGGTCGCCAAGCTCGTCGAGACCGGCATGGGCACATTGCCGATTCCGTTGGCGTCCTTCGTCGCTCGTCAGCGAAACCTCAAGGACTTCCTCGGCGGAGGGGCCGTCGGAGCCGAACAGGTCGCACTCGATGACTCCTTCCAGTGGTGGGAGGGCCGGTTCGAGAAGATCACCCTTGCTGCGGCCAATCTTCCCCAGATCGTCAACAAGCGCCTGCTGCAGCCGACCGGTGAAACTGGTCGTGATGCACTCGCTTCGGCAGTGGCTCGGGTGCGCACGAACCCGGTAGCCTTCAAGCACTTGCTTACCGACGAAGCTGGCTCGGCCGCAGTCGATTTCGAGCAGGTGTACCCGTTCACGCCTGCGCTGGTAGACGCAATGGTTGCGCTCTCGTCGATCATGCAGCGCGAACGCACAGCACTGAAGATCATGAGCGAGCTGCTGTCCCGAGGCCGGGACGAGTTGACTGTCGGTGACGTCATCCCTGTCGGTGACCTCTTCGACGTGGTTGTGCTCGGCGATGCTGAGCCACTGACCGATGACATGAAGAACCTGTTCCGTGCAGCACGTACCTTCTACACACGGAAGATGCGCCCGTACCTCCTGAATCGGCACGGCCTTGTCGAAGATGAAGCGAAGGGGCTGACACGTAACCATGCGTTCCGTCGTGACGACCGGCTCGCCAAGACACTGCTCGTTGCGGCCATCGCACCCGGCGCAGCCTCGCTGAAGGACCTCACAGCCTCGAAGTTGGCGGCTCTCAACTTCGGCACGGTTGTGTCGATGGTTCCTGGCCAGGAAGCGGTCCAGGTCGTCACTCTTGCACGAGACTGGTCGGGGGAGTTTGGTGAAGTCGCCGTCGGGCCCCAGGCAGGCGACCCCGTCATAACCCTGCAACTGTCGGGTGTCGACTACGACTCGGTCCTCGTCCATGTCCAGAACGAGGACACCCACGAGAACCGCCGCGGCCTGCTGCGGCGCCTGCTCGCCGAGCAGATCGGAGCGTCCCCGACGGGCGCGTTGGGTAGCGAATACTCATTAACCCACGTATGGCGGGGGCAGAAACGGGAAGTCGACGTCGTTTTCGGCAACGTTCGTGATGCCCGCGCCCTTCCAGATGCGGCGCTCACCGCAACGGACGGTCGGTGGAAACTCGTCGTCGACTTCCCATTCGACGACGCCGGACACCCGCCGTCTGACGACGTACTCCGCCTCGTGCAACTCAAACAGGATGGTCGCGTGAGCGACACGATCGCCTGGTTGCCACACTTTTTGACCGCCACCCGCATGGATGACATCGGCAAGCTCGTCGTGCTCGACTACCTGCTCACCGGCGCGCGGTTCGACCAATACTCGACGTCTCTACCGGTCAACGACCGAGAACCAGCGCGTAGGCAGCTCGCCAACCAACGAGACTCGCTGCGCGACCAGATTGTGCTCGCATTGCGCCAGGCCTATGGCATCGACGCAGCAAGTGACGACTACCTCGGCGAGCGAGTTCCGGAAGGGAACACATTCGTCACCCTCGCGCCGGACTACGACCCGCGGAAGCCCTCGTCACCTTCCTTTTCCGACGCTATTGTCGCGGTCCTCAACGGCGGTCTTGATGCGCGTTTCCCATCGCACCCCGACGTCGATCGCGGCACAGATGAGGTCCGGCGCGCTGAGTTCACCGCGGTGCTCGAGCTGGCGCGTGAGGCGATGGCTAAGGGCGGGCGCATCGACACCGTGGACAGGAACACCGCGGGCAAGGTGCGCCGGGTGGTCGATGCCTACGGGGTTGGCACTCTCAGTGAAGTCACCTACGTGCTGGATACGGCGCACTTCGCGCGGCACGACGATTTCACGAAGGCCCTTGCTGGTGGCGACCAGACGGTCGGCACGTTGCGAGGCGCGCTTGCACACTTCGGCATGACAACCGATGCTCAGGATCTGTTGATTCTCGCGTGGGTGGCGCTCACCGATAGGCAACTCCTCCGCTACGGTTCGCCGGCAGGCTCGCCCGGCATCGGCGGATTGGCGAATGACATCACCCTTCAGGAGCCCATTCTTCCGAGCCAAGAAGATTGGACCAACGCGCTTACCCGGGTCAAAGCCATCTTCGGTCTCGGGGCCAATGAGTACCACCTCTCCAGCGGCGCTGTGCAGCGACTCGGCGATGAGTTGATGGAGAAGTTGCGCCAGCTCGATCGAGGTGCGACGGATCTTGTCGGTGCACTTGAAGCGCACAGTGACATTCTCGGGCTCGGGGACGTGAGCCCGCGACTTGCCACCGCCCGCCGCGCTCGGGACCTTGTCGAGGCACTGCGCGATGTCGACCACGTCGGTCGGGTTCGGGTAGTAGCCGAATTCGACCTTCCTAATGAACTGCAACCCGTTGCCAGGTCACTTTCCTCTGCTCCCGACGTGACGGCGGCTCTTCAAGGGGCCAACTGGCAGCTGCTCGATCAACTGCCCAACTTGGCGGGTGAACGATCGGCCGCCGCGCTTGCGGCGTTACGGGCTGCGGCCGACGCCGATCAGATGCATGTCGAACTGGCTCCCGCGCTTACCGCAGCGGCCCACGAGGTCACCCAGATTCTCGTCGAGCTGCGTGGCAAGGAAGCGCGGTCCGACGACAAGTCCGCAGCCGAGCAGGAACGGGTGCGTCGTGAGCAAGAGAACCAACGTCTCCGCGAGCAGGAAGAGGAACTAAAGCGGCGCGAGCAGGAGGCTGCCGACCGCGAGCGGCGGCTGCGTGAACAAGAGGAGGAGTTCCGCCGCCTGCGAGAGGAGGCAAAGCGCGACGATGACGTACGCGCGAAGCAGGAACACACGCTCGAAGTCGAAGATGAGTCGCAGGTTGAAGTTCTCCTCCTGAAGCTGACTGAAGAACTCAGCCGACCGGTCGAGGGCAAGAAGCTAAGGGTCGACTGGCGATGGTTCTGAGCAATCAGCTTCGCACCGTCAGCGTTTCGCCAGCGATGGTGCGGCAACGCGCAGCAGACCTGGTCAACTCGGACGCGCAGATCCTTCTGCTTCGTGCTCGCCCCGAGTGGAGACACGGAGACGTCACGGTCGGGGACACGGCCGTTCGCATACTGCCCGGCATGTCCCAGCTAGCAGTTCTCGACATCCTCGACTCGCTGGCAGCCGACGAGCGCGCCATCGTCCTCACCGATCGCACAGCCGATGACCTCGGAGACGCAGTACTTTCTCGTGCCTACAAGCAGGAAATCGAACTGCCGGACGAGTGGCGGGCCGTGCCACGGCTTTTCCCGGGGGCATCCGAGGTCGGCAGCGATCTTCGTCGATTGGGCTGGGCTGCAACAGCGTTGCTCGACCATCAGCCATCCGGCGGATGGCCGCGATCGGTAGAGCCTGCGCTCACCGCGCGCCACGCGATCGGCGCTCTCCTCGCGCATGTCCTCGGGCTTGGTCCTGACGCTCAGCTCGACGGCGTTGTGCTGCTCACGGCTCTAGGAAGGCGTAACGTACGTGCTGCCTGGGCCGCGGTTGATGAGCAGTTGAGGCGACATCTGATTGATTGGGCTGCAACAGAGTTAGGCGATCCTGCTGCTCTTACCTTGCAGATCGCTCAGCGCAACGAGCATGTGACTCCACTTGCCGTCGGCCTCGCATTGGACGTCTTGTGGCCGGAGGACGGCGCTCCCCCCACTGAGGCGCAGGTTTCCGCACGGGTACGGGTCGAGCGCTTCGTTGACGGGAAAGCGGTGCCTGTCGATGGCGCGAAAGCCCTTGCGCGACTGACCAAGGCGGCGGTGCTACGTCTTGAGGTGGACGACTCACCGGAACTGGGTGTCGCGCTACAGCAGGCGGAAGCACTGCTTGGTGATCTTGCCTGGACTGAGGGTGCTGAGCAGTCGGTTGTCCTGCATCCCGGTTACCTGGCCCGCGTTCGTGCGCTTGCTTCAGCACTGACTTCCGGAAACGACGTCGAGGGTGCCCTTGTTCGCGTCCATGAACACCGCGACGCAGATTCCTCGCAAGCTCCGACGATGGCTGTGCGCCTTCACCGTTGGCTCGCCATCACCGAGGAGACCACAATTTCACTCGGCGGAGATCTTCAACGGCAAATGAACGACGGCGCATGGGTCGACGCCGCCATCGGAGCCGTGTGGCACGGCTCTGCTGATCCGATCGTCGCCGAGGCGTACCAACAACACCTCGATAGGGTGCACGTTCGGCGGAAGCAGCGTGACCGCGTTGCTGCGTCGAGACTTGACCAAGTCAACGGGTCAGATGGCCAACGCGCGATCGGCGTGGAGCGGCTGCTGGCCGAGATCGTCGATCCCTGGCGACGCAAGTCTCGTGCACTTCTCGTCGTGCTGGACGGAATGAGTAGTGCTATCGCCACAGCAATCGCATCCGAGGTCGCCCGGTTGGGTCTTGTCGAGTGGGTTCCTACGTCAACGCACGCTCGGCAGTCGGTCGTCGCGGCATTGCCGTCGCTTACCAACGTCTCTCGAACATCGCTGTTCAGTGGCGAGATCCGCTCCGGTACAGGTGAGGACGAAAAGCGTGGACTGGCCAGGGCATTCCCTGGCGCAAAGCTCTTTCATAAGAACGACCTACGATCCGAAGGTGGTGCATCACTACCCGGCGATGTGATGGCCGCGATCCAGGACACCGCAGTGCCTGTTGTCGGAGTGGTGATCAACGCGATCGACGACGCGACCCACAAGAACGACATGTCAGCGTGGGATTGGGATCTGCGTTCGCTTGATCCGCTGCGGGCACTTCTGGAGGCCGCCATCTCCGCTCGCCGCACAGTCATTATGACGTCCGATCACGGCCACATCGTCGAGCGAGAAACAGAGGCGCTGAGCGTCAGTGGCGCCGAGTCACGTTGGCGTCCGGCATCAACCGGCCCAGCGGGCGATGGCGAAGTTCTCGTGTCTGGTTCGCGAGTCGTCGCACCGGGCAGCGAAGCGGTACTGCTTTGGCGTGGCGACGCACACTATGGCCCTCGGCACGCGGGCTACCACGGAGGTGCCAGCCTCGCGGAGTTGACGATTCCCGTACTCGTGTTTCAACCGGCAGCCGTCACGATTGGCGCTGCGGGGTGGGAGCCTGCCGCACCGCAAGTCCCCTTGTGGTGGAACGACCCGATCGGCCGCACCCCATCCATCGAGACACCGCCGACAGCCACCAGGCAGCCCAAGAAGACGAAAAAGCCGGAACAGGCGGGTCAGAGTGATGGCCTGTTTGAACTCGATGAGCCGCCCCCGCCGCCGGCAGCTCCTGCAGGACTGGTCGAAGCGGTGCTTGCATCCGCGGCGTACTCCGAGCAGAAGCGGATGGCTGGTCGGCGGGCGCTGGATGACCGGACCACCGAGGCGGTGTTGCGCGCATTGGTGGATCGTGGTGGTCGTGCACACCAAGACACGATCGCCGCTGCGGCCGGCATCCCCACCGCCGATGTTGGACAGGTCTTTGCGGCTGTTCGCCGGTTGCTCAACGTCGACGGATACGGCGTCATTGAGCTCGACACCGATGGCGTCACGCTACGGCTCGACGAACGCCTTCTCCGCGAACAGTTCTCGATCGAAGGTGCGCGATGACCGAGGTGCCGGGCAGCATCAGCCCCCGCCGCCGCAAGGACATCATCGACGCACTGCGACGCGGCACCGTGCCCCAACAGGGCCTCGACGTGCTTGCCGTCGGCTTGGCTCGCTTTGAGGACACCGTTGACGAAGAGTTGCAGACCGTCTCCGGTGGAGGCGCCGTATTCAAGGCCGTCCGTGGCGAGTACGGCTCTGGTAAGACCTTTTTCTCCCGATGGCTCACCGAGCGAGCCAAGCGAGCAGGGTTCGCAACCACCGAAGTGCAGATCAGCGAGACAGAAACACCTCTGCACAAACTGGAGACGGTGTACCGGCGCATCACTGAGAACCTCTCCACCCCGACCACCCAGTCGGGTGCCCTCCGAGACGTGGTTGACGGCTGGTTCTACATTCTCGACCACGACGCCAAGGATGGAGCCACCTCAATACCAACAGGCTCAGAAGGAACGCTCGACCTCCTTCAACGTCGACTGTCCGATGTTTCGAAGGAGGCGCCGGCCTTTGCGGCTGTGCTGCGGCAGTACCGGCTGGCGCAGACGGCGGGGGACTCTGCGGAGGCCGATGGACTGTTAGCGTGGCTCGGTGGTCAGCCTCACGTAGCGGCGTCGGTGAAGCGTTCCGCTGGAGTTCGTGGCGACCTCGACCACTTCGGCGCACTCGGCTTCCTGCAGGGGCTGCTCACCGTCCTTCGCGATTCGGACTACGCAGGACTCGTCGTCGTCTTCGATGAAGTTGAGACGTTGCAACGCATGAGAAGCGATGTCCGAGAGAAGTCGCTGAATGCTCTTCGTCAGCTCATGGATGAAATCGACGGAGGTCGATTCCCGGGCCTGTATCTCCTTCTCACCGGCACCCCCGCGTTCTTCGACGGGCAGCAAGGCGTGCAGCGTCTTCCGCCGCTGGCCCAACGCCTTCAGACTGACTTCACTACGGACGCGCGCTTCGATAACCCGCGCGCCACGCAGATCCGCCTCACCGGATTCACGCCCGAGTCGCTGTTGGAGCTAGGCAGCCGCGTTCGTGACATCTACGCGACCGGAGCCAAAGATCCTGAGCGCGTTAGGAACGTCGTCGACGACGGTTACCTGCGAGACCTCGCAGCCGCCGTTGGAGGTGAGTTGGGCGGGCGAACCGGAATTGCGCCACGACTCTTCTTGAAGAAACTGGTCTCCGACGTCCTCGACCGCGTGGACCTCTTCGAGGACTTCAACCCTCGCCGCGATTACCACCTCACGGTCAGCGCCGACGAGATGACGCCAACGGAGCGAGAAGCGCATGCCCGGAGCAACCGCGTTCCGGCGGAGAGCGTCGACGAAATCGAGTTGGACATCTAGCCGATGTCGGCTCCCACTGGCCTCGACGCCGCCATCGAATACCACATCGTCAACTCACTGGGGTGGCCCGCACTCAGACCGCTGCAGGCCGCCTCGGTCCAGCCGGTGAGGTCAGGTTCCGATTGTGTCCTCGTCGCACCCACAGCAGGGGGCAAGACCGAAGCCGCCGTATTCCCGCTCCTTTCCGAGATGGTCGAAGGCAACTGGTCAGGCGCGACCATCCTCTATGTCACTCCACTTCGTGCTCTCCTGAACAACCTCCACGCTCGCGTGAGCACCTATTGCTCCTGGCTCGGCCGCACGGCGGGGTTGTGGCACGGCGACGTGGGGCAATCTGAGCGTCGCAGGATGCTCGCTGATCGACCGGACATTCTTCTCACGACCCCGGAATCCATTGAGGCCATGCTCGTGTCACGACGAGTCGATCACGAGCGGTTCCTGGGGTCAGTCCGAGCCGTCGTGGTCGACGAGCTTCACGCGTTCGCTGGATCCGACCGGGGCTGGCACCTACTCGCCGTGCTGGAACGAGTCGAACGGATCGCCGGCCGCAAGATCCAGCGCGTGGGTCTTTCGGCAACCGTAGGTAATCCGGAAACGGTTGGCACGTGGATGCAAGGCTCGACCGAGGGGCGGACACCGGTCGTGGTGGTGCGAGAGGACTCGTCGCCGGCACTGAGCCCGGAAATCACCGTCGACTACGTCGGGAGCATGGACAACGCTGCCACGGTCATATCCCGGCTCCATCGAGGCGAGAAGCGACTGGTGTTCGCCGAATCACGCCGTTCCGCTGAGGAACTCGCCTTCCTCCTGCGCGAGCGCGGCGTTCAGACCTTCGTGTCCCACTCATCGCTCTCCGCCGACGAGAGGCGACAAAGCGAACGGGCGTTCGCCGAGGCCAAGGACACAGTGATTGTTGCGACATCGACGCTTGAGCTCGGTATCGACATTGGCGACCTCGATCGCGTCATCCAGATCGACGCGCCGCACACCGTCTCCTCGTTCCTGCAACGACTGGGCCGCACTGGCCGGCGACCGGGCACGAGCCGCAACACTCTGTTCCTCGCCACCAGCCTCGACGGACTACTTGACGCTGCCGCCGTGCTGCTCCTGTGGAAACGCGGCTTCGTCGAAGATGTCGTTGCTCCACCACACCCGAGACACCTTGCTGCCCAACAACTTCTGGCGTTGGCCCTTCAAGAAGGATCGTTCGGCACATCGGACTGGCCGCGGTGGTGGGGGGACCTTCCGCTCATGGCGGATGGCGCGGAGGTCCTCGCTTATCTGCGCGCACAAGAGTTCCTCGTTGAAGACTCAGGGTTACTGATGATCGGCCCGCGCGCGGAGAAGGAGTTCGGCAAGCGACACTTCATGGATCTACTTTCGACGTTCATTGCCGATCTTGAGCTGCGGGTCGTGGCCGGCGTCAAGGAGATCGGATTCGTCTCCCCACTGGCCCTCCCGGCCCGGCCGGACCGCGAACAACGACCCCTCGTTCTCGGAGGCCGCGGCTGGTTCGTGCAATACGTCGACTGGGAGCGCTTCACCGTATGGGTTGAGGAGGTTCCAACCAAGGGCGATGTGAAGTGGCCGTCAGGTGCAGTCGCGCAATCGTTCGAGGTATGCCAGGCGAAGAGGAAGGTGCTGCTTGGGGCGGAGCCTGACGTCGAGTTGTCCAAACGTGTTGCAGGAGCGCTGACGCGCCTTCGTGAAGAGCGCGCCACGGAGGTCGAGAACAACGGCCTTGTGATGCATCCGCGCGGTGTGGGAGGTACGCGACTGTGGACCTGGGCCGGCCTGAAGGCGAACGCCACACTTCTCGCAGGGCTGGGTATTGAGGCGAGTGGTGTGGAGAACGAGAGCGTCGTTCTTCCAGAAGGCATCAGGGGAACTGATGTGAAGGCTGCGGACCCGGACGCCGTTCCGCGCGTCGATGACGAAGCGATCTCGGGGCTCAAGTTCTCCGTAGCGCTGCCGCCGAATCTGGCTGTCAGGACTCTTGGTGAGCGGCTGGCTGATCCGCGTGGCGCTGGGGAGACTGCCAAAGCGCGCATTGTCCGGTATCGCGCAGGGTGACGTGGTGCCTGGGGGAGAACAATCACTCCGTGCGGACGGTCGCGATACCAGCCGAGGTGAAACGACTCCGGCGGTGAATGCCATACAGGATTCACCGAATCCGACGATAGCTGGGCACACCGCCCGCTACGAGACACCTAGGAAGGCAATCATGACCGGGGACTCAACAAATGAGGCTCCGCCCGAGTGGCTGTGTACTGGAATATCCACCCAAGATGCACGGACGCTTATCGACAGGGGTGTGTCCGTGGCCATCGCACGCCAATGGTCAGACGCTGGCATCGGACCCGACGATGCCAGCGATCGCCTCCAGAAGGCAGTGTCACTAAAGGACGCAATCGAATTCGGCGAGCGAGGGATTGCGTCGGGCTACATAGCCCGGACAGCGAACGGACCGCACTTCTACCTGACTGAAGCAAGCGTCGGGTATATCAGGTGAGCGGAGAATCGGCCATGGCGAATGGCTTCACGGCGCTGTATGAGCAGCTCGGCATTGACCCAAAGAAGAAGGGCACGCAGTTCGAGCGCATTGTCAAGTTCTTCCTGGAGAACGACCCGTACTACGCGCACGAGTTAGTACGGGTCGATCTGTGGAAGGACTCCCCACACAAGTGGGGCACGAAGGATCTGGGCACCGACCTGATCGCCGTGCACCGCGACGGGGGGCTGTGGTCGATTCAGGCCAAAGCCTATGGCCCCAATTACAGAATCACGAAGAGGGACGTGGATTCATGGCTGAGTGACTCCAACCGCCCAGAGGTCACCTACCGGCTGCTGGTCGCGACGACCAACCGTATTGGGGGCAATGCGGAGTCCACGATCAAGGGACAGGCGATCAAGGTTGGCACCCGGCTTCGGACAGATCTGGAAGAGGCTGATGTCACATGGCCCAGCTCATTAGAGGATCTGCGGACCCCGAAGCCCAAACCCAAGGCGCCACTGCCGCATCAGGTCGAGGCGGTCACGGACGTGGTCAATGAATTCCAGGTGCATGATCGCGGCCAGCTGATCTCGGCAACCGGCACCGGCAAAACCCTCACGGCGTTGTTCATCAGCGAGAAGCTCGAGGCCCGTCGGGTGCTGGTCTTAGAGCCCTCGATCGCCTTGGTGGGACAGAACCTTGGTGCGTTCATGACCAATAAGACTGTGGACTTCACGCCCGTGGTGGTGGCATCGGAAGTCAGCGAAGGGGATGACGTCCGGGTGAGTGATCTGGGTTTGCCGGTGACCACCAATCCCGAGGTGATCGCGGCGGAGTTGCGGACGGGCGCCTCCGTCACGGTGTTTTCTACCCTGCACTCTTCACCGGAGATCGCCGCCGCGTTCCGGCTGGGCAACGTGCCGGAGTTCGATCTCGTCATTGTGGACGAGGCCCATCATCTGGCGCTGCAGGCGGATTCAAGATTCGCCACCGTTCTCGACGACAAGAAGATCCCAGCCAAGAAGCGGTTATTTATGACCGCTACACCGAAGACCTACGACCTCGAGAAGGTGCTGGAGCCTGCCCTGAAGGCCGGCGTTGAGCTGGCGTCGATGGACGATGTTGAGAAGTTCGGTCGGGTGTTTCACGAACTGAGCTTCGGCGAGGCGATCAAGCGCAGACTGCTTTCGGACTATCAGATCATTATCGTGGGCGTCACCAAGGACGACCCGGTGGTGCGCAAGGTCCTCCTCGACGAGACCAATCAGGGCCGGTTCATCACCCTCGACGGCGCCAACGTCAAGCCTGATGAGCCTCTCAACATGCGATCCGTGGGCGGGCAGATAGCCCTGATCAGGGCGATGCGTAAGCACGGATTACATCGCGTTGCCGCGTTTCATTCACTGGTAAAGCGCTCACGAGAGTGGGCTGACTCGCTCACGGAAGTCAATCACTGGATGCCTGCGGACCAGCGCATCGACAATCTGTCGGTTGCCCATCTTTCGTCGGCGAACTCAGCGTTTGAACGTCAGCAAGTATTAACGGCCCTTCGCAGCCCTGGCAAGGACACGTATGCGGTGGTGAGCAACGTTCGACTATTCGGCGAGGGTGTCGACGTGCCGAACCTGAATGCAGTCGCGATTATCGATCCCAAAGGGTCGGAGATCGACATTATCCAGACAGTAGGTCGGGTTCTGCGGCTTGACCGCAATGACCCCGACAAGATCGGCACAATCGTTCTGCCGGTGTTTGTCGACGCCACGGACGATGACCCCGTGAGCGCGATAGCAAACTCACTTTATGAGCCAATCCATCGGGTCCTCATGGTGCTGCGTAACGAGGATGAGAGGTTCGCTGAAGAGATCAACATGGTGAGGCTGAGACTCGGCGCACAGAGGGGTGGATACAAGAGGACAATTGGTCTGTCTCATGTGGCGGAGATCGACATTCCCGCCATCACCGAAGACATCCTGCAGGCGTTTGAGGCGCGTCTGGTGGAACGGCTGTACTCCTCCTTTTCGTTCTGGGTCGATTTGATCAAGGAGTACAAGCAGGAGTTCGGTAACACAAACATTCCCACTAGGGTCGACGGTGCGGTATTCCGTTACCGCGGCCACGCTCTGGGGAACGTGACCAATATTTTTCGCACCTGGGCCAAGAACGGCAAGCTCAGCGCGGAACGCATAGCGCAGTTGGACGCGTTGCAGTTTCAGTGGGCTCCTTTCGATGAACTCTGGGAGGAAGGGCTTCTCCGGGCTGTTGGCTTTCATAATGAGCACGGAATTATGCCTACATCAGGACCGGATGCCCGGTGGCTTCAATTGCAGCGGTCCGCCAAGAATCTCGAAGCCGATCGCAGGGAACGACTGGACAAGGAGTTGCCGGGGTGGGCGCTGTCCGCCCGTGATGTCAAATGGGATGCTAACCGCCAGGAGGCACTGAAATTTGCCATGGAGCACGGCCATGCAAACATCCCGCAGGACTACGCGGTGGGAGGCGTCAATGTCGGTTCGTGGGTTTCTACCCAGCGAATAAACAAGGACAGGCTTGGTTCCGAGCGCATCGCTTTGTTGGAGGAGATCCCCGGCTGGACTTGGGATGGGCAACTCGCCAAATGGATGGAGATGTTCGACAAGCTCAGTGTTTTCGAGAAGCAGCATGGGCACACCAGCATTCCCAGGGACTACCCGGATAAGAAGCTGATGTCCTGGGTCAAGGCCCAGCGCAAGAGGTGGCGAAATGGGGTCCTCGGCGAAGAAAGGATCAAGCTGCTGAACAGTCTTAACACCTGGGAGTGGCAGCCCAAGGGCCGCGGTCTCATTGCCACCTGATCAACGGCCCGAGTGCTCGACAGATTTGTAGGCCAGGAAAGTGTCAGTCCTTCGGCGAGAACTTTTGTCGCACAGAAACCGTCGCCGCGTCGATGGCTAGCGATAGTGTGGCTCGACAGCCCCGGATTGACGTGCGATGCACGGCCGGTGGCAGCGACTGTTGGTATAAGGAGAAGCGGGGGCGACGGAATGCGAGTGTTGGTTGGCAGACTGCCACAGTGCTCCTAGCGAACAATCCCATGATCTGCGCAGAAGGAGCACCGAGTGACGAGCACTGCCGAGGTGGGGACGTTTGCACGTGCGGCGGCGGTAGGTGTTGAGGCGGTCGGACGACACCTGATCGATTCCGGGTTGGCCAACGACGACTCACTGCTTACCCCCGGCCGGCCGGTCTGGACCGCTTCCAATCTCGACGAACTCGCTGCGGCGTACGTCGATAAGCCCGATGCCGGACCCGGCGGATTCTTCGAGAAGCTGGAGCATCAATTGGCGGATTCGTCCCCCGATGCTGTTCAGCTATTCGCCGAGCTGCTCATCATGAACATGCTGCCGATTCTCAACCTCGGCGGCGTCCTGAAGGTCAAGCAGGTGGAGAACGTTCTCAGCATGAGTAGTTCTCCGGTTACGCTGCCGGATGCCGTTAGAGCAGCGCTGCTCGGCGGTGGAGTGTTCAATGGTGGGCAAGCGTTCACAACCTATCGGTGGGCGCAGATCGTCTACCTAATTCAGTTCGCCCGCCATTTCAAGTCGCTGTCCGATCAACGTCGGGTCGACGCCGTCGCTGAGCCGTTGATCTTCCGGGAAGTAGTGAACGCGGTACCGACCGGTCAAGCGGCCCAACGGCAGTCGCTGCTTTACTTGGCATTTCCTCATTTCTACCTGCCGGTGGTGAACATCGACCACCGCACGGCGCTCCGCGACGGTCTCGCCGGAAGGTTCCTCGCCGCGCCATCAGGTGACCTTGATGTCGATATTGCGCAGATCTACGAAGCTCTCACTGAGGCTGAGGGCGGACACGTCGACCTCTACGCCAAACCTTGGATAGAGCGCTGGTTGAAGCCGCCTGCGCCTACCCTGCAACACGCGTGGAAGATTCACGGATCCAATGTCAAAGGGCAAGACATGGTGCCTATCTGGCGACGCAAGGAGTCGGTGTCGCTGGCCGCGAGCCTACTGCGGCCGATCGATGCCGATGTCACACGCGAGCAGCTGAAAGAGTTCGTCGAAACCGATTACAGCTCATCCGGTTACGCTGCACGCCAGGAGAAGGTTGACGAGTTCTCTGCCTTCCTCGAGCGGATGCGTCCCGGAGATCTGGTCGTCACAGTAAGCCATGGCGCTATCCACTTCGGCACGGTCGCCGGTCCCCCTGAGTTTGTCGTGAGCACTGACGGGCGATCCAACCTGCGCCGGCCAGTGAAGTGGTTCGACCATCCGTGCCCTTGGTCCGACGTCCCGGACGACGTTGCGGCACGTCTAAGCGCGCAGGGCGAGGTTCTCGAGCTGAGTCAGCATCTAGAGCTACTGACCGCGTTGGCGGAACGAAAGCCGCAGCGGAATCCGTCGTCAGGCGTCCATCTGCGAGATGCCACCAGCGAACTGGCAGGTCGTCTTCACGTCGGCATTAATTGGGTGCAGGACTGCATCGAGCTCTTACGCGAGCGTCGTCAGCTTGTGTTCTACGGACCACCGGGCACCGGAAAGACTTACATTGCGAGGGAACTCGCTAACTATCTAACCGACTCGTCGAACGTGAAGCTGGTTCAGTTCCATCCGGCCTACTCGTACGAAGACTTCTTCGAAGGCTTCCGGCCGAAGAGCGAAGCAGGCGGCCATATTACGTTTGAGCTGAAGCCCGGCCCGCTTAGATCTCTGGTCGACAAAGCTGCCGACAACCCCGAGGACGCCTACGTTCTGATCATCGACGAGATCAACCGCGGCAATCTACCGAAGATCTTCGGAGAACTCTACTTCCTGTTGGAGTACCGCGACCAGACAATCGACCTTATGTATTCTTCGGACAGCTCCGAGCCCTTCTCGCTGCCCAAGAATATCTTTGTGATCGGCACCATGAACACAGCCGACCGTTCTATTGCGCTTGTGGACGGCGCGCTACGTCGACGATTCGCGTTTCTGCCTCTGCACCCATCCGAGGAACCCACCCGTGGGATCCTCCGTAGTTGGTTGGTGGCCAACGGTCACACGAGCCGGCTGGCCGACATCCATGAGGAGCTTAACTCGCGCATCGCCGACTCCGACTTCAAAATCGGGCCCTCATACTTCATGCGAGGACGCCTCGCCCAGGACCACACGGGTAAGGCATTGGAGCTCATGTGGCGCACCGACATCCTGCCGTTGCTGGAGGAACACCATTTCGGCGACCACAATGTAGACGTTCCAGCCAAATACGGGCTGGACGTGCTGAGGAAGAGTATCGCTGCGAGATCGGCTGCGGCTCAACGTGATAGAGACGAATTGGACGACGATGCCGGCATCGCTGGTACTGACTGAGGGCGGTCCGCCCGAGACGGTCAGGCTGTCCGCTTCGGAGTATCGCGCATTTACTGACCTAGAACTCGCGGCGGTCACTCCGACGCTCGAAGATGGGCTCTTCGAGGTGGCTGCTGGCCGGAAGGTCGGCGCTGTCACCGTCGGTGGGCTCCAAGTCGTAATTCGACCGAAGATCACAGATCTGAACCGCCTGCTGTTCCTGCTCGGATACGCACAGAACCCGCAGATATGGCGTAATGACGCTGTGCAGCTCGAGGCGGCCGACGATCTCTTACCTGCGGTGGCTGAGTCATTTGCGCGCCTTGCTACCCGTGCTGTCGAACAAGGACTTCTGCAGGGATACCGGACGGTCACCGACACGCTGCCGGTACTGCGAGGTCGCATCTTGGCCAGTGAGCAGATGAGCCGGCTCTACGGGGTGCCCGTCCCAATCGCGGTTGAGTATGACGACTTCACGGTGGACATCGCCGAAAACCAAATTCTTGCGATGGCCACGCTGCGGCTGTTGACAATCGCGCGCATCAGTGAGCCCGCGCGCAGGCTGTTGCAACGACTTCGACGCGCACTGGCTGAAGTTTCGGTACCTGCGCGCGGCGCGCAGGTACCGCGGTGGCAGCCGAGTCGGTTGAACGTCCGCTACGAGTCCGCGCTCCGTCTGGCCGAGATCGTGTTGGCTGCTGAGTCTTTCGATCACCACCTTGGTCGTGTGACAGTGACGGGCTCTATGTTCGACATGTGGCGTATTTTCGAGGACTTCGTTTCCGTCGCGCTGCGCGAGTCTCTAGCAAGCCGGGGCTGGCACTGCGAAACACAGGCCGCACTGCATTTGGACGATGAACGGCAGGTTGACATGCGTCCTGACCTCCTATGCCGCCAACTCGGATCACCGACGGCAGTGGCCGATGCGAAATACAAAGCCGAACGCCCTGAAGGCTTTCCAAACGCTGACCTGTACCAAATGCTGGCATACTGCACCGTTCTGGGGCTTTCGGATGGACATCTCATTTACGCGAAGGGCAACGAGTCGGTCAGCGTGCACACAGTACGGAATGCTGGAGTGACAATCAGTTGCCACGCGCTGGACCTAGCCTTGGCGCCAACCGATCTACTGCGACAGGTTGACGACGTGGTGAGCGCGATGACCTCCATCCAGTCAACCGAACTCGTCTGATGGAGAGGCGACCACTGGAGAAGGGAACTAGTACCCGACTCGACACCGTGGACATGGCAGATGGCTTGGGATGGCAGATTGAGTCAACAGACCGAGCTGGCACCTTCATCAGAGGGACGGTCACCATCGAGGTCCACTATGCGGCCAACGATGTAGTCGAGAGAGCGGTCAAGCGTGGTGCGGACGGCGACGTCGACACTACCGGGGGTGGTGTGACCGCAAGAGTCGATCAGCTGCGGTCATGGCTCGCCTGCCAGGACGGCGTGCGAGAACTCGTCGAGGCGACCGTTTCAGGATCGCAGCTCTACTCGGAATTTTGGAGGCAGTTCCGTAGCCGAGTAGCTGCCGAGTATCCGGACTGGAGGGCGCGATCAGGCACGTCGAGAACCGCGCCAAATGCCACGCTACCGACTGGCGTGCCACGGACCTTTTTCTGTTCGGCCTTCAAACCTGGACCCCTGCGCCTGGAGCTGGCGTTCGGACACCTTGATCCTGCGGTTAACCTTGCCCGCTTTGAATCCTTGCGGGCGAAGAAGGGCCAGTTCGAGTTCGAGTTGGGGGAGAGTGTTGTGTGGGACGAGATGCCGGGCAAGAACGACACTCGCCTGTACGTGGTGTCGGCATTCACCAGCGTCGCCGATCGCGACCAGTGGCCGGCAATGATGGAGTGGCTCATCCAAAAGCATCTAGGGTTTCGACGAGCGATTCAAGCCGTCGGTGGTTTAGATGCTGATCGTTGAACAGAGTGTGCGCCGCTCCACAGCTGCGTACTCATCTTTCGCTCGAACCACGCGGTGTGAGGGTATGGACCAGACTTCAAGGAGGGTTGACCATTGGCAGTAGGAACAGGGTCCCGGTTAGATACCGTCGACATCGCCGATGGCTGTGGCTGGCAGGTCGAGTCGACTGACGACACTGATATTTTCAGCAAGGCTGCTGTCAGCGTGGAGATCCGCTATTCAGTGAACGATGGGATCGTGAGCGCGGTGAAACGCGGTCCGAACGACGAAGTCAACGCCCTCGCGGAGAGTGCTCTCGATAAGGTCGACCACGTGCGGTCTTGGCTAACTGGCCGGCAACTGGCAGCTGCCCAAACTGCCACCTACCCAGAGGCGTACTCCACCTACGAGTCCGGTGCTTGGACCCGCCAGCAGTTTATCGCCGCCGTGGAGGACCCAAGCGATCGATCGTTCCTACTGAGGTTTTTTGAGTTGGTGGATGCCAACGGCCAACTCCGGTCGCAGGGTACCCATTCCCGGCTTCACTATGGAAAGCGGCCCAGTGGCTACCTATTCGTGTACCCGTTCGGCCGACGGTTCCCACCATTCAAGCTTTCCATCAAGGACGGCAATCTCATGATCTCCGGTTGTTGGAAGGGAAATTTCAAGCATTCGGGGTCACACGGATTCGCCGAGATCGCATCGATGTTGGGCCAAGACGAGCGTGGTCCGGCCAGAGTAGTGCCGGTCAGAGGTCTCGATCCGGACGATGTGTGGGCCGTGGGGGACAGGGTTTCCCAAGCTGTCAATTGAAAAGCTCCGCGTACTCGACAAACGCATTCAATGTCCCGATTAACCGCATCTCCTCGACGTTGTGCGCCCGCGCATTCAGAAGTTCCTCAGTGCACACCAGGTACGCCAGGCATCGTGCGCGACTGATCGCCACGTTGAGCCGGTTGCGTGAGAACAGGAAGTCGGCCGTCCGTGTCATGTCGTCGCGACTGGAGGTGGTCATGCTGAAGAAGATCACTGCGGCCTCGCCGCCCTGAAACTTGTCCACGGTCCCGACCGGGACATGCGCAGTGAGCGGGTTGCTGTCAAGCCGCTCTCGGAGCAGGCGAACTTGATCGTTGTACGGCGCGACGACCATGAAATCACTTGTCGTCAAGGCCTTCTGCTCGCCCTCCATGTTCGTCCATTCAGTAACGACCAGCTCCTCGACCTGCGCGGCGATTATCTCGGCTTCTTCTGTCGAAGATGTCGTGCACCCTCTGTGCGTCGCTCGCAGCCAACGTAGTCCAGTCCCCGCCATCGTCGACTGCCGCGAACAGTCTGGATGGCTGCGCAGCCGACCCTCGTAGATCTGGTCGGAAATGAAGCGGCATACGTCGGGGTGCATCCTCCAAGTGGTCTGCAGAAACACTCCCCGGTCTGCCGGCATGGTGGCGTCGTCGCCAAGCAGGTGTTCGAGGACACTGCGTCCGGAGTTGCCGGGATGCGAGGCCTGGGCAACCTGCGGCAATTGCAGTGGATCGCCGAGCAGGATCAGGTTGCGGGACGCGCATGACGCGGCCAGCGCGTCCGCCAGCGCCATTTGGCCCGCTTCATCTATCAGAAGGACGTCGACCGGTGCCGCCTGCATGACATCGGAGGCGAACAACCATGTCGTCCCGGCAACAAGATTGAACTCAGGTCGCGCACATATTTTGTTGTCGGTTGCGTTGCGGATGCTGGGGATCGTCGCGGTCGTGCCCGTGGGCGGTTTGCGCACGGCATTCAGAAGGCTGAGATCGGCGTTGTCGCTGAACACATCGACGCACTTCTTGAGGACGTTGCTGATGGCGTGGTGGCTGGTGGCAGTCACTCCCACCCGTAATCCTGATCGGATGAGGGCGTGTATCAGATGGGCTGCACTGTAGGTCTTTCCAGCTCCCGGTGGGCCCTGGATGCCGCCGCAGCTGTTATCGAGTTGGGTGACCCATCGCGTCATGTCTGCGAGGTTGTCGGTGAACAGAGTACCGCCGGGTCGGTTGCCGTCGAGGAATAGGGGGAGGTCGCGACGAAGCAGCGCCGCTGTCACCGAGTCGGCACCGGCTGGCCACTGTGAAACAAAGGTCGACAGCCTGCCAGGTTTGGGCTTTGCCGCGATCCAGTCGTGCAGGACGGCCGAAGCGGGAATGAAGTCCGCTTTCTGCAAATCTTCATTCCACACGAGGTCGATGTAGCGTTCTTCCTCATTTAGATTGTTGATGCTCGGAAAATATGCCTGGTCGTCGGGCGCCTGCACAACCACGCTGCCGCCACTCTTGGGCATGCGCTCAAGATTCTGCTCGGGAAAGCGGAACCGCATGGCAGGAAGCAGCTGCTTGCCGCCTTTGCTGGTCCGTTCGATCCGTTCTACTAGCGTCATCGCGGTGATGGCTTCGGGATCGTCGAACAACTCCGTCGAATCCGACTGCACTGTTACTAGCTTCGGGGCAAGATACGCGCGCCACTCGCGGCGCCAGTAACCGAGGAGATCTCCAAGGAAATACTCGTGTGACTCAGGCGCAAAGGAATGCATGCGGACAATCTGCTCATCGAGTTCGGGAAGCGCTTCTTCCGGATCCAGATACGCTGCACGCCAATCGCGGTCGGCCGGCCGTTTAGCAAGCAGCCAATCTCTGAGTGCCATCGTGGCTCGGACGTCATCCTCGTTGTATCTGGCGATGCCATCGAGATCTGAGCTGAAGCCCGAAGTCATGAACCGCTCGTATTGCACGACAGCGCCGGCGCCCTTGTCGATATCGTGACTTCGTTGGTAACCGGTCAGCCGCTCCAGATGCTTGAGTCCGTAGCTTTCGACGCCAGCCTGAAAACTATTGAGCGCCACGACATACAGGTCTACGAATAATCCGGTGTCGACCATCTCGCGCAGCACCTCTTCACGCACACGGTGTTCTGTCGCCAGCCTTTCCAGCGAGGACCGCTCCGTGTGGTTGTAGTGATAGACGTGCATCGTTGGGTACGCCTCACGGCGAGCTGCCAGATAGTCGATAAGGGCGGAGACAGCTGCGGCCTCGCCTTCGAGATCGTGTGCCCACCAGCATCGGTAGTTCCACTTGTCCTGGCTATCGCATTCGATCAGACCGAAAAGGAAGAACAGTCCGGCATCGGAGCGCCAGAAGGGGTGACCTTCGAAGTCCAGAAACACGTCGCCTTCGCTAGGTTCGGGGAGTTTGTCCTATCCGCGGCCCCAGGTCTTGTCTGCGCCGATGTCGATTGCAGCGAACGGCGGCGGTGCATCGGCGTTGGCCTGTGTCTGTAGGAGCGCTTGCCCGGTCAGCCGACGCAGCCGTTCCTCACGTATTCCTGCTACTTCTCGTTTAAGAAGTGAGAGCTCGGTGAGTGTCGTTGTGCCCGAGTCCGCCAGCGCTGCGATCTCGGGCTTGCGGATACCAGCGACATAGTGCAAGGAATCTTCGGCTCGCCAAGTGCCTTCGCAGACCTCAGAGAACTCGCAGAAGTCGCAGTGCGCGCATGGAACGGCTTTGGTAGATGTCGCTGGACCTGCGTCGAGAGTTTCGGCCAGCCGCCCGCGCAGCCGACGCCAATATGCGCCGAAGTCGTTGACTTGCAGCGTTTCTACCTTGCCCGACCCGAGCCACAGGTGCATCTGGGCGGGTCGGGCGCCAGTTAGCGCCTCGATGGCATCGGCATAGAAACAGAGCTGCAGCACATGTCCTGGCTTTGCTTCTACTCGCGCCAGCTTCGCGTCGACCGGCTCGTACGAAATGGCACCTGTCTCGTCGTCGACGACGCGAATCAGAAAGTCGGCGATACCTCGGATGCCGTCGTGCACGAACGGCATCTGGTAGACGACGTCGTGTCCGTCTGCCAGCGGGTTGCCGACACGGCTTGCCCAACTCGCGAAGGACTCACCTTTTGGGCGGTCCTCCACCTCGTGGATCGACAAACCCTGTTGATCGTAGTGCTTTAGACAGTCCTGCTCATGCTTCAGGCCCTTGTCTGCCAACAGTCTTGCGAAGGAACCGAAGTGGACTTCAGGTTTGGGCAGGGAGCCGGCGTCGACTTGATGCCGCAACGCAAGATAGTGCTCGCAGTCCAGCCACGCGGTGATCTTCGACGGTGTGAGGAGCTGTTCGGGCATGTGGTCCTTTGAGTTCGTGTTCCCGGACTGGTAGCGCGCCAGCGTCACCCCAGAAAGGTGCGTGCGAACTGAGCTCTTGTCCCTTGGTAGAGGATCTGATTCTCCAAAAGCATTGGCCGAGCGAGAATATTGGGTAGGAAGCTGCAGAACGCCAATCCGTTGCCGTCCTTGGACAGAACATCGGGGCACCACGCGCCAAGCAGCGGCGCTGCGGTAGCGCCCCCTGCAGCCTCGGCCGCGTTGAGCCGATTCGCAAGATCAACGGATTCATCGGAACCGGGAGCAACGGGCAGCTGAGTTACCAGCAACGCACCCTGCCCGAACTGTGGGTGTGTCTGATCGGTGAAGGTTCGCACTAGCGCGGTTTCTAGAGCGGTGTCTGGAGCCTGCGGATTCTGGGTGAATGCCGGCCGAATGCCGGTGTAGGGAACCTCGACGACAATGCCGGTGGCGTCAGAGTTGCCGTACCATCCCATGGTCGCTGCAAACTGTGCCAACCCTTGCGAAAGCGGTCCTTCGAAGCGGGAGGGCTTGGCTCCTTCGGGTACGACGACCTGTTCTGGGACATTCAGCATGTCGTCCATTTCGGGTCGGAGACCACTCGTCGGATGGTTCGATGCAGCTGCCACGCCACCACATTCCCGCGCCAGGGCATGCGCCCGGGAGTGGGCCGCCGTGTTCTGCAGAACAGCGGCTGTCGCTAGGAGGTCGCCGAGCCAGCCGACGTTGTCCTCGTGCACGCCGATCGCACAACACTCATTGATCGTTGCTGCCTGCTCGTCCCACACCAGTGCGCTCAGTGTCGCCTGAAGGTTGACGACTCCCAGAGACCGCAACGGCTGGGCTGCAGGATCGACGTCCTTGACAACTTCGGTCCAGATCCGCAGGTTGCAGTAGCTCAGCCCCTGCGAACCCATGGGTGGGTCGACCTCAAAATGCTGGGCTAGGCGGTATCCCCACCAGGTGAAACCGCGTTCGCGCCGGGTTGCCCATCGATCATCGATCATCAACTTCTCGTGCAAGATCCCCAGCATTTGCAGTCCCGGATCCGACATCCATTCTCCCCATGCGTGGTCGTACTGTCCTTTCAGCAAATGGTCGCATACACCTCTGACAAGGTGTCGTCAATGACGTCGACCCGGCGCCTAATCAACCAGTTTCGTACGTGCCGTCTTCCAGAGCCCCCTTGATCCAGTCATCGAAATCGGGAATCCCAACTTCCGAAAGTGCACTATCCAAATAGATTCGAAACATGTCGTTGAATTCGAACCACTCGTCGTCGGCGCATCGGCGGTACTCGTGGGCGAGTTCGTCGCGGGCCTCAATACCCGAATCCATGAGTTCCTCGGCGAGGGCGACCAGTGCCGTGGCGAAGTCCAACCATTCTTCGGGAGTGCTGGCTCCGTCGGCGTTAGGCGCCGCCGCAGCAGCGCCCGCTAGTCGAGTAAACCCGTGATCACCGAACTCGCCCGTGTAACTGATCAGGGCATCCTTCCCGTCGGGCCAACCGGCCAGTCCGTTGATCGAGACCTCGGACATCATCGAAAGCCCTGAACCGCTCAGCACCGACCACTCGACGGTGTGTCCACCATCCCAGTTGAGAAATACTTCGTTCTCAATGTGCGAGCCGTCCCATGGAACTACCGACCACAGGCTGACGCGGAAACGTCCGGGTGTCACGACCTCCGGAAGTTGATGCAGTGGGTCTTCCTGCCAAGGTTCCAACTCGATGTCGAATCCGGTGTCGGTGGCGGTGATCTGTTCGGGCCGGATGCCACGTTCGTGCAGTCCCAGCACCTGGTCCTGCGGCACGCCCTTGTCGAGGAAATCGACCGCATCATCGGTGTCTAGCTCGGCATCGGTCCATTGAAGGGCGAGAGCGACCGGTACTGCGGCATCGGCGTATACCTGCGCTTCTACTTTGGGCACACCGGCCGTCAGCCATTCGGATGCGTCGGCTTCAGGGTGTTCAACGGACATGTCATCCCTTCATGGTGTGCGGTGGGCGATTGCAGGTGGATGCCTTCAGTTTCGCGTACAACGAGCGGGCGCGATGGAAGTCTCGTGCGTTTGCGCCCGATGCAAATGTTGCACACCTGTCGGAGTCTCGTAGTTCAATCATCCCGTGGAGGAAGTTGAACCCGGGGGATCCAGTAATGCCGAGCAGTCCGTTCAGGACGCGATCCTGCAACTGCTCGACACCGACAGCGACCTGGACGACGCTGCCCGCGAGCTCGTCCTTGGCGCCCTCGCGGAGGTGGTGGATCAGAACGCTGGGTCCACAGCGGACCTGTCGCCCACGTACCTGGCCAACATCACGGTGTCCGGCTTCCGCGGCATCGGCTCCACCGCCAAACTCGACCTCCACCCCGCGCCGGGGCTGACCGTGATCAGCGGTCGCAACGGCTCCGGCAAGTCGAGCTTCGCCGAAGCCGTCGAGCTCGCACTGACCGGCAGCAGCTACCGCTGGCGGGGTAAGCAGGCGCTGTGGTCAGAAACCTGGCGCAACCTGCACAAGCCGAACCCGTGTGCGCTGCGGGTCGGCTTCACCCGCGAGGGCAGCGGGCCGGTCAAGATCGGAGTGGACTGGGAGCCTGAGGCTGAACTGGCCGATCGCACGCTCTGGACACAACGCGACGGCGAGCAGGCTACCGACGGGATCGAAAGCCTCGGCTGGGCGGATGCACTGGAGCTCTACCGTCCGGTGCTGACGTACGAGGAGCTCGGCAGGCTCTTCGACGGTGGACCGTCTGCTCTGTACGACGCGCTGGCCCAGCTCCTTGGTCTCGAAGTCCTTGCCGCCGTGGAGAAGAAGCTGGCCGCCAACCTCAAGGAAGCGAAAGCGATCCGCGACACAGCTGATGGCGCACGCAAGCAGGCCGTGGTCGCGTTGTCAGCGTCCGATGATGAGCGGGCCGCTCCGCTGGTGAAGCTGCTGAAAAAGCATGTCCGCCCACTCGACGAGATCGTGGCCGCGGTGACCGGCACTGGCCGTATCGACCGCGAGGTGATTCGACCGCTCGAAACACTCAGCCAGATTGCGCCGCCGCAGGTGGCCGACATCGAGAGTTGCGCGGCGCGGATGCGCGCTGCCGCGGACGCACTGCGGCGTAGCGAGCAGGACTTGGCCGCGCTGACCGCCGAACGCGTGGACCTGCTGAACAGTGCGCTGGACTATCACTCGCGCGCCGGCGATGCTGACTGCCCGGTATGCGGGGATGGCCGCCTCAACTCCGCCTGGGCCGATCGTGCGCGGACATCGGTCGCCGAGGGCGAGCGATCAGTCACCGAATACCGCGCCGCGGCAGCCGACGCAAAGTCGGCCCGCGCAGATGCAGAGGCCCTGGCAAGGCAACTGCAGCCCGCGCCAGTGGTTCCCGGGGTTGCACCGGCGACCTTTGACGCCTACAACACGGCAGCGGAGCGGGCGCGGGCGCTACCCGTCGATCACCAGGAATGTGCGGCCCATCTCGAAACGGCACTGCTGGACGCCGTAGGAGCCGCTGAGGCCCTGCGGGACGAGGCGACAACGGCACTGGCTGAACGCGAGGACGCCTGGGGTCCGCTGGCAGAACAAGTGGCAGCGTGGATCCCGTCGGAGCGCCGCGCCCAACAACTCGATGGCCAGCTCAAGGCGATCACCGCCGCCCGGAACTGGGCCACGAAGCGAGGTGCCGAGTTCCGCAACCTACGACTCAAACCTATTGCCGCCCAGGCCCGTCAGATCTGGGCTGAACTCCGTCAGGAAAGCAACGTCGACCTTGGCGAGATCACATTGGCCGGCACCGCAACCAAGCGAAAGGCCGTGCTCGGCGGCTCGGTGGATGGCGAGCCGACGCAAGCCCTGTCGGTAATGAGCC
Source organism: Mycobacterium sp. ITM-2016-00316 (assembly GCF_002968335.2). Lineage (NCBI taxonomy): Bacteria > Bacillati > Actinomycetota > Actinomycetes > Mycobacteriales > Mycobacteriaceae > Mycobacterium > Mycobacterium sp. ITM-2016-00316. The sequence goes on from NZ_CP134398.1 coordinate 1,853,562, forward strand.
AGGGGGAGCAGAACGCCGTCGCGCTCGCACTGTTCCTGCCGCGTGCCACCTCGGTGAAGAGCCCTTTCCGTTTTGTGGTGCTCGATGATCCGATCCAGGCCATGGACCCATCCAAGATCGACGGGTTCGTCCGAGTCCTCACCGATATCGCCCGCACCCACCAGGTTGTGGTGTTCTCCCACGACGACCGACTGGCCTCGGTCATCAGAGAAACTGGGATCGACGCACGACTGATCGAGGTCGTTCGCGAATCTGGCTCCAAGGTCAGGACGCGCCCCAATATTGACCCCGCTCGGCGCCTGATCGACGACGCGTTCGCCATGATCCAGGACGACAAACTCCACGACGATGTGAAGGGCCGGGTGGCGCCGAACCTGTTCCGGATGGCGCTGGAATCGGCGGCCAAGCAGGCGCACTACGCACGGCAGTCGATGTCGGGGACGGAACGGTTCGTTGCCGAGGGGCAGTGGCAGGCCGCGAAGACTACCCGCCAGCGCCTCGCGCTGGCAGTTCTCGGTGATGCGAAAGCCGATGTGTCGAGTTGGATCGGTGCGCAACCGGGCCGAAAGAACGTGCTGGATATCGGAAATGCCGGTGCTCATGGCAAGGTGGGCAAGCTATCCAAGGCGGATGTGCGTGACCTAGAACGCGCGGTCGCCGATCTGGTCGGTGCGCAATGAGCGCCGTCGAATTGTTGGGTCAAGCGCAGCGGGTGCTGAATGAGCCACGTAAGGACGGTCTCTCATCGCGCATGGCGGCAGTCCTGGCGCGGCAGGCGCTGGAATTGATTGTCGATCAACGGTGCATCGAAGTTGAAGCGCCGGCGTCATGGGCCAGCATGCGCAGCAAGCTGGCGGTGCTGCGTTCTTTGGACACAGAGGAGGCGGCCGATTCAGCCGCGATCGCGTGGAACCGGCTCAGCAGCGCGTGTCACGTACACGCTTTTGAGTTGCAGCCATCGGCGGCCGAGGTCGAGCACCTCTGCGGTGTTGTGGCGTCGCTGCTGTCTGTATGAGTGTCAGGTGCTGATGCCGACGTTCCGCCTTGCGATTTTCGCGTGACGCGATTGGCTGCATCGTATCCACACTGCGGCGTCCAGCAGGCGAAGTGTCGAGATAGAACTAGTCGGTGCGTTGTCTGGACGGCAGGCTTCGATCGAGTCCCGGACCCCGGGGTCGCTCAGGCAGGCACGCAGGGCGACCCATGAATCGTCTCCGAGATTCAGCGCTTCAATGATCACGCTGTCGACCACTGGGATCAGTCGGGGCCGCTTGCGTGCCATCAGCTTGCTGGCCCGTGTCCTGCCCACCTTGGGGAGCACGCGCAGCGCCCAGTACAACGCCTCGGCATGCGCCAGGTCCTCGTCGGACACATTCCACAGGTCCACGTCGTCGGGGACCGCCGCGAGTAGATCGCTGAACTTATCCGCGTCGGTCTTCAACAGACTGCGGACGGACGGCGGCGGGAGCGCCACGTCGAGCAGAGTCACCGCCAGTAGGTCCGTCGTGGTGAAGCGATCGCGGTCGTTGTCGGGCAGGGTATCGAACGTCGTCGCGGCAAAAGGCCCGTCGGTGTCGAAGAACTGCTCAACGAGCCGCTTGGCGGGCTCGCCGACGAAGGACAGCACCCGGCTCTGAAGATCGGTCATTTCAGCTGCCGTCCTGGTCGCGCGTAGCGGTCATGAATTGCCTTGACCTGCCCCGCCCAAAAAGCCAGCTTGTCGTCGGCAGTGGCCGTATTCGGCAGCAGGCCCAGCTCAGTGGCGAACTTATAGAAGCCTGGGCCAGGATCGTTCTGGCCGGTGTAGGACACGATCGCCGACAGCATGACTTTGGGGTCGCCGATGGTGCGGAGTACAGCTTCGCCGAGCACTGCGCCCACCGCGGCGCGGTCGCGTTCCAGGCCGAAGTCGAAGGGGATGTGACCGGCCCGAGCCAATGCCGAATTCAGGTCGCTGTAATTGGTGGTGCGCTCCGACTGCGCCTTTTCGGTCAGAAAGCTGACGACGTTTTCAACCATTCGGTCCCACTCGTCGTCGCTGCGTCCGTACACCCGTGCATCCTCCCCAAAGTCAACGGCTCATCAATTCTCGCAGAGCGTAACCGTGTGGTACGACAAGCCAGCAGCTCCGTTGCTCAGTCGCAGTTGTCGCACTGTCCTGTCATGGGTAGGGCCTGGTTGCACCTGGAGCAGAAATTCAACGGCACATCGAGCTTCGCCTGAGCTTTCTTGAAATCTTTCTTCGCCTGAGCCTTTGGCGTCAGTGTTGGCTTGCCGCCGTCCGGTGGAAGCTCAGCACCGAAGAATCTGTAGCACTCCAAGCGCGTATAGGCAGCGTGTTCGTCGAGATCGTCGAGGCCCTGGGGTAAAGGCTTATGTTCGTTGCCTGAGCTGGCGCGTTCGGCGGCATCAAGAGCGAACTTGTATCCAGCCCCTACTGTTCCATCTGAAGTCACACACAACGACGTCAACTGCGGCCATCCGTTACTCGCACACACAGAAATGACCCGACCGAGGACATCTCCGATCCAGTTCATCACTAGGCCTCTGTGCGTGATGCCGGTCTGCATTTGGACAAACTCAGCCAGCTGCGAATACGTCACAAAGCCGTTGTACCGCTTTGCTGTTTTAGTCAGTAGCGCTACCGCATGAGGCTCCCATGCATCGAACGCATCTTGCATCGAGATCTTGTGGCCTTCTTGGTTCAGTGGCACTGCAATCCCCTGTCGTTTCTGGGCGGAACTTGATCCGGGCATTTGTTGCAGTTGTATCTGGTTCGTGCTGATCTGCGGTCAAGGACGGACATCGTGGGTGCCGCTATCGCCCAACCGATTTCGCTTTGAGTTTTGTGACTTTCTTCTTCAGCTCGGCGCGGGCGGCGATCAGGCGATCTGGATTGACTTTGCTTGAGAGCGTCTCCCGCGGCTTTCTTCCAAGAAAGAACGCGATCCGTTCTGCATTCGCACCGCTGGGGTGCGGCAGGCCGGCTAAGACGCGGGACTGATCAAGACCGGCTTGGGAAGTGGCGAACTCGACGACTTCACTGACTTGCGTGCCCAAGGGCACGAAGATGCTGCGGCGGAGGCTGGCGACCTCTGGCACGAAGCCGAGTTCAACCTGTTCCCGCAGTATCGGTGTCGACAGCACTGGCGGTGCGCCGGAGTAATTCTTTCCGTCAACGAACACTGGATTGCGGCATACCGATGTGAAATGCACCAGGCTGGTATCGCCGTCCCACAGCAGCGCCGTCGACCGCACACCAAGCAGCTGATTGACTCCGATGCTGTCCAACATGGCGACGAGATGCGTACGCATGGGCCCAGAGAAGCTGGCAAATGACCCGGCGGCAGCGAGCGACTCCGCTCCGTTGAGGCCTGCCAGTAGTCCGCGCCGAGCCTCTCTCAGAGCGTTGCCCATCTGCTGCCGTCCTGGGGTTAGCCCAACTAGAACGATGCGGGCTTCAGGATCCGCGTCATCAAATGGGGCGTAAGCGATGTCAATGCGCTTGTTGCCTGCCGTGCCGCTGCTAAGTAACAACCGTTTCGGAGTCTCGATCTCCTCCGAAAGTTGCTCGTCAGACATGCTTCGCAGCATCGGTGCGAAGCGCGCGAACATGTCACGCTGGGTGTCCATCGTGGTCCTTCGGTGGTGCTGTACACGGTCATGTCACCGGAACGGCCAGGCAGCTGTCCGTCCACGGCGACGTTATCGCGCCGACGATGGCTCCGCGGGTTGTTCGTCCTGATAGCTCGTTTGCATGGAGTCAACGCCTGAACTGCGGGAAGAGGCGGCCTGCCACGGTCTGCTTTAGGGATGCGCCTGAACGCTTCGGGTATCAGTGCAGACTTCGACAGCACCTGTGTCACCCCTCCGCCAAGTCCGACCGCTGATCCTCACTGAAAGCCGGCATCGCAGCTTCGGCGTCGACCAACTTCGCGGTCCGGTACCCCCGCACATTCCCCGACATGGCGGCCATCGCCTCCCGGGACTTCCCCCGGCCGTAGGTGACCGCCTGCTCGGCCCTGACCCCGAGATCCTTGCCGACCTCGACAGCGTCTTGATCGGCGCCCATATAGAGGAACTCCCACCCGAATTGGTTGGTCTGCTGCTCGACCAGTGACTTGATTGCCGGCCGACTCCACTCGCGGCTGGAGTTCTCCATGCCGTCGGTCATGATCGCCACGACGACCGAGCCGGGCCGCTCGTCCTCGGCTAAAGCGTTGATCTCGGCTGCCGTGTCGGTGATGAGCTTGCCCATCGAGTCCAGCAGCGCGGTGCTGTTGCGTGGATTCAGTTCCAGCGCAGGCACTTCGCCGACGGGCACGGCGTGGTAGACGACCTCGTATTCGCTGTCGAACTGCGCGAGCGTGACGCGGCATTCCCCGTCGCCGGCGCGCTGCTCGGTGAGGAACGCGTCGAAGCCGCCGACCACGTCGGACTTGATCGACTGCATCGATCCGGAGCGATCCAGCAGGAAGGCGATGAGGGTGAGGTTCTGGTTCGGCATGGTCGATTCCTTTCGGTTGTTGACTACCGAGGCTTGGTGTTTCGGCGCGGCTTGAACCGCATCGGCTCGGCTGGGGGAGCGGGTGGCAGTGGAGTCTTGGCGTGCTTGTCGCTACGGGCGCGTTTGACGTCTTCGGCGGTGATCCGGTCGCCACTGCTGACGTACGGGTTCAGTCTCGGCGTACTGGCGAGGCGCGGGCCGACCGCGTTCTCCGTGAGGCCGGCGCTCTTTCCGGCCGCCGCGATCGACATTTCGTCGTCGACGACGGCGCGGGCCAGCTGCTCGTCGAGTAACTGGCTGACCTCTGTGAGAACCGACCGAAGGTGTTGCAGGGCTTGGTCGGCGGTTGCAGCGGTCTCGGCGTGTGCGAGGTCTGCGCGGATGCGTTCGTACCGGCTGGGCATGTGCCACCATACCGCACAAAGTGCGGAGTCCGCAATAACTGCGGATATCGAGATTCGTCATGGCCAGTCCCGCACCACGGCCACCAGGCCTGAGTGGTCGCTTTCGCCCGTCAACCGTGGGTCGTGGTCGAACTCGCAGACGCTGATCCGCGGCGCGAGATCCGGCGCTGCGTAGACGTAGTCGAGCCGGAAGCCGTTGTCGCCCGGTCGGCTGAACCAGGAGTACTCGCGGACGTCGGGGTGCAGTGATCGCCACATATCGGTGTACCCGGAGGCGATCAGCCGGCCGGGCATTTCCGGTCCGATGAACTTGGCTCCCCGGGGATCCTTGTCGAGATCGTTGGTGCCGGTGTTGAAGTCGCCGATCAACAGGTCGATGCCTTTTGACGAGGCGTCCCGGATCAGCTTCTCCCAGTAGGGGAGCTTCGCGGTGTTCTGCGGCATGTACACCCCGCATACGTAGGCGCCGTCGATCTCGGCGCACCACAGGTGTCGCGGGTCGAGCGACTCGCTGAACGCCCATGACCGCTCGATGCCGATGCGCGCGGCGATGAGCACGGTGTTCTCCTTCGGCCCCACCGGTGGATGCGAAGTGTCGTAGCCGACCTGCTCAAGACGGTCGATCAACCGCGCGCCCACCGCGTTGGCGCGGAACTCGGTGACCACCAAAATGTCGGCGTCGTAGCCGAGCAGTCGGGTGGCCAGCGCCTCGGCGGACTTGGTGCCGCCGTGCCGGATGTTGAGTGTCGCGAGCCTCGTGCCCACCGAAGTGTCCTCTCGCTCGACGTGGAATCTCCAGCGAGCCGATCAGTATGAGGGCGGGTACCGACAAGTCCGCTCAGCTGGGCGAATCCATCCACCGGGGCGCGAACCCGATGTCGAGTCGCACACTCGCTTGGTATCCCGACCACGTCGCGATTCCCGGTGGCTGGCTCCCGTAGATCCCGCGCGCCGCCGCGACGACGCGCGGGTACTCGGCGGGCCACCGGATCGCGTCGGCGATCTGCTCAAGCTTCTCGCGGTCACGACCGAGCACCCTGTCGACGAGGTCGACCGCCGGCAGTGCATGTCGTTTGTCGGTGTTGCAGCGCGCGCACGCCAACACGAGATTGGCCAGTCCGTCGATGCCGACGAGTGACCACGGCAGCACGTGGTCGATCGGGCTGTCGGCCGGCAGATTGGTGTCGCAGTAGAAGCAGCGCGCACCGAACGCGTCCTTGAAGGGACAACGCACCGCGGCCAATGCGGTGCGGTCCCGGCCGAACAGATGCCCGGCGATATCCGGCACCTCGGCGGTGAGAAACTTGTTCATCCGGCGCACGTCGTCGACCCACATGATCTCCAGCGCGGGCTTGAGCAGGCCGGCCAGCCGGGCAAGGCCGGCCGCCACGCCCGGCATCAGCACAATCGCGTCACCGTGGGCTCGCAACGTTCGCCGGGACACGTTGGCGTGCAGGAAGCTGTCGTCGTACAGGAACGGATCATTGGCGTCACCGGGAAGTCGCTGCAGCCGAAACAGCGGCTGCTGCGCCAGGCACAAGCCGATCTCGTCGATGGATGCCTGGTAGACCTCCGGCGCCGTCGTCATCACCACGCTCAATGAGGAAGCCGACGTCGCAGCGCGCAAGGCCCTGACGGCCCGCGGGATTCGCTCTTTCTCATTGCTCGACTGGCGCAGGTCATGGCCTTCGAAAGGGCGAACCTGACGCCAGTACAGCTGCAGCACCCGGTGCGCGAGGTCGGGGATCGGCACGGCCAGCTGGTCCGCCGGGTACTCGGGCAGGTTCTCGATGCAGTGGTCGATGAGCGCCATCAGGATCGCGAGTTTGTAGGTCGCGACCCGCACCCCGGTCTCCAGGATCGCCACCATGCGCTGCCCGAGCAGCAGGGGGTCGATGGCGTGCGGCACAAAGCCTTGGTAACGGGGCGCCGCCCATCCGGCTCAACTTGTCGGTGCCCGCTGTCATTCTGTCCGGCTGGCATGCGCACATCCGTCGCAGTCAATCGTGATGGGAGCGGAACGGTGAGCAAGGGTTCATCCGGTGGGTCTGGCGGCGTGGGCGTCCTGTTTGTCGTCATCGTCGTGCTCATCGCGGCGGTGCCGAAAGAGGTGTGGATCACCCTCGGAGCCATGACTGCACTCATCCTGGTGATCTGGATGGTCTCCAAAGCGGTTGAGGCTGCCGAGAAGAGACGTGTCGAGGAGCAGGAACGTCTACGCATAGAACGCGTGGCGCAGGCGGCCGCCGCCAAGCATGAACGCGTGGAGTGGGAGCGCCGGGAGAAGCAGGCGCGCATCGACATGCTCGGGCCGCAGAATGCAGTGCTGATGGAGTCTGCGCTGAGAGCGGTCAAGCAGGTTGCCGGCACCGAGGCCGCTCGCGCCGGGTGGTTGGGTGATGTCGACTTCAGCACCGATATTGCCGGGATCGCCGACGGCTTCGCGAAAGCGCATGCCCTGAACGCCGTGACGGGCAAGCTGTCGGCGCTGACCAAGCCGAACGCCGATGACCGCCGAATCCTCGCGGAGGCGCGCACCACCATCGCGAACCTGGAACGCACCGCGATCGAGCGGGTCGAACTGATCGCTCAGTGCGCCGTCGAGGCACGACACATCGACGCTTCGTTGCGCGCCGAGCGCGAGGATGCCCGCGTTGCCGAACAGCGGGCCGAGCTGCACGGCACGCTCAGCGCGATGCTCTACGGCATTGAGGCAACACCGGACTCCACGCCGACGAACTCGGCGGTGGACGCGGTGATGGCGCGGGTGCAGGCCTACCGGGAGATCAAAAGCCAGATCGAACAGGCGCGCGGCGCCGGCGCCTGACGAAGCGGTACTTGGTGCCGCGGGACCAGTCCGTGGCGTCGTACGGTGTTTTCATGTCGAAGTCCCAGCGCCCTCGCGGCGGCGCACCGGCCGAACCCGACCTGATGGGTGAGGTGCGCACGGCTGTGGCCGATCCCGACCCACTGCACCTGCTCAGCTACGTCAGCATGCTGCTGACCGCGGTGGATCCCCGCCGCAAGAAGCATCCGTTCGACGCTCCCGACGGGCCGAGCCGCGAAGAGTTGGCGGCGATGTTCATCGACGTACCGGCGCCGGAGACCACCGCACTGCTGGCCGTCATCGCCGCCCTCGTCGACGACGAGATCCTGCGGGCGCGGATCCGACGAGAACTGGCCGCCCGGGATCACACCACACCGGACTGGCTGAGTCGGCTCGACCAGACATCGGCGTACCGCGCTGTCCGCATGACGCACATCCTCGGTGACGGCGACAACATCATGATCGGCGCGCGGGTGGCGGGCGGCTACGAGGCCACCTGCGTCGTCTACGTCGACCACAACATGGGGCAACTGGTCAAGGACGCCTTCGTCATTCCCGAATCCATCGAGTACGTCGTCGGCCAATACCAGAGCCTCGACGATGACCCGGACACGACGTGGGAGGACGTGAGCCTCGCCGATGCCCGCGCGTGGATCGAACCCGCGATCGACATGGCGGCTCGCACCTACCCGCCGCTGGAAACCGAATCCTGGCCGGCGTGTCGCCCCCTGGTCGAGTGGCTCACCCGCACACTGCCGGCCGGCGGAGCCGGTTATCAACGCCCGCAAAGGAACACCGACAAGCTTGATCTACTCGCCGATCGATTCTTCGGCTCGCTGCCGGGTCGTGCTTTCGACGACGCCGATCATCGCGGACTGCTGGACTCGATATTGTGGTACGCCACCGATTACGGGCCGGGTGACCCGTTGCGCTGGAGTGACGTGCGTATCGAAATTCTGTTGGCAGACTGGCTGCCCCGCAAGGTCATTGCTGCCACCGAGTACCTGGCTCTGGCGCCCGAGCTGCTGCGGGCCTTCGTGTGTTTCGCGCACGACGAATCGGGTGTGCGTGCGGATCTCACCGACCAGACCTTGAACGCCATCGATGCCTGGACCCCCGAGTACATGCGGGCGATCGCTGCGCCCCGGCAGTCGTTCGGTGCCCTCGGATTCGATCCTCGCGAGCTCGACGAGTCGATCGAATCAAACTGGTTCGAGGAGCTGGAATTGGACGGCCTGGCAAAGGGAGTCGGCGGTCATGAGCAGTTGGACGCACTCGACACCGCACCGTTGCCCGACGAGCCGTTCGACTGGTCGCGCATCCCTGATGACATCGACGCCCGCGTCGCCGAGGTGCTCGAGTTGACCGACCGGTGCTGCGATGCGCTGCTCGACGTCGAGTACCGCACGGTGTGCCGACGGGTACTGGCTCGCGTGGCGTCCCGCGCTCCGCAGGTGTTCCGGCGCAAAGGTCGCGTGGAAACCGCGGCAGCGGCCGTGGTGTGGATCGCCGGCAAGGCGAACGGATTGTTCGACTACGGAAGCCGACTGCGAACATCGGACATCGTGCGGCACTTCGATATCAAAAGCAGCCCATCCCAGCGCGGAGAGGTGATGCTGCGGGCCGGCGGATCTCCGTCCGAGTACCTCGATGTGCGACTCGGCTCGGCGGACTATCTGGTCTCCACCCGCCGGGAGTGGATCATCGGGCGCCGTGATCATCTCCGACAGCGGATTTCGGCAGACTGACGGATCCACTCCCGGCTACACGCACGAGCGAGCCGGCTGCTCGGAGACGAGTTCACCCTGCGGGATCTGCGGTTGCTGCATGAGGCGATCGTGGGGGAGACGTTGCAGCGCGACACCTTTCGGCGCGCCGTGGAGCCGCACCTGGAGCCCACCGGTGAACGGGTGGCCCTCGGTCGGGGGCGTCCGGCTGAACTGTTCCGGCGCAACGCACATCGCACCTGACTTGACGTTCAAGCGGCGCTCGCCGGCGCCAACATCTCCTACTGGTGGCCGTGATCAGGCCCTGATCACGGCCACCAGTGCAGCGTCGATGATCTTGTCGTCACGAGTGGCAACGGTGAGGTTGCGGCGCAGTGCCTGCGCCACGATCGCCCGATCGAATGGGTCCTTGTGTTGCCACGGGAGCCGTCCGGCGAGGATCGCGTCGGCAGACTCGATGGGCAATTCCACGGCGCTCATGCCGGCAATGATGTCCGGCCAAGCCGACAGTAACGCCTCACCATCGAGTCTCCCGATCCTGGTTTTGATGGCGATTTCCCACGCGGAAGCGGCACTGACGACGACGTGGGTTTCGGGTTTGATCAGTTCTGCCATGGCTGCGGCCTCCACTTCGGCCGGTGAGCTGGCCAGCCATAGGAGGGTGTGGGTGTCCAGAAGAACGTTCACGACTCGTCTGCGCCGTCCCATGCGTGTAGTTCGGCCTCGGGCAGCGGTTCATCAAAGTCATGGGGGATGCGCAGGGCTGGCAACTGGCCGAATGTGCGCGGAAGGGGCTGCACCGGTACCAGCCTGGCAATGGGGCGGCCATGATTCGTGATGGTCACAGATGCGCCGGTCCGTTCAACTTCGGCCAGGATGCGATTCAGCTGGTTCTTGGCTTCCGTGCTGGTCACCGTGCTTTCCATACGCCCATGGTAGATCGGAGAAGCTAATCGCGCTAGCGTAACTAGCGCAATAAGATCGGTAGGCCGAGGGCAGCAAGCGATCAGGCCTTCCGCCTCAAGTAAGACGCCCGGCCCGCAGCGCCGCCCTTGCCAACGCGGCAGCTGCAGGACTGATCCAGTTGAGGTCGGCGAGCCGCCGCGGCCGATCGCAAACGTTGACCAGCACATCGTGCGCGGTCAGCCGGTACAGCACGTCTGACGGGACGGGTTCACCGTCCTCGCGACGCCAGCCCAGCTGGGTCAACGCTTCGGCGATGCCTTTGAACCGAACGCCGCCGTCCTCCGCGCCGCCGGCCTGTGCCAGGAACAACAGCGTGGCGTGGCATTCGAACGCTTCGCCGTCAGAGGGAATCAGTCGCGATGCGAGATGGCGCCACAACACCGCCGGATCGCGCTGGGCGGCGATGCCGGCCTTGGTCAGCACCAGCGAGCCCTTCAGCTTGCGCAGCAATCCCATCGCCTGCAAGGACTCCCGAAAGTTCAGCAGTGCAGGGCAATTGGCTTCACGGTTGTTCTTGCCCATCCACTCGGCCACCTGCGGCACCACCGCTGCTGCGGCGGTCATGTCAGAGGGTTTCAGATAGCCGGCCGATGTCAACGGGATGGCGTCCTTCACCGCCCGGTCCAAGAACCATTGGTGTGCGGTCAGATTGGCTCGCAGGATGTCGTCGTCGACGATGGTGGGTGCCGAACTCAACTGGACAAGGCCCGCGACGAAGTTGACGAGCACGGGACCGTCCGGCAACCGGCTCAACAGGGAGATGAGGCGCGAATCCAGCCCGCCCAGCACTGCGGAGACGAAGGGACCGTGCAGTGCCTCGTTGAGCCGCGCGAGTTCGAACAGTTCCGGATCAGGTAGCACCGTGGCGAGCTGCACGGAGCGTTTCATCGCCTCCAGGCCTGCGGGTTTTCCTCGCGAAAGCCGGTTAGAGGTCGCGCGAACAATCACCACTCAACTGCTGTACATCCGATCGGAGCTGGTGTCGTGATCGATTCCGGACGAAGAGTGTGTCAACCCGATCGCTCCCAGCATCTAGTTGTCGCTCATTTGTCGCTCATAGGTGGGCACCGACGGACCCGTCTTTTTCGCGGCAACGCGGATGACCAGTGTGACCCCGCAACAACTCACCGGGATACTTCGCGTCGCACCCGGGTAACCTCAACCCCAATGGACGACGGATCAGGGGGACCCCAATGAGCCTCGTACTGGGCCTTTCGGTGACTTCGAAGGACATCCACGGCGAGCTAGTCGACGGTGACACCGGCGAGGGCCAGCCGATCGACCGCGCCGTCGTGGACGCCGACCACATCGACGAGTTCCTGGCAGAACTCCCGGCCGATGCCGACCTGCGCGCCGTCGGCATCACCTGGTCACACGACGCCGAAACCGAGGCCGTCAAGGTCCGCGAAGCCCTGGACGCCTACGCCGGCGGCGCACCTGTCGTCGCCGTCCGCGATGTGGAGGCGACCGCAGCCCTGGCCCGCGGCATCGCCGATATCGCCGGACACGACTTCGCCGTCATCTGCGTCGTCGAGCCCGACGGGGCCGTCGTGGCCACCGTCGACGGCTTCGAGATCCACGTCGAAAGCATCGACCACGCCGACGCCGCCACCCTGAACGACCGGGTCCGCGCCATCGTGCGCGCCGCCCGCCCCAGCCCCGACGCCGTCTACATCCTGGGCTCGCAGGACCCCGACGACCTGGTCGCCGCCGTGTCTGAGGAAACAGACCGCCCCGTCATCACCGCCACCGAGGCCGACTTCGCGCTCACCCGCGGCGCCGCCCTGGCGTCCGCGCTCACCGCGAACGCACGCGAAGCCCCCGAAACCAAGAAGCGCATCACCCGCGACGGTGCGCTGGCCATCGCCCTGGGATCCGCGGCGGTCGTCTTCGTCGTGTCGCTGTCGGTCGCGCTGACCGCCCCGCAGGCACCCGAACCGCCGCCGCAGCCCGTGGCGGCCGTCGAAACGGCTCCGCCACCGCCTGCGGCGCCGCTCAGTCCGGTACCGCCGCGCGCGTCCCGGGAGATGGCCCGGACCCTCAACATCGCCCCGGCCGCCCCGGCGCCGCCACCACCGCCGGCTGCCGCGCCCGCACCACCACAAGCCGCACCCGCACCACCACCCCCGCCGGCCGCGGCCCCCGCACCGCTGCAACCGTCGGTGCCCGCGGTGCAGGAGCCGCGGCTGCGGGACCGCATCCTGGACCGCATCCCGATCATCGGCCGCTTCAACTGACCACCTGCTCGCTCTGACGCGCCACGCGCATCCGGCTACGTTGTAAGCCGTGAGTGTCACCCCGGCAGACCTGACCGGCACCGAGCGCGCTGTGCTGCTGGTCCTGATGGCCGAATCCCGCCCGGTGCCCAACCCCGACCTGATCGCGCTGGGCCCCCGCCTGGAGAAGGCCGGCCGCGACAAGCTCAACAGCCTCGGCCTGATCGAATCCGACCGCACCGGTGGCCGTTTCGTGCACGAGCTCACCGACCGCGGCTGGCGGGTCTGCCGCGACATCCTGAGCGCCGCCCCGCCCGCCGGCGCCACCGGACCGGCGAAGACCCTGGGCACGATCCTGCACGGCTTCGAGCGCTACCTGCATCGCGCCGACCTCAGCCTGGCCGATGTGTTCTGGCCCGACACGCCGAGCGGCCCCGCCGACCGGATCCGTGACGCCTACACCGCCCTGGCCGCCCGCCCCGGCGCCTGGGTCGCACTCGCGACACTGCGCGCACAGCTCGATGACCTGCCCCGCACCGCGATCGACGACGCGCTCGGCGAGCTGTACCGCGCCGGCGCCATCAGCCTCATCCCCGAGGAAAACCAGAAGGTCCTCACCCCGGCAGACCGCGCCGCCGCGCTGGAAGTCGGCAATCAGGCCAAGCATCTGATTAGCATCGAGGCTTAATGCAGGATGCACATCGCGACGCGCTCGCCGCGCTTCGCCTCACCTGGGCGCCCACCAGTGACGATCTGTGGCGCCCGCAGGCCACCCACGTGGACGGCCTCAACGAGCGCGCCATCGAGGACGTCATGGACGCGTTCGGCGACGCGCTGCGTGATCCCGACACCGCCCCGCTGGGCGTCGCGATCCGCGGTCAGGCCGGCTCGGGCAAGACCCACCTGCTCGGCCAGATCCGCGAACGCGTGCAGGCCGGCGGCGGATTCTTCTTCGTCGTCGAACTGCTGGACGCCGCCAGCTTCTGGGAATCGGTGCGCAGCGGCGTCCTGGAGAGCCTCGGCCGCCCCGGTGAGCACCGCGAAACCCAGCTCAAGGACCTGCTGTGGGAGTTGTCCTCCATCGCGCACGTCTCGCGCGCCGACCGCCGCGCCATCATCGGCGACGAGGACCTCGAACCCGAGGTGCTCGACGACTTCGTCAACACGCTGGCCAAGGCGCGCCGCGATGTCCGCGACTGCCACCAGACCCTGCGTGCGCTGGTGTTGTTGGCCGCCAACGATCTTGGCGCCCGCGATATCGGCGACGCCTACCTGCAGGCCAGCGAGGAGGTCGGCGCCGAGGACCGTCAGGCCTGGCGGTTGCGCGGCACCAGCCCGTCCGCGCAGCAGTGCGTGCGCGATATCGCCCGGCTCACCGCGCTGGCCGGGCCCGCGGTGCTGGCGCTCGACCAGATCGACACCCTGCTCGCGCAGACCTCCACGCGCACCGACGAGGCCGGACCCGACGCCGACGGCGTGCTCGAGCAGGTCGCGCACGGCCTGATGTCGCTGCGGCAATCCATGCGGCGCACCGTCGCGGTGGTGGCGTGTCTGCCCTCGGCGTGGGAACGCATCCGCGATCACGCCACCGCCAGCGTGTCCGACCGGTTCCGGGTCACCGCGCCGCTGGCGCCGCTGCCCAGCGCCGATATCGGCCGCGCCATCCTGGAACGCCGGTTCGCCGCCAGCTACGCCTCGGTCGGGTTCACCCCGCCGTACCCGAGCTGGCCGATCCTGCCCGCGGCCTTCGACGGCGCCGCCGGGCACACCCCGCGCCAGCTGCTGATCCGCGCCGACAAACACGTCCGCGACTGCCTGCTGCGCCGCGAGGTCATCGAGATCCACCGCTTCGGAGCCGTCCCCAAACCGTCGGATCCCCAGCCGGACAACGACATCGACACCTCGCCGATCGACCGGCGCTTCGCCGAGTACCGCCGCCGCGCCGTCACCGCCGCCGCCCTGGACCCCGACGGCGAGGACACCGCGGTGCCCGCCCTGCTCAACGCCGCGCTGACGGCGTGGATCGTCGAACACGGCGATGACCAATCCTACAAGTGCGACCCGCCGCCCGGCTCACACGTCGTGCTGCACGCCCGGCTGCGCCACACCATCGACTCGGCCACCGACGACGAACGGCACTGGGCGTTTCGCGCGGTCGGCGCCACCAACGCCGTCGCCGCCCAGAACCGCATCAAGAAGGCCTACAGCGCAACGGGTCTCGGGTCCGGATCGGACCGGCGCGGGCTGTTCCTGCTGCGCAACGACCCCTGGCCGAGCGGACCGAAGACCCAGAGCCTGATCGACGAGGTCAAGGCCGCCGGCGGGCGGACTTTGGCGTTGGCCGACAACGACATCCGCACCATGGCCGCGCTGCGCGACCTGATCGCCGAGGACGTGCACGGGCTGACCGACTGGCTGCGTGAACGCCGGCCCGCGCACGGCATTACGCTGTTGCAGGAGGCCCTGGACTTCGAGGCGCCCGCCGCCGTGGTCGTCGAGCAGCCGGTAGCGGAACCCGAAGCGGAACCGCTGCCGGAAACCCAGGTGTCCGACACCCAGATCCCGCTCGGCATCGACCTGCACACCGACGAGACGGTGGCGATCGATCTGGCCATGCTGCGCAAGCACATTGCCATCTTCGCCGGCTCCGGGTCGGGCAAGACGGTGCTGATCCGCCGCCTCGTCGAGGAGTGCGCACTGCGCGGGGTGTCCGCGATCGTGCTGGACCCCAACAACGACCTGTCGCGCCTGGGCACCGCGTGGCCGGTGCTGCCCAACGGCTGGCGGCCCTCCGACGAGGCCCGCGCCCAGGACTACCTGCAGAACACCGAGGTCGTCATCTGGACGCCGCGCCGCTCCAACGGTCGCCCGCTGGCGTTTCAGCCGCTGCCCGATTTCCCGAGTGTCGTCGATGACCGCGACGAGTACCAGGATGCAGTCGAATCGGCCTGCGCCGCACTGGAACCCCGTGCGCTGATCGCCGGGCAGACACAGAAGGCCAACCGGTCCCGCGCGGTGCTGCGGGAAGCGTTGCAGCAGTACGGCCGTCAACCCGCGCCGACGCTGGACGGGTTCATCGACATGCTCGCCGACCTGCCCGACGACGTCAGCAACCTGGCCGACGGCCGCCGCATCGCCGCGGACATGGCCCAGGATCTGCGGGCCGCGATGGTCAACGACCCGATGTTCGGCGGCGCGGGCCAGCCCGTCGACCCGGGTGTGCTGCTGACTCCGTCGGAGGGCAAGCGGGCCAGGGTGTCGGTGATCAGCATGATCGGTCTGCAGTCCGACGAGGCGCGCCAGGGCTTCGTCAACCAGCTGCAGATGGCGTTGTTCGCCTGGATCAAACGCAACCCGGCGGGCGACCGGCCGCTGGGCGGGCTGCTGGTGATGGACGAGGCGCAGACCCTCGCCCCGTCGCGCGGCACCACGGCCAGCACCCGCAGCACGCTGGCGCTGGCCTCCCAAGCCCGTAAGTACGGGCTGGGCCTGGTGTTCGCCACCCAGTCGCCGAAGGGCCTGCACAACCAGATCCCCGGCAATGCGACCACCCAGTTCTACGGGCTGCTGAACTCACCGGTGCAGATCGGCACCGCCGAGGAAATGGCCAGGGCCAAGGGCGGATTGGTGCCCGATATCAGCCGCCTGCGGGCCGGCAACTTCTACGTCGCCACCGAGGGGGAGGCGTTCCACCGCGTCGTCGCGCCGTGGTGCCTGTCCTATCACGCGGCCAGCCCGCCGTCGGCCGAGGACGTGCTGGCGTTGGCGCAGGCGGATTGACGCTGCGCGGATTCGGGTACGCGCCACAGCATGGATGTGTACAACGTTGCTTTCGAATGGACCGACACCAACAGACACTGGCTGGTGGAAGTGCCCATCAGAGTCACCGCGTACCTGGTCATCGCGCTGATCGCGCGCTATCTGATCCACCGCGCCATCGACCGCGCCACCACCGGCAGAAACCCGAAGATCGTCGCCGAAGCCCAACCCGACGCCGGCGAATCCCCGTCCAAAAAGCCGCCCCTGCTGCGCAATCTGCGCGAACGCTCCGGTTCGGCGAACGCCGCCAAGGTCGCCGCCCGCCGCCAGCAGCGCGCGCAGACCATCGGGTCGGTGCTGAAGTCGACCGTGTCGATCGTGTTGCTGGTCTGGGTGGTGCTGACCATCCTCAACGTCTTCGGGGTGAACATCGCGCCGTTCATCGCCTCGGCCGGCGTGGTCGGCCTGGCCATCGGTTTCGGCGCGCAGAACCTGGTGCGTGACTTCGTGACCGGTGTGTTCATGCTGCTGGAGGACCAGTACGGCGTCGGGGACACCGTCGACCTCGGCGAGGCCACCGGGGAGGTGGAATCCGTGGGCCTGCGCATCACCACCGTGCGCGATATCGACGGCACACTCTGGTACGTCCGCAACGGCGAGATCGCCCGGGTCGGTAACATGAGCCAGGACTACGCGGTCGCCCGCGTCGAGGTGCCCGTCGCGCTGAACGCCGACCTGCATGAGGCCGAGAGGGTCGCGCTGGACGCCGCGCGGGAGGCGATCAAGGACGAGGCCATCGCCGCCAAGGTGATCGGCGAGCCGGAGATGCTGGGTGTGCAGACCATGTCGGTGGACCAGGTGACGCTGCGGCTCACGCTGAAGACCAAGCCCAACGCGCAGTGGTCGGTGCAGCGCCGGCTGCGCCGCGAGATCCTGCGGGCCTACGACGAGAACGGTATCGACCTGCCCTACCCGCTGCTGCGGGCCTCCGCAGGGGCCGAGTAGCCCCTAGATCAGGGCGTCGCAGGTGATGGGGAGATCGCGCACCCGCACCCCGGTGGCATGAAAGACCGCGTTGGCCACCGCCGCCGCGGAACCGACGATGCCGATCTCCCCGGCGCCGCGCGATCCCATCGGGTTGGCGTGCTCGTCGACATCGTCGAGCGCGATCGCCTCGATGGCGGGAACGTCGGCGTGCGAACTGATGTGGTAGGTCGCGAAGTCGCGGGTCACGATGTGCCCGAAGCGCGGATCGCGCACGCTGTGCTCATGCAAGGCCATCGACAGGCCCATCGTCATGCCGCCGATCAGCTGTGAGCGCAGCGTCGTCGGGTTGATCACCCGGCCCACCGAGAACACCCCCAACATCCGGGACACGTGCACCTCGCCGGTGAACCGGCTGACCCGCGCCTCCACGAAATGTGCACCGAAGGAGTACATCCCGAACTTCTCGGCCTCCTCGTTCGCGTCGGCTGCCGACGCGGTGGTGTGCACGCCGACCTCGGGGTGCTCGCCGTGGTCATGCCGGAAGGACCGGGCCGCGGCGACGATGGCCCGCCCCCACGACGTGATGCCCGACGAGCCGCCGGCCACCGAGGCGCTCGGCAGCGCGGTGTCGCCGATCTGCAGGTCGACCGCGGCCAACTCGACGCCCAGGGCATCGGCGGCGATCTGCGCCAGGGCGGTCCATGCGCCGGTGCCGATGTCGACCGCGCCGATCTGCACGACGAACCGGCCGGGCGTGGCGTGCTCGATGCGGGCGGTGTTGCCGGGCATCACCATCGCCGGGTACACCGCCGACGCGACACCGGAGCCGGTCAACCATTCACCCTCGCAACGATTTCCGGGCTTGGGGTCGCGGCCGGCCCAGCCGAACCGTTCGGCCCCGGTCTGCAGGCACTCGATGAGCCGACGGTTGGACCACGGGTTGCCGGTCTCCGGGTCGACGGGCGGCTCGTTGCGGATGCGCAGTTCGATGGGGTCGATATCGCAGGCCACGGCGAGTTCGTCCATCGCCACTTCCAGCGCGAACATGCCGGGGCATTCACCGGGTGCCCGCATCCAGAACGGCACCGGGACATCCAGGGGCGCGAGTCGGTGCGAGGTTGCGCGGTTCGGCGCGGCGTACATCATCCGCGTCGGGGTCGCGGTCTGCTCGGCGTACTCCTTGACCGTCGCGGTTTGTTCCACCACGTCATGGCTGATGGCGGTCAGGCTGCCGTCCGGCATGGCGCCCAGGCGCAGATGCTGGATGGTCGGAGTGCGGTAGCCGACCATGTCGAACATCTGTTGCCGCGTCAGCGCCAGTTTCACGTGCCAGCCCGGAAGTCGTTGCGCGGCCATCACGGCCAGCACATTGTGCGAATGCGGGGCACCCTTGGAGCCGAACCCGCCGCCGACGTTCTTGGCGATTATCCGCACCTGCTCGGGGTCCAGGCCGAACGCCGAAGCGATCTCCTTACGCGCGGCGTGCACACCCTGGGTGGAATCCCACAGCGTGAGCTCGTCGTTGTCCCACAGTGCGATACAGGCGTGCGGCTCCATCGGGCTGTTGTGCTCGTGCGGGGTGGTGTAGGTGTTGTCGATGACGACGGCCGCCTCGCGCAGTGCGGCCTCGGCATCGCCCTGGGCGGTCACGGCCGGGTAGTCCGGGTTGACCTGCTCGGGGGTGTAGAGCTTCGGGTGCTCGGCGGTCAGTTCGGCGTCGACGGGTTGCTCGTCGTATTCGACGCGCACCAGCGACGCTGCCTGCCGGGCGGTTTCGGCGCTCTCGGCGAGCACACCGCCGATCAGCTGGCCGCGGTAATGCACGGCGGGGTCCTGCAGCACCGCGAGGTCACCGTTGGAGGCGTCGGCGAGCTTCGGGGCGTCGAATACGGTGAGCACCGCGGCCACGCCGTCGATGGCTGCCGCCGCGGAGGTGTCCATGGCGGTGATGCGGCCGTGGGCGATGGTGGCCTGGATCGGATGCAGGTACACCGGGTTCTCGACGCCGAACTCGAAGGCGTACGGCGCGGTGCCGGTGACCTTGGCCGGGCCGTCCAGGCGGGTGACGGCGGTGCCCATCACGCGGTGTGCCAGCGTCATCGTGCACGTCCTTCCACGACGGAGGTCAGGGTAGCCACGATCGTCCGCTTCGTCAGCTCCACCTTGAACTCGTTGCCGTCCAACGGTTTTGACTGTGCCAGTTCGGCGGCGGCGGCCTGTTCGAACGCCTCCGCGCCGGCCGGTGCGCCGATGAGCGTCCGCTCGGCGAGGCGGGCCCGCCACGGCTTGTGCGCGACGCCGCCGAGCGCGATGCGGGCGGAGCCGATGGTGCCGTCCTCGATGACCAGTTCGGCGGCCACCGAGGTCAGCGCGAAGGCATAGGAGGCGCGGTCACGGACCTTGCGGTACGTGGAGTGCGCGCCGGCCGGTGGTGCGGGGATCTCGACGGCGGTGATCAACGCACCGTGCGGCAGGGTGGTGTCGCGGTCGGGTTCGTCACCGGGCAGCCGGTAGAACTCGTCGATCGGCAGCCGGTGGTCACCGTCGGCATCCACGTAGACGATCTGCGCATCCAGCGCCGTCATCGCCACCGCCATGTCCGAGGGGTGCACCGCCACGCAGTGTTCGGAGGCGCCGAGGATGGCGTGATAACGCACATAGCCGCCGATGGCCGAGCAACCGGTACCGGGTTCGCGCTTGTTGCACGGCGTGCTGACGTCCTGGAAGTACACGCAGCGGGTGCGCTGCAACAGGTTTCCGCCGGTGGTTGCCAGATTGCGCAGCTGGCCGGACGCGCCGGAGAGCAGCGCGCGGGCCAGCACCGGGTAGTTCCCGCGCACCACCGGGTGGGCGGCCAGATCGGCGTTGCGCACATCGGCGCCGACGCGCAGTGACCCGTCGGGCTGCACGTCGATGTCCTGCAGCGGGAAGAGGTGCCCGACGTCGACCAGCAGGGAGGGTTGTGCGACACCGAGTTTCATGTGGTCGACCAGGTTGGTGCCGCCGGCCAGGAACATGGCGTCGGGGTGCTCGGCGAGCGTGGTGACCGCGTCCTCGACGCTGGTGGCGCGGTGATAGTCGAAGGGAATCATCGTGCCGCCGTCTGGATCGCGCCGACGATGTTCGGGTAGGCCGCGCAGCGACACAGGTTGCCGCTCATGCGTTCCCGGATTTCCTCAACGGTGAGCTCGGGGGTGGCTTCCAGGTCGTCGCTGACGTGGCTGGGCGCACCGGATTTGACCTCGTCGAGCATGCCGACCGCCGAGCAGATCTGTCCAGGCGTGCAGTACCCGCACTGAAACCCGTCATGGTCCAGGAAGGCCTGCGCGACCGGGTGCAGCGCGTCGTCCTCGCCGAGGCCGGCGGCGGTGACGATCTCCGCGCCGTCGTGGGCGACGGCCAGACCGAGGCAGGTGGTGGCGCGGCGGCCGTCGATCAGGACGGTGCACGAGCCGCACTGGCCGTGGTCGCAGCCCTTCTTGGGGGCGGTCACGCCGAGGTGCTCGCGCAGCAGATCCAGCAGGGTGGTGCGGTTGTCGATGCGAACCGTGCGGTCGGTGCCGTCGACGTGCACGGTGACCTCGGTGAAGTGGGCTGACTCCATGGCGGGTGGTTACCCGGATGGATTGCGGCGAAACTCGGGCCCTGAGAAGCCGGCGGCGGCGAAGTTGGTACCTGTTTCAGTACCATATCAGGTACGATCGGCAGCATGCCTTCGTTGAACCTCGACTTTGACGACGCCGAGATGGACCTGATCCGCGCGGCTGCACGCGCCGATGACCTGTCGTTGAAGAAGTTCGTGCACGCCGCGGTGATGGAGCGCGCCAGTATGCACAAGCGCAGGGTCGCGGAGGCCGCCCGCGTAGTGGCCGAGCGTTCGGCCGAGCTCAACCGCCGTCTGGCATGACGGAATACCTCGACCGCGAGGATGTCTTGACTGCGGGCTCGATTGCCTTCGGTGCGGAGCTTCAGGTCCGGGACTACGGACTGCTCGACGCCGCGATTGCCCGGCCGCAGGCCACGGTGTTCGGCGTCGATGCCTACCCGGCCATCTGGGACAAGGCTGCGGCGCTGCTGCAGTCCTTGGCGCGCAACCACGCGTTGGTCGACGGGAACAAGCGAACGGCCTGGGCGGCGGCGTGGACGTTCCTGCACATCAACGGTTTTGAACTGGCCGCAGACTTCGACGTGGATCGGGCCGAGGATCTGATGAACGAGGTAGCTACCACCGAACGTGGACTCGATGACATCGCCGCGGCTCTGACCGGCTTCGCGACTACCCCTCCGCGGCAGCCACCAGCGACCGGAGCGTGATCTCCGGGTTGTCCCGCTGGAAGCCCTGCAGCCGCCACGGCGTGGAGAACAGCACCAGCATGACGCCGTCGCTGCGGGTCAGCACCTCCGCGGAGACCTGCTTGTTCATGAAGTCGGCGTCCTTGGGGTCGACGATGCGCGCCACCTGATAGGGCAGCGACTCCAGCGCGATCGGGGAGCCGATCTCGGCAGCCATCCGGTGCTGGGCCACCTCGAACTGCATCGGCCCGACGGCGGCGAACACCGGGGCCTGCTCACCGCGGCGGTCCGAGCGCAGCACCTGCACCACACCCTCCTGGTCCAGCTGCTCGATGCCCTTGCGGAACTGCTTGTGCTTGCTCGGATCGGTGCCGCGCGCCACCGAGAAGTATTCCGGGGAGAAGCTCGGGATCGGCGGATAGACCACGGGCACATCGCGATACAGCGTGTCGCCGGGGCGCAGCACCGCGGCGTTGGCCAGCCCGATCACATCGCCGGGCCACGCATCGTCGAGCGTGGAGCGCTGCTGGCCGAACACCGACTGCGCGTACTTGGTGACGAACGGCTTACCGGTGCCGGCGTGGGTCAGCACATCGCCGCGCTCGAACGTGCCCGAGCACACCCGCGCGTACGCGATGCGGTCACGGTGCGAGGAATCCATCCCGGCCTGCACCTTGAACACGAACGCGCTGAACGGTGACTCGACCGGCCGCGGCGTCCCGTCCACGTCGACGATGGGCCCCGGCGAGGGCGCCAGCTCGACCAGCACGTCGAGCAACTGGTTCACGCCGAAGTTCAGCGCCGCGGAGGTGAACAGCACCGGGGAGGACTCGCCGGTGCGGAAGGTGTCCGGATCGAAGTCGGAGCCGTCCATCGACAGCAGCTCGGATTCCTCGACCGCGGTCTCCCAGTCGGTGCCGGCGGCCGCCAGCGCGTCGTCGGCCGGGATGTGTTCCTCTGGCGCCGCGGTGGCACCGCCGGCGGTGCGGGTGAACCGGATGTAGTGGCCCTTGCGGCGGTCCATCACGCCCTTGAAATCGCCGGCGATGCCGACCGGCCAGGTCAGGGGAGTGGTGCGCAGCCCGATGCGCTCGTGGATCTCGTCCATCAGCTCCAGGGCATAACGGCCCGGGCGGTCCCACTTGTTGATCACCGTGATGATCGGGATGCCGCGGTGCTTACACACCTGGAACAGCTTCAGGGTCTGCGGCTCAAGGCCTTTCGCGGCATCGATGAGCATCACCGCGGCGTCGACGGCGGTGAGCACCCGGTAGGTGTCCTCGGAGAAGTCGGCGTGGCCGGGGGTGTCGAGCAGGTTGATGACGCAGTCGCGGTACGGGAACTGCAGCGCGGTCGAGGTGATCGAGATACCGCGGGCCTTCTCCATCTCCATCCAGTCCGACACCGTGGAGCGCCGCCCCGCCTTGCCGTGGATGGCGCCCGCCTCGGTGATGACCCGCGCATGCAGGGCCAGCGCCTCGGTCAGCGTCGACTTACCGGCGTCGGGGTGGCTGATCACGGCGAAGGTGCGCCGCCGGGCGGCCTCCGCGGTGACGCGGGCGGCGGACTTGGTGTCGGCGGTGGTCAGGGTGTTCTCGGTCATCTCGCCTCCGATGATATTTGCCCAGGTGGCGAAACGGATAATCGCCGGAGAATGCTCACCCACCTGCAGCGACGTTGATTCCTTCAAGATCACCCCAAAGGCCTGCGGGTTTTGTCACGATGACGCGATGAGGAAAAAGAGCTGGTTGATCTTTGCGGGTCTGCTGGCCGTTCTTCTCGTCGCCGCCGTGGCGGTGGCGCCGTGGGCGTACAAGACCTATGTCGAACGACCGCCCGACGCGCCCCTGGCGCTGCCGCCCGGCGCCGGTCCCGCGAGCACCGACGTCGACGGATCCTGGACGGTGCAACCCGGATCGTCGGCCGGCTACCGCGTCCAGCAGCAGCTGCTCTGGCTGATGGTGGACGTCAACGGGCGCACCGATGCCGTCACCGGCGGCGCTGAGATCCGCCAATCCCAGCTGGTGTCGGCCAAGTTCACCGTCGACGTCGCGGCCCTCGACTCCGGGCGCCCGGGCCGCGACGAACGCTTCCGCAGCACCGACGCGCTGGACACCGCGGCGTTCCCGACGGCGACGGTGAGCATGAACATGCCCGTCGATCTGGCCGCGGTGCCCGCGGACGGCAGCCCGGCGCGGCTCGAGGTGCCCGTGCATCTGACGCTCAAGGGCGTGACGCGGGTGGTGAGCGCGCAGATCGACATCCAGCGCAACGGCGACCGCGTCGACGTCGCCGGGACCATCCCGATCAGATTCTTCGACTTCAATGTGGATCCGCCGCGGCCGCCCGCCTCGTTATTGGAGGTGCAGCCGGTCGCGACCATCGAATTCCTGGTGCACCTGGCCAAGGGCTGACTCAGCGGCGGAACCGGGCCAGCACGCGCCCGAGCAGCCCACCCGATTCCGGGGCCGGGGGCCGGCGGCGCACGTACGGCCACGGTGCGTTGCGCTCCGGCACCGCGGCGGCCCGTACCTGCTTGAGCTGCATGCGCAGCAGCGCCCGCAGCTCGTGCAGCGCCGGGTCCTCCCAGCGGTTCACTGCCTCGGCGGGATCGCCGGTCAGGTCATAGAGCTCCCACTGATCGTCGAGCACATCGCTGCGGTAGCGCTGGGCGCCGCTGCCGGTGTAGGCCAGCTGCCGGACCCCTGGCTCGGTCCAGGTACCCGGATCGTCGAAGGTGCGCACCACCTTCCACAGCCGGTCATCGGCGCGCACCACCAGACCCTCGAAGTTGCCGGCGACCTGCACCGGTACCCGGATGCGCAGCGGTGCAGGGGGATTGACGTCCCGACCGAGCTGGCGCGCCAGCCCGGACGCCCCGGTGTCGCCTTCGAGCACATTGTCGCGGGTCAACAGATACACCGCGCGGTCTTCATCGGCCGGGCCGCCGTCCACGACGGGCATCAGGTCGTGTCCGGGGAGCGGATGCACCTCGCTGAACTCGGCGGCCAACTGCGCAGCGACCGCGGGCACGTCGACGCCTGCCGCACCGAGCAGCGTCGGCACCAGATCCACATGCGAGGTGGGCGCGGTGACCGTGCGTGCCGTCGTCGCCCCCGCGCCGATTCGGGCGATCACGAACGGCACCCGGGTCGCCTCGTCGTAGAGGTTGAACCACTTCTGGTGCAGCCCGCCGTGCGCACCCAGCAGTTCCCCGTGATCGGAGGTGCGCACCAGCACCGCGTCGGTGGAGCCCGCGGTGACGGCGCGGCGCACCCGGTCCAGCGGGCCGTCGACCTCGGCGTGCAACCGGTAGTACAGGTCGCGGTACTCCTGCGCCTTACGGCGATAGGTCCGGGCGACCGACGCGGCGGGCCCGTAGCCGGAGTAGTAGGCATCGCGGAACGCCGCCTGCGCGGCCGGCTTGCTGCGCAGATCCTCGTTCGCGGTCGGCGCGGCCGGCACCTGCGGGGGATCCAGCGGCGAGGCCTTCAGCGGGCTGCGCCGCGACCACGCCGGAAACAGCACGATGTCATGGGGATTGACGAAGCTGGCGACCAGCAGGAACGGCCGCAAAGCCGCGGCATCACCGGCGCGGCGCCGGGCATACCGGTCCTCCAGCCACGCCACGATCCGGTCCGCGAACAGCGGGTCGCGCCGAAAACCACTGTTGGCCAGGGCCGCTCCGTGCGGCTCGGGCCCCACCCAGCCGGAGAACCCGTAGGGCGCCAGTGGGTCCGCGTCGAGATAGGCCTGCACGGCGGCCTGGTCGACGACCCCCTTGCGGTCATTGGTGGCCAGGATCTTGCCGGTCGCCGGGTCCTCCAGGTCGGCATGCGAGATGTGCCACTTGCCGTCGTAGTGGGTGTCGTATCCGGCTGCGCGGAACCAGTTTCCGAGTGTGGGCACCTCACCGGGGCGCAGCCAGCGCAACCGCGAATCGTCGTAGCGCTTGCCCAGGCCGTCGGTCTGGGTGACGCCGTGCAGGTCGGGGTAGTGCCCGGTGAACAGCGTCGGCCGGCTCGGTACGCAGGCCAGCGACCCGGTGTAGTGCCGGGTGAAGCTGACGCCGTGCTCGTCGAACCAGCGCCGCCCGCTCAGCGTGCGCTGCCGCCAGGCCAGCACGTCGGGCGACTCGTACGGGGGGACCGCGCGTTCCTCGTCGGTCATCAGGATGACGATGTCGGGTTGACTCACCCGTCAAATTGAACACCAGATTGTTGGGATCGGTAGCGAATGCGCCCGGCTGTACTTGCGCCATGACGACGCCAGAGCGGCGGCGCACCCCGAAAGGACAACCGATGAACGTGATCCCCGCCCAGCTGCAGGACCTGACCAAGCGTGTCGAGAAGACCCCGGCCCTGATCATCGCCCTCTTCAGCGGCCTGACCGCGCTGTGGTCGGTGTACCGGCTGCTGTGGCTGGTCTACGCGGGCTTCGCGCTGTCCACCTTCGGGTTGTCCCCGATCTCGCTGATCATCTCCTTCGTGGTGTGGACCGTGGTCGCGGTGGCCGCCGGCCTGGCCGCATTCGCCTTCTGGACCCGCTACAGCGCCGTCGAGGGCGAGCAGCCCGAGCAGTAAGCGCACGTCAGCACCGGCGGCGAGGAACTTCGGGTTCCCGCCGCCGGTCGTTTGGCAGACTGTGCAGATGTCGACGCAGCCGCCCGAACCGCCGCGTGACCCGGCGACCCGGCGGATACCGCGACCGCCGCGCCCCGAGCTCCCGGTCCAGCGGCCACCGCGTCCCGAGCCGCCGACGCAACGCCTCCCGCGTCCCGAGCCGCCCACCCAGAAGATCCGGGTCCCCGACCCGGTGACCCAGCAGATCCGCACGCCACCGCCGCCGCCACCGGCGCCGCCGGTGCGGCCGCCCGGGATGGCGCCCCCGCCGCCCCCGGCCGCACGCAACAAGCAGAGCATCGTGCTGATCGCCGTCATCGTGGTGGCGGTGCTGGTCGGCGGACTCGCCGCCGCAGAGCTCTACGCCCGGCACCGGGCCGGCACCGTGCTCTCCGGTATCACCGACTGCCTGGTCGAGGACACCGCCGATGTGTCGTACTCGGTGACGCCGCCGTTCCTGTGGCAGTACCTCACCGACCACTACTCCGACATCTCGGTCATCACCACCGGGGACCGGGTGCAGGAAGCCAAGGGCATGACCGCCGATGTCACGCTCAGCGATATCGACCTGCAGCCCACCGCCGACGCGAAGGGCACCATCGGGTCGGTGACGGCCACCCTGGACTGGACCGCGGACGGGATCAAGCAGACCGTCGCCGAGAACCTGCCGGTCGTCGGCGACCTCGTCACCGATGTGCGCACCGACGCGGCCGCGGGCACCCTGATCATGGACGCCACCGGTGGCACCACCATCACCGCACGCCCGGAGGTCAACGCCGGCAATCTGGAGCTCAACGTCGTGGACGTCACCGGGCCGTTCGGCAGGGACGCCGTGCAGACCGCGCTCAGCGAGCTGACCACCACGCTGAATGACAACTACCCGCTGGGGATCAAGGCCGACAGCGTCGCGGTGACGAGCACCGGTGTGACCGGGAAGTTCTCGTCCACCGACGCGGCGATCCCGACCGGGGAGAGCGACTCCTGCTTCGAGGCGCTCTAAGCCCGCGACCGCAGCGCATCGCGTGTGCGCAGGTAGATGTAGCGCTCGGTGTGGTCGGGCAGGGCGTCGATCACCAGCCAGCCCAGATCCCGCAACAGATCAGCGGCGTTCACCGCCAAATATGGAAAGCGTTGCGCAGCAAGATAATCGCAGTTCACTCCCACTTTCTGGGCCGGCCATCCCATGGCGATGACGGCTTCCCGGAACCCGTCGGTGACGTGAATCTGGGTGTGGGTCGGGCGCAGCCCACCGTCGGAGAGAATGAGGCGAACCCTGGTCTCTTCGGGTGTCCGGGCACCGGGGTCGATGTCGGCGATGGCCTCCTTCGCCCCGTTGATTCCACGTGAGCGCGGGTAGCGCTCGGCCAATCGCAGGATGTCGTCCTTCGAGATGCGGGCTTGCCGGGCGAGTTGGTCCATGAGTGCGACGGCGATATCGCGGTCATGGTGGCGCGCCAGGTCCAGTGCGGTGCGAGCCGGACTGGTGACCGCCAGAGGTCCCACGACGGTGATCTCATCGACCGCGATCCGCTCATTGCGGACGATCAGACCCGGCGGATGCCTGCTCTTGAGCGCGATCAGTTCGACGGGTTCCGCGGTGACAGCCCACGGGTCCAGATACAGGCCGGCGGCGGTGCGCCCCGCAATGACACCGGATTGCCCACACCACACCCAGGCCGCGTGAGCCCGGTCTTCCAGGGTGAGTTCGAGACCTTTGTGGACGTATACGTTCGGCAGGACTCGGGTGTAGCGAGATCGGAGCTCGCCGCGGGACACGGCTCTGCTCGCGATGGCTTCACTGCCCAGAAATGCGTACATGGCGACATGCTCGCCAGCGGTACCGACACGTGTGGGTCCCTCTGCCCCAGATCGAGGTGAGGGTTGTGGATAACAGGGTGCCTGGGTGATTTACGACCGTGGGCTCGATGTGGGCCAGAGGGTGTTGACCACAGTATGGGAGGAGGCCGGCGCCGCAGCAGTGAACACTTTTCCGAATCTGCCTAGTCCGGTGGGGCCGTCGTGTTACACACGACGGAAGGGACGCCGGCCACAGGGAGTGCATCGTGTTCGATCTACTGATCACCGGCGGCACCGTCGTCGACGGCACCGGGGCCGACCGGTTCACCGCCGACGTCGCCATCAAGGACGGCAAGATCGTCGAGGTCCGCCGGCGTGGGCCGAGCGACCCCGTGCTGCAGGCCGACGCCGCCGAGACCATCGATGCGACCGGCAAGATCGTCGCGCCCGGTTTCGTCGACATCCACACCCACTACGACGGCCAGGTCAGCTGGGACGACCTGCTGGAACCGTCGAGCAACCACGGCGTCACCACGATCGTCGCCGGCAACTGCGGAGTCGGCTTCGCGCCGGTGCGCCCAGGCCAGGAACAGTGGCTGATCGAACTGATGGAGGGCGTCGAGGACATCCCGGGCACCGCGCTCACCGAGGGCATCACCTGGGGCTGGGAGACCTACGCCGAATACCTCGATGTCATCGGCCGCCGCGAACTCGCCGTCGACATGGGCAGCCAGATCGCGCACGGCACCGTGCGCGCCTACGCCATGGGGGAGCGCGGCGCCCGCAACGAACCGGCCACCCCCGACGATATCGCCGCGATGAGCCGGATCGTCCAGGAGGCCATCGAGGCCGGCGCACTGGGCTTCTCGTCATCGCGCACCCTGGCTCACCGCGCGATGGACGGCGAACCCGTACCCGGAACCTTCGCCGCCGAGGACGAACTGTTCGCGCTCGGCCGGGCCACCGCGGCCGGCGGCGGCGCGGTGTTCGAACTCGCCCCGCAAGGTGCCGCCGGCGAGGACATCGTCGCGCCCCGAAAGGAATTGGAGTGGATGCGCCGGCTCGGCGAGGAGATCGACTGCGCGTTGAGCTTCGCCCTCATCCAGGTCGACGCCGACCCCAACCTGTGGCGGGAACAGCTCGACCTGTCCGCGGCCGCGCACCAGGCCGGAAGCCGGCTCTACCCGCAGGTCGCGGCCCGCCCGTTCGGCATGCTGCTCGGCTTCCCGGGCCACCACGCCTTCACCCACCGGCCCACCTACCGCAAGCTCAAGGCCGCGCTCAGCCGCGAGGAGCTGGCCGCCCGGCTCGCCGAACCCGCTGTGCGCGCGGCGATCCTGTCCGAGGAGGACCTGCCGCTCGACCCCAACGTGCTCTTCGACGGCATGTTCGCGCTGGCGCAGTACTCGGGCGACCGGCTCTACTCGCTGGGCAACCCGCCGGACTACGAGCCCACCGCCGAGCGCACGGTGTCCGCGATCGCCAAGGCGCGCGGCGAGGATGTGCTGACCACCATGTACGACCTGATGCTGGAGGCGGACGCCGCCACCATGCTGATGCTGCCGATGTTCAACTACGCCGAGGGCAATCACGACGCGATCCGCGAGATGCTGACCCACCCCGCCGGGGTGCTCGGCCTGTCCGACGGCGGTGCGCACTGCAGCATGATCTGCGACGCCTCCTACCCGACGTTCCTGCTCACCCATTGGGCGCGCGACCGGCACCGCGGCGATAAGCTGCCGCTGGAGTACGTGATTCGCAAACAGTCCCGCGACACCGCGCAACTGTTCGGGCTGACCGACCGCGGCGTGATCGAGATCGGAAAGAAGGCCGATGTCAACGTGATCGACCTCGACGCGCTGACGCTGCACGCCCCGCGGATGGCCTATGACCTGCCCGCCGGCGGTCACCGCCTGGTCCAGGGCGCCTCCGGCTACACCGCCACCATCGTCAACGGTGTCATCACCCGCCGCGACGGGGTCGACACCGGGGCGCGTCCGGGCCGGCTGGTCCGCGGGAGCCGCTGATGCGCGGACTCGCGGTCACGTTGGCGGCCTTGGCGGTTGCCGCCGCGCCGGTGGCGGGCGCCGATGTGCTCAGCCCGCTGCACCCGCTGGTCGACGCCGCCGCGCAGCGACTGCTGACCGCCGAACCGGTGGCGGCCAGCAAGTATCTGATGGGCGGGCCGATCGAGGATCCGCAGCGCGAAGCGCAGGTCCTCGACACCGTGGCCACCGCGGCCCAGGCCCAGGGCGCCGACCCGGCCTATGTCCGCGACGTGTTCCGCGACCAGATCGACGCGACGGTGTCGTTGCAGTACAGCCTGTTCGGCGACTGGAAGGTCGACCCGGCCGCCGCGCCGGCAAGCGCCCCGGACCTGGCGTCGACGCGGGCAACCATCGACGGCCTCAACCAGACCATGGTCGCCGAGATCGCCCAGCGGTGGCCGGACCTCCAGGCCCCGACCTGTCGCGCCGAGCTGGGCGCCACCATCGACGAGGTGGCCGTGAACCGGGGGCTGGACCCGCTCTACCGGCGCGCGCTGGAATACGCCACCCACGACTACTGCCGCTGAGCCGAGCTACAGCACATCCTTGATGGCGTTCTTGAGCGCCTCGGCCTCGGTGCCGAACACCGCCTGCACGTTGCTGCCGACCTCGATCACCCCGGCTGCACCCAGACTCTTCAGCCGGGCCTGATCGACCTTGGCCGGGTCGGCGACCTCCATCCGCAGCCGGGTGATGCAGGCGTCGACATTGACCAGGTTCTCCCGGCCGCCGAACGCCGCGATGACCTGCTCGGCCTTGGTATCGGCGCGCGCCGGTGCCGCGACGGTGGCGACCGTGGTGGTGGACTCGCCGGCGTCGCCGAGGTTGGCGGCCTGCTCGGCCTCGAATTCCGCCTCGGGTTCGCGGCCCGGGGTACGCATGTTCCATCGGGTGATCGCGAACCGGAACAGCAGGTAGTAGATGACGAAGAACGCCACGCCCATCCCGATCAGCAGCGGGATGTTCTTGGCCGCCGGTGCGGTGCCGTACAGCAGCAGATCGATCAGGCCCGCGGAGAACGAGAAGCCCAGATGGATGTCGAGCATGTAGGCGATCGCCAGCGACAGACCGGTCAGCACCGCGTGGATGACGTACAGCGGGAACGCCACGAACATGAAGGCGAACTCCAGCGGCTCGGTCACGCCGGTGAGGAACGCCGTCAACCCCGCCGCGGACAGGATGCCGACCGCGACCTTGCGTTGCTTCTTGTTGGCCACATGGATCATCGCCAGTGCCGCGGCGGGCAGACCGAACATCAGGATCGGATAGAACCCGGCGGTCAGGTGCCCGCCGGTGGGGTCGCCCGCGGCGAACCGGGTCAGCTCGCCGGTGACCACACCCTCGGGGGTGTCGTAGTCGCCGTAGAGGAACCAGATGTAGGAGTTCGGGATGTGGTGCAGGCCCACCGGTATGAGCATGCGGTTGGCGAACCCGTAGACGAACGCACCCAGCGCGCCGGCGCCGCCGATGAACTGGCCCAGCCCGGTCAGCCCGGCGTCGAAGATCGGATAGAAGTAGCTCATCGCAAACGAGACGAACAGGCTGGTCAGCGAGACCACGATCGGGACGAACCGGCGGCCGCCGAAAAAGCCGAGATAGGACGGCAGTTCGATGGTGTGGTACTTGTCGAACAGCCACGCGGTCAGCAGGCCGATCACGATGCCACCGAACACGCTGTAGTTGATCTGCGCCTGTTCGCCGGCCTTGTCGAGCACCCCGTCGAGCACGAACGGCGACATGGTCTCGAAGACCTTGTCCATCACCAGGTAGCCGACCACGGCGGCCAGCGCAGTGGAGCCGTCGGCCTTCTTCGCGAACCCGATCGCCACACCGACGGCGAACAGCAGCGCGAGGTTGTCGAACAGCGCGCCGCCGGCGGCGCTCATGGCCTGGAAGAACGGCCCGATGACGGGTGCTTCGATGCGGCCCAGCAGGTCGGGCTGGCCCAGCCGCAGCAGGATGCCCGCCGCAGGCAACACCGCGATCGGCAGCATGAGGCTCTTGCCGAGCCGCTGCAATTGCGCGAATCCCGGAATACTGCGACTGCTTTGACGTTTCGTCGACCCACCCATGCGGGGAGCTTAAACGAGAAGCGGCGAAGCCAAGACCATGTTGGGCGACGCTCGTAGTGTTGGGACCATGACGACGACAGTGATCGCCCCGGTGGCCGGGCGCGCGGTGGCCCTCGGCGATGTACCCGACCCGGTGTTCGCCCAGGGCATGGTGGGTTACGGCGCCGCGATCGACCCGCCGCGCGAGGTCATCACCGCGGTCGCGCCGGTCGGCGGCCGGCTGCTCAAGCTGATGCCGCACGCCTTTGTCGTGCTGACCGCCGACAACGTGGGCGTGCTGGTGCATCTGGGTCTGGACACCGTCGCACTCGACGGGGAGGGTTTCACCACTCACCTGCAGCAGGGTGAGCAGGTCCGCGCCGGGCAGCCGGTGATCACCTTCGACGTCCCGGCGATCGTCGCCAAGGGACTCGACCCGATCGTGCCCGTCGTGGTGATGGACGAGCGCGAAGCCGCCAACATCTCGGTGACCGCCGCGCTCGACGCCGCGATCGCGTCCGGCGACGAGCTGTTCGTGTCGAACCGCTGATGGAGGTCATCATCGTCGGCGGTCCGCCCGAGATCGGCACCCTGGCCGCCGACGCAATCAGCGCGCTGCTGCACCGCAAGCCCGACGCCGTCCTCGGGTTGGCCACCGGATCCTCCCCGCTGGCGATCTACGACGAACTCGTGACCCGTTGTGCGGCAGGGCAGATCTCCTTCAGACAGGTCCGCGGCTTCACCCTCGACGAGTACGTCGGCCTACCCGCAGAACACCCCGAGCGCTACCGCAACGTCATCGACAACGTGTTCGTGTCCCGGGTGGATTTCGCGCCCGGCGCGGTGCAGGGCCCCGACGGGCTGGCCGCCGACATCCCGGCCGCCTGCACCGCCTACGAGGAAGCCATCCGCGCGGCCGGCGGCATCGACCTGCAGATCCTCGGCATCGGCACCGACGGTCACATCGGCTTCAACGAACCCGGGTCGTCGCTGGCCTCGCGCACCCGCATCAAAACCCTGACCGCACAGACCCGTTCGGACAACGCCCGATTCTTCGACGACGATATCGACGCGGTGCCCACCCACTGCCTGACCCAGGGGCTGGCCACCATCCTCGATGCCCGCCACGTCGTGCTGGTGGCCACCGGCCGGCAGAAGGCCGAGGCCGTGCACCACCTCGTCGAGGGCGCGGTGAGCGCGATGTGGCCGGGATCGGTGCTGCAGCATCACCCGCATGTGACGGTGTTGCTCGACGATGCCGCCGCGCGCCGGCTGCAGCTGGCCGACTACTACCGCGAGACGCACCGCTCCAAACCCGACTGGCAGGGCATCTGAGTGTTGCTGGCCGCTGACACCCTGCTGACGGGCGCGGACCTGTTGCGGCCCGGCTGGATTGACGTGGCCGAGGGGACGATCCGCGCCGTCGGTGCCGGGGCGCCACCGGGTCCCGCGGACCATCAGCTCGCCGTCGTGGTGCCCGGGTTCGTCGACACCCACCTGCACGGCGGCGGCGGCGCGAACTTTTCCGCCGCCTCGGCACAGGAGACCGCCACCGCGGCCGCGCTGCACCGCAGGCACGGCACCACCACGCTGATCGCCTCGCTGGTGACCGCCGCTCCCGACGAATTACTGCGGCAGGTAAGCAGTTTGGCCCCCGATGTCCGGGCCGGTGTGCTGGCCGGCATCCATCTGGAAGGCCCGTGGCTCTCTGTGCACCGCTGCGGGGCGCACCAGCCCGCGCTCATGCGTGACCCCAACCCGGCCGAGATCGACCGGGTGCTGGCCGCCGCCGACGGTGCCATCGCGATGGTGACGCTGGCCCCCGAACGCGACGGTGCGCCGGCGGCCATCGCACAACTCACCGCGGCCGGGGTGGTGGCCGCGGTCGGTCACACCGAGGCCGGCTACGCGCAGACCCGCTCGGCCATCGACGCCGGCGCCACCGTCGGCACCCACCTGTTCAACGCGATGCGTCCGATCGACCGGCGCGAACCCGGCCCGGTTGTCGCGCTGCTGGAGGACGCCCGGGTGACCGTCGAGCTGATCACCGACGGTGTGCACATCGACCCGGCCATCTACCGGTTCGTCACCCGAAGCGTTGGCGCTCAGCGGGTCTCGCTGATCACCGACGCCATGGCGGCCACCGGGATGTCCGACGGCCGCTACGAACTGGGCCCGCTCGGGGTGGATGTGGTCGACGGGGTGGCCCGGGTCGCCGGCACCGACACCATCGCCGGCAGCACCGCCACCATGGACCGGGTGTTCCGATTCGCCGTGGCGCACAGCGGGTTGGCGCGCGATGAGGCGCTGCTGCAGGCCGTCGCCCAGTCCTCGATCAACCCGGCCCGCGCCCTCGGGCTCCCGGCGAACACGCTGACGGCCGGCGCCACCGCCGATCTGGTGGCGCTGGACCGCGATCTCGCCGTCACCGGTGTGCTGCACCGCGGGGCGTGGGTATAGCGCGGACTCACAGCGCCGGGCAGGTACCCCCGAGCGCGCAGGGCAACACGGCATCCATCCAGCCGTGGTTGTTCTGCATCGTGGCCAGCAGCCACGCCCCGAGCGCGACGACCGAGAACGCGCCGGCGGCGCCCAACGCGACCACCAACACCAGCAGCGCGATACCGGCCGCCGAACCGCTCGCCATCAGCCGCACGGCACGCACCACCACGTCGATGATCCGTACCATGAACATCAGCACCATGGGGTCACTGTATTCGCGGGCGCCGGGAAATCAAGATGCCGCTGAGCAATGGCACGTTCGGGGCGCCGGTCAACGGTCTGGGACCGTTTGGAGCATGATGGGCACATGCCCGACGAACCCGAACTCAATGTGCTGGGCGGACCGCTGGAGCCGTGCGGCACCGACCCGGTGACCGGCTTCTACCGCGACGGCTGCTGCTCGACGGGCCCCGAAGACGCGGGCCTGCACACCATCTGCGCGGTCGTGACGGCCGAATTCCTGGAACATCAGCGCTCGATCGGCAACGACCTGAGCACGCCGATGCCCCAGTACCGGTTTCCCGGACTGACACCGGGGGATCGCTGGTGTGTCACCGCGGTGAACTGGCTGCGCGCCTATCAGGACGGCTGCGCCGCCCCGGTGGTGATGGCGTCCACCCACGAGAACACCCTGCAGGTCGTCCCGCTGGAGGCGCTCGCCGAGCACGCCGTCGACGTTCCCGACGATGCCAGCGATCTCTAGGTGATGTAGCGGTTGCGCCAGCGCTCGAATCGGTTGCGCGGCCGCCCAACCCCGGAGAGCACCTCGCTCATCGGTGCGGCCGCCGACGCCTTGACGCGTCTGGGTGGTCCGGCCGGGGTCGCCTCCTCCCACCAGATCGGTTGCAGCAGAGCCGAGGTGATCGGAATGGCCCGCTCGACGCGTTTGTGCCCCCAGGCGCAGGCCCGGTCGATCGAACCCCGCGACGGCGCCAGGTTCACCGGCGACAGGGTGGGTGAGAACCGGACGATGTGGTCGGAGTAGGGCAGGTTGCGCACCATCTGCAGCTGGATGGCCTGCGCGATCGGCGCCAGCCACAGATGCCGCGGATCCCACTGCGGGTGGAAACAGTCGAAGGCCAGATAGCAGGCGTTGCGGGTGCCCAGGCGGCCATCCCGGATCCGCTTCCACGCCAGCTCCACCGGCACATTGCTGGCCGTGCCGCCGTCGACGATCGCCGCGACATCGTGGGTCGCCAGCACCGCGTCCAGGATCGGGACCATCCGTGGGTCCCGGGTCTCATGGTGCAGCACGCCGGGAATGGCCGACGAGAATGATGCGGCGTCAACGACATTGACGTCGCGGGTCAGATCGTCACCGCCGATGACGATCGCCTTGACCACCCGCGAATCGATGAAGGCCGCGGCCTGCCACAGCCGGGCCGCCACCTCGGGCCCCATACCGATGGGCAGGAAGGGCAGGGTGCGCAGCTTGAGCACGGCGAGTTCCTGATGGCGGAACTTGGCGGGCAGCGCGGCGAACGATTGCCTGCGCACCCCGGCGATCACCGCGTCGAACGGGATGCCCAGATCCGACATCCGCAGCTGCTCACCGTCGGGGCGGGTGAACAGCGCGTGCGCGAACTGGTCGAAGCGCAGGGAGAACACCCCGGTCAGCCCATGCCTGCGGCGCAGCTGTTCGGGCCCCAGAATCGACCGGTAGGACACCGTCTTGGCCCACGCCACATACTCCTGGATCGGCACCGGCAACGACCGCGCCATCACCGAACCGATCACCGACCCGATGGACGAGCCGATCATGTAATCGGGCACCTGCCCGGCCTCCAGCAGCCGCTGCATCCCGCCGATGTAGACGAAGCCCGCGCCACCGCCGCCGCCGAGTACGGTCACCAACTTCTTGTTGCCGACCTCCGCGTCCAGTTCGCGCAGTGAGAAATCACTGCCGTGGCGGTCGGCCAGCGAACGCCGCTGCGTGTCCTGGTCCGCGGCGAGCACAGTCAGCACCTCGCGCGCCGCGGTCAGCGCGCTCACCCCGTGTTTCTGCTCACGCAACGGTGCGTGCAGGGCGTCGACCACCCGGGACTGCCAGCCCCTCAGCTCCGAACCGACCGCCACGTCGCCGCGCCCACGCGTCCCGCCGGGGCCGGCCGCACCCGGTTCGAAGTCGGCCAGCTTGGCGAAGTTGAGCAGGTAGCGCAGCTTGCGGACCTGCTCGGCGTTCAGCACGTCCGGGTGGGCCAGGTTCAGCCGGACCAGCCGGTTCTCCATCTTCTGCAGCGCCAGCGCCGGTTCACCGGAGGGCAGGTCCGCCCCGAGTGCCTCGGCGTTCTCCTGCTCTTCGGCGGAGTCGGCCGGCTCGGCGTCGGCGAACGGGGTCTGCACAGT